>CAZJGS010000001.1:0-81596 GCA_964545735.1 uncultured Spirochaetaceae bacterium
ATTCTTTTCAATGCTCTTCACAAAAAGGAAAGATATAATCTTTTCAATGCTTCTTGATCTATATCCGCTTCTATAAGTTTTTCTATCTAGATTATGTTTACCTTTCTCACTATTACATTTCTCAGAAATCTCCAATTCCATTAGTTGTTTTGTCATCCAATCTAACATTTCTAATAAAGGATCCTTAGAATCAGCAAATTCTAATAGTTTCATTTCAAAAAATGTGATATCTTTTGTTCTAGCCATTGTGTTTTCTCCTATATTCGGTGTCGTTACCAAACATTATGAGATTACTGATGGCTTTTTGCAAGTTCAAATTGCAAACATCATTGTACACTACCATATATGAAAATTAAACCAATGATAGAAATATAATATTACAGATTAAGTAAATTTTAATTTGTTTCAAAAGTGGGGTTTACTTCAATTATGACTAGGACAAGAAATTCATATATATTACACAATCAGGATACTATCAAACGATATGCCTATACAATTAAACGATTTGGAGAATAATCACACTATTTGACTTCAAGGGGGTGTAGTTTTTTAACAAGGCTCTTACACCTGGGTTTGATAATAGGAATAGCTGATTAGACAAAAAAAGAAGCTAGTTATTATTTCTTTTCGTGTAAAGAATTAAACTAGCTTTCATTTATTAATGCATTGTATCAATGCTGTGTAGAATTATGCCAAAGGCGAGACTTGAACTCGCATGACCTAAAGGTCAAGGAATTTTAAGTCCCTCACGCTACTAAAGACTATTACAAAGGTAAACTAAAGTATTAACTGATAACAAAAATAAGGAAACTTGAAATTTTTTAAGTCCCCTTATTTTGCATTCCTGATCAAGAATTCCAAAAGCAAATGTAATTTAACTTGCCAAATAAATAATTCAGTCCTATCATATTAAAAAGGGGTTACAAATGAAAAAAACTTTTATTGCTTTTCTAACACTACTATTTGTTAGTGTAAATCTATTTAGTTCTATTAATTTTTCACAAGTAGATGATTTATATTTTGTTGATGAAATAGCTCAAACAAAATCAATATTGGATAGTCAACTAAATGCTGCAACTAATAACAAAGATAAAGCAGAAATATATTGGAGATTAGCTAGAGTTCAAGTAAATCTTGGTGATAAAGCTGAAGGGGATAGCAATAAGTTAGAAATATATGACTTAGGTCTTGAATATGCGAATAAATCTATTGAATTATTTAATAATCCCTTAGCTCACCTTTGGAAATCAAGCAACGTAGGAAGAATTGGTCAAACAAAAGGAATCTTAAAATCCTTATCTGCAGCTAATGATATGAGAGATGACTTAAGAATTATCTTTGATGAATTCAATGATTTAGAAAATTCTGAAGCCTGGTATGTACTAGGAATGCTATATAATACAGTCCCTGGTGGTTTTATTAGTTTCGGCAATAATAATTATGGAATTTCTTATTACAGACGTGCAATAGATACTATTCCTTCTAATGTTATTTATCCAAATCATTTTAAAGAAACAGCTATAGTTTTATATGACAGAAATTGGAATAAAAATAAAAGAACAAAAGAATTTAAAAGTTTAAATTCAGATTGGAAAAAGGAATCCAAACCCTATGATAAATATGCTTATTATGAAGGAATGGATAGTGGTAAAAATACCCCTTATTATTCATCGGTACCAATTAATAAAATGAGTGATAGACAAGAAGCTGTTATGCTATTAAATTATGCTGTTGCCAAATATAATGTATGGCCAACTCATACAGCTAAAGAAATTGAATCAATCGCTGAAATAAAAGATTTAATATCTAAATGGACTTAAATTAAGTATTTATACTTTTATCTATGGAGCTTGATAATTAAATTTATCAGGCTTTTTTTATATATTTTTATGTTTTATTATTCATTATTTCTAACATTGAAAATTATATTATTTTTTGTTAATATATTAACGGTTTATACTTTTTACATTAAAGTATTATATTAATTTTGAAAACTAGAATTTAATTAGGAGTTAACACGATATTAATCGTTAATAATTTATGATAGCAGATAAAACAAGAAACATAGGTATTATGGCCCACATTGATGCGGGTAAAACAACGACAACAGAGCGCATACTATATTATAGTGGTGAAAACCACAGAATTGGTGAAGTCGATAATGGTAATGCCACAATGGATTGGATGGTCCAAGAACAAAATAGAGGCATTACAATAGCTAGTGCCTCTACAACTTGTTATTGGAAAGATAATCAAATTAACATTATTGATACCCCTGGCCATGTAGACTTCACAGCTGAAGTTGAAAGATCTCTTAGAGTTCTCGATGGTGCTGTTGGTGTTTTTTGTGCAGTTGGAGGAGTTGAGCCTCAAACCGAGACTGTATGGAGACAAGCAGATACTTACAAAGTACCAAGAATAGCCTTTATCAATAAAATGGATAGATTAGGTGCTAATTTTTATAATGTAGTTGAAGAAATGGATAAAAAATTAAAAGCCCATCCTGTCCCATTATCTATCCCTGTTGGAAGTGAAAATGAGTTTAGTGGAATTATTGATTTAATTGAACAAAAATATCTAACTTTCGATCCTGATAACTATGGCCAAACTATAATTGAAAATGAAATCCCCTCTGATATGATTGAACTCAGTGAACAATGGAGAGAAAATTTAATAGATAAGGCCTCTCTTTTTGATGAAAAAATTATGGACTTGTTTTTTAATGATGAACCAATTCCAGGAGATATGATAAAAGCAGCAATTAGAATTGGTTGCTTGAGTAGAAAAATACTTCCAGTTTTTGTTGGATCATCCCTAAGAAATATTGGAGTTCAACCAGTACTAGATGGTGTAATAGATTTTTTACCAAGTCCCTTAGATGTTACTAGCGTTAGTGGAATTAACATAAAGAAAAATACCCCAGTTACGATAATACATGATGAAGATGCCCAAACTCTAGCTTTGCTTTTCAAAATTCAAATGGATAGAGATGCTGGTGTACTCTCTTATGTGAGAGTATATCGAGGAAAACTAAAAAAAGGATCTAGCATATATAATGTTACCAAATCAAAGAGAGAGCGAATTGGCAGAATACTTAGAATGCATGCTGATAGACGAGAAGAATTAACAGAGCTAGTTGCTGGTGATATTGGTGTAATCGTTGGTTTTAAAGATATTCAAACAGGAGATACACTAGCGAGTGAAGGAGAGAAAATACTACTTGAAAAAATGACTTTCCCTACTCCTGTTATTTCAATTGCAATTGAGCCAAACTCCCAAAATGATAGTGATAAACTAAAAAAAGCACTAACTCAATTAGCGATGGAAGACCCCACCTTCACATATCAAGATGATCTAGATACAGGACAATTAATAATAAGTGGTATGGGTGAATTACACCTAGATGTACTAGTTACTAGATTAACCGATGAAATGAAGATAGCAGCGCATGTTGGTAACCCTCAAGTATCGTACAGAGAAAGCATAACAGAAACTGCAAAAGGAACTGAAGTCTTTAATAAAATTATTGCCAACAAAGAAAACTGTGCTAGCATCACTTTAGAAGTTAAACCTCTACCCAAAAGAAGTGGTAATAAATTTAAAATTACTGCTAATACCAGACTGATAGATCCTAAAATTTTAGCTGCAATTGAAAGAGGAGTTACGAATTCTTTCCTCAGTGGAATAAAGTATGGTTATGAAGTGTGTGATCTAGAGGCTACTGTTACAGCAATTAAATATGATGAATTAACTGCGAGTGAATTTGCTTTTGAAGCTTGTTCTTCTATGTGTTTTGATAGAGTTTGTCAAAGTGCAAGCCCTGTATTAATGGAGCCAATTATGAAAGTAGAAATCGTTGTTCCAAATCAATATGTTGGTGAAGTTATCGGTGGTTTAACTAGTAGAGGCGGAATCGTACATAAAATTGATTCTAAAATCAATGCGGATCATATTAGTGCTGAATCTCCACTTTCAAAAATGTTTGGGTATTCAACAGCTCTCAGATCTGTAACACAAGGAAGAGGTAATTTCTCAATGGAATTTGATCATTACTCTACTAAAATTGATAAAAAATATTAATAGCAACACACCAAAGGAACTATATAATGGATGAAAGCCCTATTTTAAAAGCAATTTTTGCCAACAATCTAAGAATAAGACGAAAAAAAGAAGGGTTAACTCAAGCCCAGTTATCTAAAAAGATTAACGTTTCTACTTCGTTTGTTACTGAAATTGAAAATGCAAGAAAAGCTCCATCTTTTTCAACAATTGAAAAAATTTCCCGAGTGTTAAATGCTCCTAGCTGGTCATTTTTTTGTGAATATGGTGATAAAATTACCATAGATTCTGCTGAAAAAGAAAAACTTTCTTTTGAACTAAAAAATCAATTAGCAAGTACTATTGATATTTTTTTTAAAACAAAGATATAAGTAAAAATTTTTATTAAGTTTTAATTATAAAGGGAGCATATTCTGATATTTTTCAGTGCTCCCTATTTTATTCCCTTTAAGTGTTAGTTGTTCTTTCTAGGATTAGAAGTGCTTTTTCTCTCTATTAATTTACTTGAATATTCGATTCTAGTAACATTTCTGATTCCCTCATCATGAACTTCGTTGTTTTGCATTCTGCTATAAATAAGGGTAATAGCCCTTCTACCTCGCTCTACAATATAGTTTTCGACAGTAGTGAGACCAATTGCACCAAACTTTGAAGGAAATATATTATCAAATCCACAAACACTATAATCCTCAGGAATACTAAAACCACAATCAATAATTGCATCCATAATTCCGTATGCAACCATATCATTAATTGCCACTATAGCCGTAACCTCAGGATGATCTTTTAAACATTCAATAGCTAATTTATATCCAGTCTCATATTCAATATCAACATTATTAAGTTCTATCAAGGATTCTACATTGTAAGAACATACAATTAATTCTTCTTGTATATTTTGCAATTTCATCTCTTCTAGCAATCCGTTTCTTCTTCTAACTCTCGCACTGTGATAAGAATTCAAACTTGTTGAAATATAGGCAATCTTTTTGTGTCCTAAATTTAATAAATGTCTTGCAACTTTTCTTCCAGCATCAAAATTATTAAGATCAATTGTATCAAATTTTAAATTATCATTATAATCACCGACTGCAACCATAGGGAAGTTTTTACATAGTTCTAAGGCTAGTTTTTCCATTTGAGGTATCATAGCAAATACTATTGCTGCTATTTGAGAATGTTGAGCATAGCTGAATATATCTTCTTCAACACTCATATCCCAATAGGTATTTCTTATAATGGTTCTAAGACCTAATTTGAAGGCTTGCATTTCCATACCCTGAATCAAAGTTGCATAATAGGGATTATAAACAGAAGGACAGATAATTATGATGGTATCGCTATAGCGAGTATCTTTTTGTTTTCTAGTTTTATATTCAAGCTCTTTTGTAATTTGAGTAACTCTATCTATTGTATCTCTGGAAAAACGTGAAAGTTTTTTCCCTGAAATAATCATAGAAACACTAGCTGTTGATAATTCAGCTTTATCTGCAATATCTTGTAATGTTACTTTCTTTTTCCTCATTAAGTACTCCAAAAGACTTTTTTACAGTTTAACAAAAATTGATAAAAAAGCAATACTTAACTAAACTTAAACATAAAATTAACTTACTTTTACTCAATATCACCCAAATTGATATATAAAAAAATATTTTCACTAAAATTTACTTGATAATTAGATAAAAATTCATTGCAAGATTGAATTGTGTAGCTTATAATAATTCTAAAGAGGTTAATATTTTTTAAAAAATATTTAAATTATTAACTAATATCAGGAGCGATCCTGAATATTTATTTCACAAAAAGGAGAGTGTGATGAAAAAAATTTTAGTTTTATTACTATCTATTATGATAAGCATGACTTGCTTATTTGCAAATGGACAAAGTGAAATCACAATGAAGAAGGCTTTAGATGATAAAGCACCCGTTACCATTCAATTTTGGCATGCTATGTCTGGATCTCGTATTGAGTTAATTCAAGGTATTGTTGATAACTTTATGGCAGAAAATCCAAATATTACTGTTGAAGTACAATATGCTGGGAGTTATAACGATACTTTAAATAAGGTAAAATCAGCTTATAAAGCTGGAAATGCACCTGCAGTATTCCATAGTTATGAAATTGGTACTTTGGGTATGATTAATAGTGGTTTAATTTCACCAATTGATGAATTAGCTATTAAATATGGAGAGGAAATAGATTGGGATAATTTCTTTGTACCAGTACAGAGTTATTATAAATATCAAGGACAACATTATTCAATGCCTTTTAATTCTTCAACTCCTTTACTGTTTTATAATAAGACATTATTCGAAAAAGCTGGATTAGATGCAAATAATCCTCCTGAAACATATGCTGAAGTTGTAGCTGCCGCAAAAGCCCTAAAAGCTAGCGGAATTGATACACCTGTAACTTGGAATCTACATGGATGGTATTTTGAAGAAATGATTGCTTTACAAGATGCGCCTTTTGCAAATAACGACAATGGTCGTGGAAAAGAATTACCAACAGAAGTATTGTTTAATGGCCCAGCCGGAAAGAAAGTATTAGATTGGTGGGTTGGAATGTATAATGATGGCTTATTTAATGATGTTGGTCCTGGTTGGGATAATCATAGAGCTGCATTTAGTTCAGGCACAGCCGCAATTGCTCTATCATCATCTTCTGACGTTAACCTATTTACAAAAGCCTTAAATGATAAGGGTTGGGAATTAGGAACAGGATTTATTCCTCATCCAGAAGGCTCTACAGGTGGAGTAGCTATTGGTGGTGGTACACTTTGGATTACTAATAATTTAACACAAGAACAAGAATTAGCTGCTGTAAAACTCGAGAAATTCATTGCAAATGACGATTCTCAAAAAGCATGGCATAAAGGCACAGGTTATTTCCCTGTAACAAAATCTGCTATGGACTCATTAGAAAATGAAGGTTGGTTTGTTGAAAATCCTAATTACAAAACTGCTTTTGATCAATTACTCGTTAGTCCTGGTACTCTTAATTCTTCAGGTTCTCTTCTTGGTGTATTCCCAGAAACAAGAGCTATTATTCAATCTGCTATTCAAGAATGTTATCAAGGAAAAGATACTCAAGTTGCCCTTGATGAAGCTGCTAAAAAAGTAAATGATTTAATTACAGAATGGAATGAAGTTATTCAATTATAAAATTCAATAATTTTCACATTACAGGGGCTTTAATAGGCCCCTGTATATTCTATAAAAATTACTCTTAAAGGGAGGTAAGGATGAAACAGTCAGTTTTTCCTTCAAAATTTCTACCTTATCTGTTATTGTTGCCTACGTTTTTAGTTTTGACTACATTTCTTTTTTATCCAGCTTTTGAAACTTTTAGATTATCTTTCTATAAAGTTAATCCCTATACAGGTGCTAATAAATTTGCTGGTCTTTATAATTTTAAGAAACTATTTCAAAATGCTGATTATGGACATAGTTTTGTTATTTCAATCATCTTTTGTCTTTTAGTTGTTGTATTGGGCCTTATTCTTTCTTTAGCTCTTGCTCTTTTATTAAATCAAAATATCAAAGGAGCAAAAGTATATAGAACTTTAATGATCTGGCCTTATGCCTTATCACCTGCAATCGCTGGTGCTCTTTTTAATTTTCTATTTAATCCTGCAAATGGAATTGTCTGTTTTTTCACAGGACACTATGATTGGATGACCCAAGGGTTTTCCGCTTTCATTGTTGTAGCCCTTGCGGCCACCTGGAAAAATATGGGCTATAATATAGTATTTTATCTGACGGCTTTGCGTAATGTACCTGCTGATTCTCTTGAGGCTGCTGCTATTGATGGAGCTGGACCTTTTAAAAGGTTTTCAAAGATTACTTTTGCTTTTATTTCCCCAACTACGTTTTTCCTACTAGTTATGAATACCACCTATTCATATTTTGCTTCCTTCGGATTAATTGATGTATTAACAGAAGGTGGACCAGTAGATTCTACAAATATTCTTATTTACCAACTTTATAAAGATTTCTTTGTAAATTCAAGAATTGGTTATGCTGCTGCAGAAAGCTTGGTATTATTCTGCATTGTTGTACTTTTAACAGTTGTTCAATTTAAAACAACTGGCAAAAAAGTACATTATCAATAAGGGGAAAACAATGATTAGAAAAAAAAGAACTACAGCATTGTACCATGTACTTGCAATTCTATCTGTTTGTATTATTTGTCTTCCTGTATTTTTAGCATTAGTAATTAGCTCTCAGACTGAGATTGAAGTATTTTCAAATCCTCCTAAATTGACTTTTTCAAATAACTGGATATCGAATTACACTACAGCTTGGAATAGAATTAATTTAGGAAGAATGATGTTTAACTCTGCTTTTATCGCAATAATGGTAACAGCTGGAAAAGTAACAATGAGTTTATTAGCTGCATTTGCTTTTAGTAATTTTAAATTTAAAGGAAAAGATTTTTTATTTTTTGTAATAATTGTAACATTATTACTCCCTGTTCCTGTTAGAATTGTAGCACTGTTTGATGTAGTTAGAGGTTTCAACTGGATTAACACTTATGCTGGTTTAATAGTTCCTTTCTGGGCTAGTGCAACAGGTACTTTCTTGTTTATTCAAAGATTTAAGACTATTCCTTCTGAATTAGTAGATGCTTCTAAAATGGATGGATGTAGACCTATGCAATATTTTTTTAGAATTCTTCTTCCACTTACTAAAAATACAATTGGAGCTCTGGTTGTAATTGAATTTATTTATATTTGGAATCAATATTTATGGCCATTAATGGCAACAAATACTGATAACATGAGAGTTGTTCAAATTGGTATTAAAATGCTAATGAATGCCGAGTCCTCAAATAACTGGGGAGTAATAATGGCTGGTGTAATAATGACAATTATTCCTCCTTTATTAATATTCTTTATTCTTCAAGAAAGCTTCATGAAAGGTTTTGCCCTTCAAAGTGATAAGTAAATTTTTTTGTGATATTTCAACTTTATTCGAGAAATTGTTAATTAATTTTTCTCGAATAATTGTATATATTTTACAAAAAAATAACTCCTCATTGAAGAAAATCATTAAAATTTTCAAATAAAATATAAACCTACATTTATTAACTAAAAATTAATAAACGTAGGTTTTTTAATTATCACCTGTCAATGTAATTAAAAAAAAATCACTTATTTTATTACTTCAAGCTATAGTGCTCTATAGGCCAATAAATGAATAAATAATTTGACATATACCCATTGGAGGCTTAACATGTACTAAATACGCAAATAGCTTTTAACAAAGCAGAGGGAGGATTTATGAGCATTACCAGTACTGACTTACGTAATGTCGCAATTGTGGGACACAATGGTACCGGGAAAACCTCGTTGATGGAGCAACTGCTCTTTAAAGGCGGGGTTATTCCAAAAGCTGAAACCATTGAAAATGGGAAAACAGTTAGCGATTACACAGAAGAAGAAATAAAAAAACTTGTTTCTATTCACACCAGTCTTGCACACCTAAATTGGGAAGGCAAGTGCATAAATATCCTAGATACTCCTGGTTATTCAGGATTTATAGGTGAAGCAATATGTGGCTTTAGAGCTACAGAAGCATCAATAATGATGGTAGACGCTAAAGATGGTGCTCAAATAGAAACCATTAAACTTTGGCGCCGCTTAGACAATCGCAATAAACCTCGTGCCGTATTTATAAATAAAATGGACAGAGATAGAGCGAGTTATACTAATGTAATAAATGATTTAAGAGAACATTTCGATGCAACTTTTGTTCCAACCTTTATTCCTATGGGTCAAGGTGAAGATTTTAAAGGCATCATAAATTTAATAGAAGATAAAGCTTATTTCTTTGATGAAAATGGAAAAGAAACAATCGCTCCTTGTCCTGAAGAATATAAGGAATATGAAGAACGTTATAGAGAACAATTAATTGAATACGCTGCTGAAGGCGCAGACGATTTAATTGAAAAATATTTTGAAGACGGTACATTAGGTGCTGATGATATTAGAAGAGGATTAAGAGAAGGTCTCTCTGATAATCGTGTAGTTCCAGTCTTTTGTGGATCAACATTAAATGGAAGTGGTATTATTTCTTTGCTAAATTTCATAGCTCATAATTTCCCTTCTCCTTTAGGACAAGTGGAATGGACTACAACTGAAGATGGTGAGCATCATGATATGATAATAACCGAAGAAGGAGATGCTTCCGCTTATGTATTTAAGACATCAATTGATCAATTTAGTGGAAAACTTAGTTTCATAAAAGTCGCATCAGGTCATTTGACAACTGATATGGAAATGTATAATCCAGAATTAAAGAAAAAAGAAAAAATTGGAAAATTATACAGAACTGTTGGAAAAAAACTTGTAGAAACAGATAGTTTAACAGCTGGTGGAATTGGTATTATTGCAAAAAGCAGCATAGCATTCACAAATTGCACACTACTACAAAACCCCCATAAACAAAAATTTACATTTAAACCTCTCGCCCTTCCCAATCCTATTTATTCACTAGCAATAGACACAGAAGACAAGAAGAGTGCTGATAAGCTTAATGTATCACTCCATAAAATTTGTGAAGAAGATTTAACTTTTCAAACAAAATTTAATGAAGAAACTAAAGAATCTGTAATAATGGGAATGGGTGATGTTCATCTCCAAATTATTTTAGATAAAATAGCTGACAAACAAAAAATTATAGTTCATACAAAATTACCTAGAATAGCTTACAGAGAAACAATATCAAAGAAAAGTGGTATAGTTGAATATGCTCACAAGAAACAAAGTGGTGGACACGGACAGTACGGTAAAGTCTTTATTGAAGTCGCTCCAATAGAGCGTGGTCTACATTATTCTTTCACCAATGCGGTAAAAGGCGGATCTGTTTCAAAAGGATATGTTCCTGGTATTGAAAAAGGACTACATGAAAGAATGCTAGAAGGCTTTTTAACTAATTATCCTATAGTAGATATTGGAGTTACTTTGGTTGATGGTAAGGAGCATCCTGTTGATTCTTCAGAAATGGCTTTTAAATTAGCTGCAAAAGGAGCACTAGATGCAGCCTTTTCAAAGGCTGGTTGTTCACTTCTTGAACCATTTATGAATGTAAAAGTTTTTGTTGAAAATCATTATCTTGGTGATATATTATCCGATCTTTCTGGTAAACGTGGTAGAGTTACAGGTCAAAATGAATTTGGGCAATTACAAGAAGTAACTGCACAAGTACCTCAAGGTGAAATGTTAAACTATGCAATTGATTTAAAAAGTATGACTTCAGGTACAGGAAGTTTTGAAATTGAATTTTCTCACTATGAACCTTTAACTGGAAGAAATGCTGAATTAGTTATTGCGGACTGTCAGGAAGAAAAATAAATTATTTTGGAGATCTAATTTTGGACTATTACTGAATTGTTGGTAATAGTCCATTTTTTTAATAAAATATTTTTTTTATATATCATTTTTCTTGACTAGGGAGTTGACAATATTTCAACCTACTTGTAGCATATTAAAGCATATTAATGTTTTATTTCGAAGAATCCAATTACGTCTTTTCTAAAAAATAACTGATAGAAAACAAAGTTAGTTGATTACAAGGCAATATTGCTTAATAGCAAAAAAAATTTATAAGGACGTATTTATGTCAAAAAAACTTTATGTAGGTAACTTAAACTACAACACAACAGAAAATGATTTAATGGAATTATTTGGCCAATTTGGAACTGTAAACAGTGCCAACATCATCTTAGACAGAGAAACAAACAGATCTAAAGGATTTGCATTTGTTGAACTAGAAAGTGAAGAATCAGCTGATGCTGCTATTTCACAACTTAACGGTCAAGATTTCTTAAACAGAAACTTACGTGTTAACGAAGCTATTTCAAAACCTCGTAACAACAATCGTGGTGGTTATAGAAGATAATTTTAAATTATCTTTGTAACTTTTCTTTTTATTTTACAAGTAATCTTTAAAGTCTTGTTTTAATTAAATAAAACTATTACCTTTTATTTATAGGAGATAATAAAATGGATTTTAAATTAGATACAAATAGAATATATTATAAAAATGATGAAAAGGAATTAGCATACATCGAATTAGCTTATACACCTGATGGTTTGGTTGTTTTTGAAAAAGTATTTGTTGATCCTCTTTTAAGAGGGCAAGGAATAGCTTCAAAGATAATGAACTTCGCTGCTGATTACTTTTTAAAAGAAAATATTACTGTTGTACCCATGTGCTCATATGCCAATACTTGGTATATGAGGCATGAAAATTATTCTAAAGGTGCAAAAATGCCCGATGATGGGCCTAGATGTAAACTTTAAAAGAATAAGCGGATTGATAGTTATTTCAATCCGTTTTTTTATCTCTTTTCAAACCACACTTCATTTATATTATAATCTAAATTAACACCACGTCTCTCATATTTAGTGGTGGGTCTCCACTCTCTACTTGGAGCAAAACCATCAAAAGGATTAACTAAATCATCACTTTTTCCCAATACTTCCAACATTTGATCAGCGTATTCACTCCAATCGGTGACACAATAAATATAACCCTCGGTTTTTAATTTCTTTGATAAGAGGTTTGTGAAATCTCTCTGAATCAATCTTCTTTTATGATGTTTTTTCTTAGGCCAAGGGTCAGGAAAAAATATATGAAACCCAGAAATAGAATTATCTTCAATCATATCAGTTAAAACAGCTACTGCATCAAATCTCATCAATCTAACATTTTCTATTTGCTCTTCCCCTATAACTGATAATAACTTTGTATAACCATTTAAAAAAACTTCAATGGCTAAATAATTATATTCATCTCTTACTTTTGCAATTCTTTGGGTAGATTCACCTGTACCAAAACCAATTTCTATAATAACTGGTTTATCATTGTTAAAAATTTTCTTAAAATTTAATTTCTCATTATTATAACCAATACCAAAGTGTTTATAATAATTTTTCACAGCATCAAGTTGAAAAGTATGCAGTTTATTTGTTCTCAAAACAAATGAATGAACTTTCTTTTTGTCAGGATTTATATCCTTTTTCTCAACAATTGCTAACTCCGGATATTCATCATATATTGATTGTGCTTTTTCTTTCATATCTCTCCCCTACAATAATCTTTGAAGCATTTCTAAAATAAATAAACTCTTATCTTTTAGAGAAATCGCTTCAGTTTTTAACTTAATATATTCAGGTCGTCTAGTATCATAACTGACTGCGCCATTGCTATATGGTAAAAGTCTTAACAATTTTTCACCATTTATATATTTTATTGCTCTAAATTTGGCCAACACATTACCCTTTCTTTCAGTCAAATGTATTATCTTTAATTTTCTGCAAACAATCTTTAATTCAGCTATGTGGATTAGGTTATTGACTTCTTCTGGCATTTCTCCAAATCTATCAAGTAATTCACTGTTAAGCATATTTAATTCAGTTTCTGTTTTTACAGTAGCAATCTTTTTATAAATTTCGAATTTAACTGAAGGATCTTGTATATATTCATCTGGAATAAAGCCTGTATAATCTAATTCAAGGAAAACCTCTTGCTCTAACTCTTCTTTATTATTAGCTCTAAGTTCATTAATAGCTTCATCGAGAATTCTAATATACATATCAAGACCGACTGAAGCTAATTGACCACTTTGCTGTTTACCCAACAAATTACCGGCTCCTCTAATTTCCATATCTCGCATGGATACTTTAAAGCCAGCACCGAGCCCTGTATTTTCACTAATAGTTTTTAATCTTTTTACAGCAATCTCACTAAGAGTTTTTTCACCTGGATAAAATAAATAAGCATAAGCTTTATTTTCTGATCGACCAACTCTTCCCCGTAATTGATATAGTTGAGCGATTCCATACATATCGGCTCTATCAATAATAATAGTATTAACATTAGGAATATCGATTCCGTTTTCAATTATAGTTGTTGAAACTAAAACTTGAATGCCTTCATGAACAAAACGTCTCATAGTATCTTCTAAAGCTTTGGGATTCATTTGGCCGTGAGCAGACTCTATTACAACCTCTGGAAGTAAATTACTAAGCATCTTTACCACGGCATCGAGTGATTCGACTCTATTGTGCAAATAGAATACCTGACCTCCACGACTAATTTCTTTTCTTATAGATTGAACCACTAATTCAATATCAAATTCCAAAATTTTAGTTGCTATTGGATGACGTGATATTGGAGGTGTTGCTAATAGAGACATATCTCTAATTTTCAAAAGAGACATATATAAAGTTCTAGGAATTGGAGTGGCTGAAAGAGCTAAACTATCTATACTATTTCTAACTGTTTTTATCTTTTCTTTATCTTTTACCCCAAACCTTTGCTCTTCATCAATAATCAATAAACCTAAGTCTTTATAAATAATATCTTTTTGTAATATTCTATGGGTTCCAAATAAAACATCTATTTTCCCATCTATCAAAGAAATTAAAGTCTTTTTTTGATCTTTTTTCGAAATTACCCTAGATAAAAGTCCCACATTTATTGGAAAATCTTTAACTCTCTCTACAAAATTATTAAAATGCTGTTCAGCTAAGATTGTTGTTGGAGCTAAAAAAGCTACTTGCTTATTACTCAATACACATTTAAAAACAGCTCTAAATGCAATTTCAGTTTTACCAAAACCAACATCACCACAAACGAGTCTATCCATGACACTATTGCTTTCCATATCGAGTTTAATATCATCAATACACTGTAATTGATCCACTGTTTCTTGGTATGGGAAAAGTGCCTCAAATTGGAGTTGCATATCATTATCTTTTTCAAAAGGGAAACCAATAGCAGCTTTTCTTTTTGCATACAATTGTATCAAATATTTGGCCAATTCCTCAGCATTTACACGAGCTTTTGCTTTCTTTTTTTCCCAATTAGCCGAACCAATTTTATCTAAAGTTGGTTTGCCTGAGGAAGATCCAATATAGCGTTGAACCAAGTTTGCTTGCTCAATTGGTACATAAATATTATCACCATTTGCATAAGCTATTTTAATGTAATCTCTTTCTCTATCAAAAGATTTAACTCTGTCAATTTTTAAAAATTTACCGATACCATAATTAACATGAACAACATAATCCCCTTCATGTAAATCCACAAAAGAATCTAAGGGAGAGCTTTTTGTATGCTGCAAGGTTTTAATTAGTTGTTTTCTTCTACCAAAAATTTCAAATTCACAAAAAGCAATCAATTTTATTGAAGGAATAGAAAATCCTTGTGAGATTTCATAATCCATATATTTTATCTGGTTATATTCTTTAAGCATTTGCATAAGTCTTTGTTTTTGGATTGGATTGCTAGTAAAAATATAAACTTTCCAATTTGCCTTAAACATTGTATCGAGTTCGCCCTTCAGTCTGGTAAAATCACCAAAGAAAGAGCGAGGCCCCTCTACATCAAAACTATAAGCGTCATTCGACTCATTTTTTATATCAACTAAAGTCATCTTATATTTTACAGAGTTGTAGAACGTCTCAAAATCAAACAATATTTTATCATAAGATTCTATTGTTTTGTCTTTATGGTAATTTTCTCTGTACAAACTTTTAGCCTCAGAGATTAAACTCTTATAACTTGTTTTCAATCTAACATCACCGATAAAACAGAAATAATCATCACTTCTGAAATAAGAATCAATCTTAGAAAAGTCTATAGAGGTATCATCTTCACTGAGTAAAGAAATTGTAATTTTGTTTATGCTTTTTAAAGTTTCCTGTGTTAAGGAATCAAATATTGAAATTTTTTCAATTTCATCCCAATTGGCATATATTCTAATAGGTTGCTCAAATGAGAAAGGATAAATATCTAATACCTCTCCTCTGAGAGTAAACTCTCCTGGCATAGTAGTACTTGGAACTCTAATATACCCCGCTTCACTAAAAACTTGGGCTATTTTTGTTGGTTCAAATTTATCATTTACTTTAATTGTAAAAGAAGTATTATCTAAAGATTTTGGACTAACAACCTCAGAGGCAAAAGCCCTTAAATGAGTTACTACTATAGCATTCTTAGAGTCATTAATTTTCGATAAAGCCTCTAATTGATTGTATTCATCTCTGCCGCTTTCAAAATCACTATATAAGGTTTTACCATTAGAGGGTAAATAATGAATTGCAACTTCAATATTCTTTTTATCCAAATTATAAATTCTATTTTTAGTATTTATATCTTGAGCAAAATCTTTTAAAAGGCTTTTTGCACTATCTTTAGTGGAGCAAATTACCCAAATTCTTTTTCCTCTGGTTCTATAAATTCTTCTGATAAATTGAGCTAAAACAAAGCCCTCTAAGGAGGTAATGTTTAGAGAATCTACCCCTGAATTTAATTCTTTAAAGGCTTTACTAGTTTTTAGGTATTGTTGTATTTGGTTTGTTATATTATTATTTTCCATAAGATGGCTTAGCTTATCATATTTAAATAAGGCTAGACAAGAAAAAGGGAATGATAATGCAAAAATATTACTTGAGTACGGATAAATTAGATATACTTTTTGAAGAAATGATAGATTGTGCAAATTTTGCAAAACAAATTCAAAAAAAGATAATTAGAGAATATAAAAAAGATGGATCTGTACTAACTAAAGCAGACATTGAAATTTCAAATAGAATAATTAACAAGATAAATATTTTATTTAAAGATTGTAACGTGGTAAGTGAAGAAACAATTACACCCTTTAATACAAGTGCACCATATACCTTTGTATTAGATCCTATAGATGGAACAGATGTATATTCACAAGGACTCCCCTCTTTTGCCATTGCTCTAGGAATTTTAGACAACAATAGAAAGCCTGTGGGAGCAATGATAATAGCCCCACGCTTTGGTATAGCACAAGAAGAATTACAAATAAGGTTAGACCCTGATAAAGATCTATTAATCGACAATGAGATATTTAGTTATAAGAAAGAATACAAAGAAATTTCACAGCTTGCAATAAGCTCAAAACTTCAAAAAAGCCTTGCTTTTAGCAAATATAGTGGTAAAGTAAGAACTTTTGGATCTTCAATACTTCATATATTATCCCCTGTTATTTTTTCAAATATCGATGGATGCATTAACCAAAGGGCATTTGCCTGGGATATGGTAGCATCCCACGCGGTTTTAGAAAAACTAAATCTTAAGCTCTTATACTCTGATAAAACCCCTCTAATTTACGATGATAATTTATTAGTAGAGAGAAAGGTGTGTAAAGATATAATCTACTGTGGTAGTGAAAAATGTATTAATAAAATGATACAAACACTACCACAAATAACAACTGATTAAAAAGTATCTTTTATTTTACCTTCGTCATACCATTTCTTAGCCAAATAAAGAAATGGTGTATCTAATAAAGCTACAAACCATTTTAATATATAAGTGGAGAGAACTATTTGATATAAGACATCCATTTCAAAAATGCCATAGAAGGCAATGAAGGTAAATAAAACAGAATCAATCAATTGGGAAATAAAGGTAGAAGCATTATTTCTGAGCCAAATCATCTTATTTGATGGAAATTTCTTCTTCCAAAATTCATATGCAATAATATCGTGATGATTACTTATAAAATAAGCTATTAAGGATGCCACCATTAATCTTGGCATAAAGGAAAAAATAGTAACCATCGATTCTTGAACAAAATCAGAAGGTGCTGCTTGGAATCTAATTGCAACTTGCATCATCACAGTCATGCAAATTAGGGCAAAAAAACCAATACCAATGGCTTTACGACTTTCTTTTTTAGAAAAGCATTCACTTAGTATATCTGTGACAAGAAAGCTAGTAGCATATACAATATTACCAAGAGTAGCTTCTAAGCCAAACAGATTAACCGTTTTTGTTACTTGAATGTTAGCAATAATTACAGAGATTGGAATCCAAAGGTATAAACCTAATTTACCCCAAATACGATAAGCAAACAAAATTGCTCCAAAATTGATTATAAGCAATCCCGCCCATAATAACTCATTCATAAAAATACCTCACAAGGATAGAGTAGCCGGAAGCAAAAAGCTTCCCTACGCCAGAAAAGATAGTACCTGGTCCAAGCGCACAATGTGCTTTTGAGAATATAACACACTTGGCCCCTTAATTAAAAGAGACCTATTAATTTTAATTAAACTAAATTTACTAGTTTTTCACCCCTTTCATATGCTGCTATATTTTCAATAGTAGTATGAGCAATGTTTTTCAAAGCTTCCTCAGTTAAAAAAGCTTGGTGACTTGTTACAATTACATTAGGCATTGAAATCAATAACATAAGAGTATCATCATCTAAAACAGCTTCACTTTGGTCTTCAAAGAATATGCCTGCTTCCTCTTCATATACGTCTAAGGCAGCTGAGCCAACCTTTCTACTTCTAATTCCTTGTAGTAGCGCCTGAGCATCTACTAAGGCACCTCTAGATGTATTTACTATAACAACACCATCCTTCATTATCTTAATGGTATCAGCGTTTACCATATGATGGGTGTCCTTGGTCAAAGGACAGTGAAAACTAATAATGTCAGATTTTCTACAAAGAGTTTCAAAATCTACATATTCAGCTTCCAACTCCTTATTCGGATAAGGATCATAAGCTAATACTTTCATATTAAAGCCTTTACATATATCAATAAAGACTTTACCTATTGTACCAGTACCTACTACACCTATAGTTTTTTTATAAAGATCAAAACCAACTAAACCATTTAAGGAAAAATTAAATTCTCTAGTTCTAACATAACTGTGATTAATCTTTCTAACTGAAGCTAGAAGTAAAGCCATAGCATGTTCAGCTACAGCATATGGAGAGTAGGAAGGAACTCTTACAACCTTTAACCCTCTTTCATTAGCACATTTAATATCAACATTATTATATCCAGCAGATCTCATAGCTAATAGCTTAACCCCTAAATCTACCAAACCATTAATTACTCTCCCATTTATATCATCATTGACAAAAGCAATAACAACTTCAAAGCCTTTTACTAGAAAATAATTTTTATCATTTAATCTAGCTTCAAAATAAACTATTTCATCGTTTTCTCTTTTCGATATTTCGAACCATTTTGTATCAAATTTTTTTGTATCAAAAAATGCAATTCTCATATTCCTTTTCTCCTTTATCAATATTTATAATTATTAAAATTTTATTTTAATAACAATGATTTTACAATGACAAATAAGAAAATATTAATAGATAGATACAAATAATTAATGTTTTTATATTTTTTTTTAAAAAGTAGTTGACTATATTGCGAATCTGTTCTAATTTCTACTTGTGTTTGACACACATTGGGGAGGTTCCCGAGCGGTCAAAGGGGGCAGACTGTAAATCTGTTGGCTCAGCCTTCGAAGGTTCGAATCCTTCTCTCCCCAGTAGCTTCTTTCTTAATTGAAAGAAGCTTTTTTTATCTTTATTCAAAATCCTTTTTTTATAAATATATCAAACTCTTCTTGTATTTTCATATTTCTTTAGTATCATATAAGTATATCGGAGGATTTTATGGCATATTTAGAAATTGGAAATGAGGCTATCGATTTTGAATTACCTAATAAAAATGGTGATTTAATTAAATTGAGCAATTTTAAAGGAAAGAAGATAATTCTTTACTTTTACCCTAAAGACAATACACCAGGTTGTACTCTCGAAGCTCAAGATTTTAAAACTAATCTTGAAGCTTTTAAAGCAAAAAATGCAGTGGTATTTGGAATAAGCAAAGACAGTGTTAAATCTCATTGTGGCTTTAGTGATAAGTTAGAGTTAAACTTCGAACTTCTAAGTGATGAAGAAGCAAAAGTAATTAAAGAATATGGAATTTGGCAATTAAAAAAGAACTATGGAAAAGAATATTTTGGTATTGTTAGATCAACTTATATCATTGATGAAAGTTTCAAAATCAAAAATATTTACAAAGTTAGTAAAGTTGCTAAGCACGTGGAAAAAATATTAGAAGAATTATAATTTTTTTAAATTCATAGTTATTTATTATAACTATAAACACTAGTTAAGTAAGTATTTGCCTATATTTCACCTAAAACGTCAATTAATCCTTATAAATATAGGGTTTTGACGTTTTTTTAAGAATTTTTGATTGCTTTTTAAAATAAGTGTGCTAAAATTTTATTATATTTTAAATGGAGGCTATTAATGACTACTCATGAACAACTGTTACAATTTTTCGAAGATTATCAAGCTGAAAACGCAAAGTTTACAGAAAAAGGTGTGAAGGCTTCTGCCGCTCGTGCACGTAAAGCCCTTTCAGAAATTTCTAACTTATGTAAACTTCGCAGAAAAGAGATAATGGAAGAAAAAGCAGAAATGTCAAAATAGTTAAAGCTATTATCATCTCATTATTGAGTACACTAAACCCCACATTTATGTGGGGTTTACTATTATACTCTTATTATTTCAAAATCTTCAAACTTATATTTTTTACAAACGTCTTCAACATATTTATCCCGTACACAAATTATCAAATCCTTATCTATTTGTATCAAATTCTCGATCAAATCATGGTAGCCCGAACTCGATAGTTCCAAAGCTCCTACTTCATCTAATACAATAACAATATCTTTATTACAATTTTCCTCTACTTGAGATAGCAAACTCTTTTTAGCACTCTCAAAGGAATTAGGGACAATATAAAATTTACCTATTTTTTGATTGTATTCACACAGGTGTGTTTGAAGAAGTCGGATTATTTCATTAGACATTACATTTCTCAAATAAAAAATGTTTTTATTTGAAGAGCTTTCGCAAATATAACCTAAATATAAGCAATCTTTTTGTGATACTATTTTCTTTAAAGTTGTTGTTTTAGCAGAATTCTGTTTTCCGCTTATAATTGTAACTTTCATTTTTTCTAATTCAAAAAGGCTTGTAGCTCAGCAAAAGCTTTCATAGAATCTTCTCTTTTTATAACAAAAGTTAATTCATTTTTAGTTGATAATATTTCAATCACATTTATTTTTTCCCAAGCTAGTTTTCTCACAGCCTCATATACTATTCCTGGTGTTTGTAAAAAATCACCAGAAAACACTAATGAGAGAGCTACTAAATCATCCATTTTATGCAGAATTTCCTCATCTTTGGCTAAAAATTCTAATAATTGGCGATGCTTTTCGCTTATTGCCACTGAAATTTCATGACTTCCAAGTGAAACATTTAAAAAATCACCTTTTTCAGTAGAAACTTCATTATATAATTTTGATAATTTAGCTAAAAATTTATCATTTCTAACAATATTTAAATCGAAGATTTTGGTTTTCATGATAATTTCATAATCAACATCAGTTTTTTTCTCTATTTCTTCTTTTGCTCTCAATTCATCACCATAACGCCTGATAGCCATAACAATAGCACTATGTTTAACAACTCTGCCATAGTTCAATTCAACATCAGCTTTGATAGATGAAGCATAATTGCTATAGGATAGTATTCCTTTAACTAACATTTCATTTATAAAAGGCGTTTTATCTATAATTTTCTTTACACAACTACTTACTGAATCTGCCATATGCCCTCCGGTTATTTGTTAATATAATCACATATTGTATGAAATGACAACACTTTTATATCTAATTACACAAATACTACACAAAATTTATTTGTTACTTTAATTTGTTGCTTGACAATAATCTTAATGATAATTATTCTTAATAGTAAACAAAGGAATAGTGATGAAAACAATAATAGGCCCACATATTAGCAGCTCAAAAGGCTTTTCAAATATAATTACAGAAGCAAGTAAAATTGGAGCAAATACTTTTCAATTTTTTACAAGAAACCCCAGAGGTACCAAAGCTAAAGCTTTAGATATGAGGGATATAAATCTATTTTTAGAAAAGTGGAAAGAATTGGGTAACAATCCTTTTATAGCCCATGCTCCCTACACCTATAATCTTTGCTCTAGCAAGAAAGATTTAAGAGAGTTAGCCCTTAGACTAATGGATGATGATATTAAGAGATTAGATCAAATACAATGCCCATATTTCAATTTTCATCCAGGCAGTCATACCGGACAAGGAGAAGAAATCGCAATAGATCAAATTTCCTATTCAATAAACACTTTATTCGCCAACAACAAAGATTCAAAAGTAATCTTACTATTAGAAACTATGGCTGGCAAAGGAACTGAAGTTGGAAGAAATTTTGAGCAATTAAGTCAAATTAGAAATAATATTAAAGAAAAAAATAGATTAGGTATTTTACTTGATACATGTCACGTTTTTGATGGTGGTTACGATATTAAAGATAATTTGGAGCAAGTATTAGAATCTTTCGATAAAACCTTAGGTCTATCTAATTTAAAAGCTATCCATTTAAATGATAGTTTAAATACTTTAGATTCTCACAAAGACAGACATGCAAGACTTGGAGAAGGAAATATTGGCCTAGAGGCAATTTCTAAAATTGTTACTCACCCTGCTCTTAAAAATTTACCCTTTATACTTGAAACACCAAATGATTTATTAGGTTATAAAAATGAAATTGATACCATAAGAAGTATTACCAAAGACAACTAATCCATATTTTTTCAATAAAAAATACATATAGCGTTAAATAATGAATAAATTAGCGAATTATCCATAAACAAGGCACTAGAATAATTGTTTCCTCTTTACTATAATCAACAATAGGAAAATACTAAAAGGAATTATTATGAGATGTCCAAACTGTACCTTAGATAATGACAAAGTAATTGAATCAAGATCCAATCAATATGGCACTTCTATAAGAAGAAGAAGAGAATGCCTAAGCTGTGGTTACAGATTTACAAGTTATGAAAAAATTGAAGAAAAAAGAATTACAGTAATAAAAAAAGATAACAGAGAAGAAGCCTTTGATATAAATAAAATAAAGCGTGGTATTGATAATTGTACTGATAAGTTGAATATTGATGAGGATATTATAAAGCAACTACTAGAAAATATTGAAATTAATGTCAGAACACTTTCAGGTGCTAAAAGAGAAATTCACTCCTATCAAATTGGAGAGGAAACTCTTAGACAATTATCTACAATAAATACAGTAGCTTATGTTAGGTTTGCTTCTGTTTACAGAGCCTTTGATGATATTGATCAATTTATAGAAGAAATTGAAAGATTAAACAAAAAAGCAAAAATATAATTTATCTATGCATCAAACCATTTGCCTGTTATCGTTGATTCAAGTTGTTCATTAAGATGCTGCGGAATTAGTATTTCACTTGCACAATCAAGAGCAAAATTATCACTCATTCCTGCTATATAATCAAAGATCAATCTATCAGCATTGCCTTCAATTTTTAAGTATACAGGTAGCATTTCTTTAACATGGTTGCCAAAGCCAATTGCCAACATATTTTTCTCTCTCTTATAACCTTCTTGATCATCTGCATAAGAGTTAAAAAGTTCACACAAATAATTATAAATTAAATTAGTTAATCTGCTAAAATATTTCTTATATCCATTTAAAATTGGTGATTTATAAATATTTTGATAATTATAATCCTTCATTTCTTTTACAGCTTCAAAAATATCATCACTAAATCGAATTCCTTCAATATCACTTGAAACTATCAAATCTTTTACCAAAGTATCAATTATTTTACCGTTATCAAAACCTAAAAGTTCCCTAGGACCTTTTGGAAGCTTTTCTTTATCAATAATTTTCATTCTACAAGCATCTTCCCAATCCCTACCTAAATATGCAATTGAATCACAAAATCTAACAATTGCTCCCTCATAAGTTGTAGGAAGCAAGCCTTTTTTTTGAGTGATTGTTTGAAAGTCCTTTATTTTAAATGTAGGTTTTATACACTTTACAAAAGATTCACCACAATGGCTGACAATACCATCTCTAACAGCATAGGTTAAATTCATACCGTCTCCCTTGTTTGATAAAAAATCTACAACTCTAAGGGAATGAATTTCATGCTCAAAGGATAAATAGCCGTGTTTTTGCATAATATCACTTAAAATAACTTCGCCCACGTGACCGAAGGGGGTATGCCCCAAATCATGGCCCATACCAATTGCCCAAGCTAATTCTTGATCCAAGCTTAGACCTCTACAAACAGCAGAGGCCACGGAGGCTACATGCAACACATGCTCAATTCTAGTGCAAATATGATCATTGTTTGGAGCAAAAAATACTTGGGTTTTATGCTTTAATCTTCGAAAGGCTGAAGAGTGTATTATTGCGGTTGTATCTCTGTAATAAGGGCCCCTAACATCACTAGGTTTTTCCCTAATTCTTTTCTCTAATTCACTTGCTTTAATATGAGTATTTTGGTAATCAACCATTTTTTCTATTTGCATTCACAAAGCCTTCCTTTTATGATATAATATACTAATTAGATTTCCATAGAGGCGGTAGTTAGTAATGGATTATATTATTCCAACCCTTACTTTTATAATATATTTATTATCGCTATTAATGATAATAAGATTTATATTTTCTCCAGATTGGTTATCCTGGGTTTTCCCATTAATTATCAATATAATATTTGTTATATCTCAAGCTTACCAAAGCTTTGCTATTATGAAAAGCGAAAATTTTGATTTCGACCTATTTTCTAATTTTCCACCCTTTATAACCAAGGCAAACAATACATTAATTGCACTTTTCATCTCTATTTTTTGGCTATGCTCAATTACTTTATTTAATGAAGCTATAAAGAAAAACAGAAAACCAAAAGACAAGCGCAGAGAAATTATGAAAAACAATTACTATGGAGCTCAATATACTCAATTACTCGAACAAAAAAAGATGGAGTATTTGAAAAAAAGAGAAAAAGAAGAGCAACTATATGGTTTTACCAAACCAAAAATCAAAGCCTATGATGAAGAGTGGATAAATTTATTTGATGATAATAATGAGGATAAAAAATGACCTACTTCTTCTCAGGAATAAAGCATAGTGGCAAAAGCACCCATGCTCGGCTTTTTGCAGAATATAAAAACCTTCCTTTTTATGATTTGGATAAATTAATTGAAGATAACATCAAATATAATAGTGTAAGAGAATTATATGAGAGTGAAGGTAAAGAAGCTTTTATGAATCAAGAGTTTCTTAGTTTGAAGAATTTATTGCAAAACAATACTGAAAGTAAGGTTATTGCTTTGGGTGGTGGAATTTGTGATAACCAGATGGCTTTTTCTTTATGCAATAATTTGATATATTTAGATTTGGAAGAAAAAGTTTTATTAAATAGAATTAAATACAATGGGCTTCCAATCTTTTTGAAAGATCAACCAGCTGTGCAGTTTCACACTCTTTTTGAAAAAAGAGAGAGACTCTACAAAGAAAAGGCAAAGTTAATAATCTACTTAAAAGATGAAAGCATACAAAAAGTTTTTGATACAATAAAAGATTCTTTAGATAATTGGGAGAAATAATGGGGAATAATTCTTTTGGTAAGATGTTATGCATTACCACTTTTGGAGAATCTCATGGCGCCGCTATAGGAGTTACTATAGATGGTCTTAGTGCTAATTTTTCACTTGATTTTGATAAAATTCAAGATGAAATGAACAGACGACGACCAGGTGGGAATAAATTTGGTACCACACGCAGTGAAAAAGATACAATCAAAGTTTTATCTGGTATTTATAAAGGCAAGGTGAGTGGAGCCCCATTAACCATTATTATTGAAAATAATAACCAATTATCAAATGATTATGGACAAATAGAAGATATTTTCAGACCCTCTCATGCTGATTTTACTTTATATAACAAATATAAAATTAGAGATCCAAGAGGTGGTGGTAGAGCTAGTGGTAGAGAAACTGCCAGTAGAGTAATAGCAGGAGCTATAGCAAAGCAATATCTTGATGTTGACAATATAAGTATTGAAGCCGCCACTGTTCAAATTGGTAATATTAAAATTGATAATACCTCTACAACTTATAATTGGAGAGATAGAATAAAAAATGATTTTTACGCACCTGATACAGAAAAAGCCAAAGAAATGGAAGCCCTTCTAAGTAAATTAAGAGAAGAAGGTGATAGTATTGGTGGAGTAATTGAATGTAGAATTAAAAACTTACCCATTGGATTAGGGGAACCCACCTTTAATAAATTTGAAGCTCAATTGGCCAAAGCCATGTTAAGCCTTGGAGCCGTTAGAGGCTTTGAAATTGGTTTAGGTTTTGCTAGTGCACAATACAAAGGTTCAGCTTTTAACGATGGAATGAATAAAAATGGGTTTTTATCAAATAATAATGGTGGTGTATTAGGTGGTGTTACAACCTCTGAAGATGTTATTTTTAGAGTTGCATTTAAACCAACGCCTTCTATTTCACTTGAACAAAATACAGTTGATAAAAACAATATAGAAAAACTTATAAAAATAAAGGGTCGCCATGATCCTTGTATCTGCCCTAGAGCCGTAGTAGTAGTAGAAGCTATGGCAGCTTTAGTAGCATTAGATTTTATTATGGAAAACGCCAGCAGGAGGCCTTTTTAATTGAAAGATAGCCCGTTAATAGTACAAAGCGATAGAACTTTACTCCTAGATGTTCACCACCCTCAATTTGAGGAGTGCCGAAATGTTATTGCTGCATTTTGTGATTTAATTAAAAGTCCTGAACATGTTCACACATATTCTTTATCTCCAATTTCACTGTGGAATGCAGCCTCATGTGGAATTGTAAGTACCACAGTAATAGAAAAATTAAAACTTTGGTCAAAGTTTCCTTTGACTGATTCAATTATATTTTTTATTGATGATATTTCTTCAAGATTTGGGAAACTTGTCTTATGCGAAGATGACAGAGATGGTAAAAAGATAAATCTCCCAACAACAACCGAGAGAACCAATGATGAAATCGATGCCCAACTAAATGAATACTTAAAACAAAAAGCTCTTAATTCAAAAATTAAGAGAGAACTCTCAAAGAAAAAAAGAGATGGTATTAAATTAAGTGAAAAAGAGCAAGAACTTTTTGATTCCCTTATAATCAACAATTCAATAAAAACTGAAGAAGATAAAAAAAATAATACTCTTTTAGCTTTTGAAGAAGTCTATTTATTAAAAATAAGTGATAATTTAATTTTTAGAATTATTGATAATACTAGAGATTTAAAAAATTCCTTATACAAAATAAGTGATGGAGTTTTTGCTCTTAGAAAGTTAGATAGAGGGGAAATCAAAGTTAAACTAATTGAATTAGGGTATCCTGTTGATGACAAAATCCCTCTTAAAAAAGGGGTTCCTATACAAGTTAGTTTAAGAGAAAAATCCTTAGCTGGAAAACCTTTTGAAATTAGAGACTATCAAAGCATAGCTGCTCAAACACTTGTAGGTGGCACCTCAGAGGGATCTGGTTATGGAACCATCGTGCTTCCTTGTGGCTCTGGTAAAACTATAATTGGTATAGATATCTTAACACAACTAGCAACAAGAACATTGATAATTACTACAAATGTAGCTTCTGTTCATCAATGGGTTAATGAAATAGCTGATAAAACTTCTTTAACTTACGATGAAATAGGTGAATATACTGGTGAAAACAAAAGAGCAAGAAAAGTAACTGTTTGCACCTATCAAGTTTTGACTTGGAGACCAGATAAAGAAGGTCCTTTCCCACATTTTGAGTTATTAACAAAAGGCGAATGGGGACTTATAATATATGATGAAGTACACATGCTCCCCGCTCCTGTATTTAAAGTAACCGCAGAACTACAAAGTTTACACAGAGTAGGTTTAACTGCAACTCTTGTTAGAGAAGACCATAAAGAAGATCAAGTATTTTCACTTGTTGGACCTAAAAGATATGATGTACCTTGGAGTGAACTTGAGCAAAGAGGCTATATAGCTGAAGCTTTTTGTAGTGAAGTGAGAATTCCACTACCTCTAGATTTAGAGGTACCCTATGCTCTTGCTAAACCACGAGAGCAATTTAAAATTGCTAGTGAAAATCCAAGAAAGCTTGAAATAGTTCACACTCTTTTAAAAAAACATGAAGGAGAATTTATTTTAATTATTGGACAATACTTATCTCAATTAAAAATAGTTGCCAAGGAGCTAAAAACTCCAATTATTACAGGCGCTACAGCTAACAAAAAACGAGATGAATTATATTCAAAGTTTAGAAATGGACAAATAAAAGTTTTAGTGGTATCAAAAGTAGCCAATTTTGCTATAGACTTACCTGATGCCTCTGTAGCAATACAGTTATCAGGTACATTTGGATCGAGAGCAGAAGAAGCACAAAGACTTGGTAGAATACTTCGGCCAAAAAAAATAAGTAGTCACTTCTATTCCCTAGTAACTCAAAATTCTAGTGAAGAAGAGTTTGCTCTTAATAGACAAAAGTTTTTAGCTGAACAAGGATATAAATATTCTATTCAAATCTATGATAAAACACAGGATTAATTCAAAAATAAAAAGTGAGGCGAAAGTCAAATAATATGAGAGAACATCCAGAATTTTTTAAAAATTGGTTAATGGGCCTAGATAATGATAAATTTTTTTACCAGGCAAGAAACTTTTTACCAGAAACAACAACTCCATTTAACCAAGAAACTGTTAGTGAAAATATGATAAGCTTTTTTCTAAATAGAGAAAAAGAAGCTGCCTTATTATCAACTATCGACAACGTTGATAGTTTATTACTTGGTATTTTTCAAATAACTGAAGGGGCAACTACAAATCAAATTCTTCAACTAATCAAACCCTTTGAAAAAAGTATAGAAAGTGAAGATAAAGAGTTTGTTTATTATTCCTATTTTGATAACAACAAACACTTAGAAGAATTTAGTTATGTTTCATTAATTGAACATATCTCAAACTTAGCAAAGCGTCTTATTATATTAGAACTTGATAATAAATTTGTCCTGAATCCTATTTTTGGTGATAAATTAATAGCTAAAGCATCTCTTGCCCCTATTTTTGAAAACAACAGCCACCTTAGTAGTGACTTATCAACAAATGTAATTGATGGTGAATTTTTAAGAGGTTATTTGTCCATAGTTAAATTAAATCCTAAATTAACAGACTATCAAAAAAGAAACATAGTAGCTCCCCTATTCCCTTCTTACAAATGTGAAGAATTAATCCAAACTACAGAGCAAATTGATAATTTATTAAATGAATTAGAAATATTTAAACCCTTTGATACAATTGAATACGAAATACTTCAAATGTTAATTGATTTATCTTCTTTTGATTTGGCGGTATTATTTTTTGCTCAATCAATTGCACCATTATTTGACAACTATAAAACTGTGTTTGTATTTGCAAAAAAAGTATTGAACTACCTCAACGAAATTAAATCATTTGATGAGAAGTCCCTGGTTTTTTTACTTGAAACACAATCTATTAGATTTAGCTTAGAAAAAACTGATTCTGTAGTTGCTAATTTACTAAAATTAAATATTATAATAAAAACAGCAACAGCTTATAAAATAAATGATTTTAAAAAAACCTATCCAACTCCTAATAATCTTATTTTTGATACAGATTTATCTGTTAAATACTTGGGATCTAGAGGTAGAAATGACATATTATGGCGTTTTGCATCCCTTTGTTCAATGGATATTCAAACCTCCTATAAACTATCAAAAGAAGATTTTAGAGATGCTCTAGATAGTTCTATGAAAAAACAAACAATTTATGATTATATAAAAGAAAATTGTGGGGATATTGATAATTGTACAACTTTTAATTATTTAGATTTAATTGAAAAACAGTACAGCCAATTAAGTGTTTTTGATGGTATTATTATTCAAGCTGATCAGAGGATTTCTAGAATTATTGACTCTCATCCTGAAATAAAAGAACACATAATTAAAAAATTAGCTAGTGGTGTTTATTTAATGTCTAGAGAAAAAGAAAGCCAATGGACAAATATTCTTGAAAAAGCGGGCTTAATTATTCCACGCCGTAAAGGTGATTTGATTCAAAGTGAAACATTTTATACTAACGAGCAATGGAGACTAAGTAATAACTTTCATTTGAAAAACGATCAATTATCTATTGTACAAGCGCTTGAATCAATAGAAAAAGAATTAAATGAAGATGAATACGCTATTCTAAAAAATATAGTTAGTGATAAAATATTTAATCTAAAACCTCTTAGAACAAAAATTGAATTGATGGATTTAAAAAAATCTGAAAGACAAGATTTGATAAGCCGCTTAAGATCTTCTATGATTGTTGATGAATCACAATTGGTTGCTTCAGTTTTAGATATTGATATAAGTGCTAGTGGTTTTGAATTTAGAAGAAAAGTTAATGTTTGTAAAATGGCCGGTAAAGAAGAAAATACGGTCTTAAAAGTTACTTATTTAACTCATGAATTACTATTATTGGTAGAAAAAGTTAAAAATGAAGCTAATAATGAATATTTTGTAGTTGCAAAAAAGCTTCCTACTCTTGAAAGAGTTAGCCTACCAATAAGCAAAATTTTCAATGCTAAAATCATGAATTATATAATAAATTAAAGGGGAAAATAGTAGTATATGAATATTGTAAGATTTTACTTTAAAGGGGAAACTCTTTATGGAAATTATAATTTAACAACAAAAGAAATTACTATTTATGAGGGCACACCTTTTGAAGGGTTTTTTACAACAAATAAAAACCTTACTTTAGATCAAGTAGAAATACTGTGCCCTTGTGATTTTTCAAAAGCAATCTGCATAGGCTTAAATTATAAAGATCATGCCATTGAATTTGATCTGCCAATCCCTGAAAGTCCTATTGTATTTTTAAAACCCTCTACAAGTGCATTAGCTCACAATAAAGTAGTAATTAAACCTGATATGTGTGAGAGACTCGACTATGAAGCAGAATTGGCCATAGTGATAAAGAAAAAAGCCAAAAATGTAAAAATAGAGGATGTTAGTGATTATATTTTAGGTTACACCTGTGCAAATGATATTACCGCTAGAGATCTACAACCTAAAAAAGGACAATGGACTATCTCTAAAGGTTTTGATACTTTTTGCCCTTTTGGTTTTGTAATTAATACACAATTAGATCCTAATAATTTAAAAATATCGAGTAAAGTTAATAATAAGATTATGCAAGAATCTAATACTAAAAATTTAATATTTGATGTACCTTTTTTGATTTCTTATCTTTCCTCTATCATGACTCTACTCCCTGGTGATATAATTCTTACAGGTACCCCTGGTGGTATAAGTGGAATGCAAAAAGGTGATGAAGTACAAGTCATTATTGAAGGTCTTCCTCCTTTAATTAATACTGTAGGATAAAAAAAAGGCCAATTGATTATTTTCAATTGGCTTTTTTTTATAAGTTAATTTTTACCCAATGCGGATAGTGATAACCGCTAAAGGCTTCAAATTGAAGCTTTCCTTGTTCAAGCAACATAGCTGAGCCATTTACTATATTACAACCCTTCTCTTGAGCCCTTTTTAATAATTTGGTATATTCTGGTTTGTAAACCAAATCATACACATAGCAAGATTTTGCAAACTCAAAATTTTCTAATAGGTCAGCATCTTCATTAGGACTCATTCCAACAATTGTTGTTTGAACAATCAAATCTGTAGTTGCTTCGAGAGATTTTATATTTTCTAATTCAATATAATTACTCATAGTTTCACTTGCTAATAACTTTGCTTTAGATAAAGTTCTATTTGCTATGGTTACTTTGACATGATGATTTTTGAGAGCCCATACTACAGCACGAGCGGCCCCTCCAGCGCCAATTATTAAAGCACTTTTAATTTCACCATCATTAATAAATTTTTCTATTGGAGCTAAAAATCCATAATAGTCAGTGTTTGTTCCTTTCCACATTCCTTGAATTCTCGTTACGGTATTACAAGCCCCAATTTGTTGAACTTCTCGGGTAATTTTACCCAGATAAGGTAAAACATCTCTTTTATGCGGGACTGTAACTGAAAATCCATGAATTTTAATCAATTCAGCTAACTTAAAAAAAGTCCTAACTTTATCAACTAAAAAAGGTACATAAATTGCATTGTAATGAATTGCATCAAAACCTGGATTATGAATTTTAGGGGAAGATGTATGTAAAACAGGATTACCAATTATTCCATATACATTTGTTCTACTGTTAACTTGATCAGCTCTATATAATAATTTTAAACTTTTTGCAGATAATTGACCAGGTGCTATTTCATCTTCACTTGCAAAGCTTAGCATGGAGCCTACTCTCTTGTATAAAATTCGAGTACAAACACCATAGTCCCCCATTCCAATAATTATTTTCTCTTTAATATCTTTTAATTCTTCATTTATTCTAAAAAGAGTAACTACATCAACTATTGTATTTGGAGTAACAGCAATTTTTGGAATATCACCTTTTTTTGCTTGTTTAGTAATCAATGAAAATAAATTAGCAGGAACTTTCTCCATATCATGAAAGGATCTAATTATTTTTATTCCTTTTAGTTTTAATTCTGCTTCAAAATCTAACCTGGGTGAATCTTCTTCACCTTTAATTTTTAAATCAGATTTTTTTACATCTTCTTCAATATCTACATATGAAAAATCACCTTGTAAAACTATATCATGTAACTTTGTCATTCTCACTTTATCACTAAGGAGTGATTTTCCACCATCACATACCCGTCTAAAGGTTGCAATTGTAGGTAAAGCACATAAACGAGGAAAAATTTGAGCACTTACCAATTCACCTTCTTCAAGCAAATCTAATCGCAATTCAACCATATCAATATAAGGTTTATTTCTTTCAACTTGTTTTAGGGCACTTGTTAATGTTGTTTCTGTTGTTGTAAGGCAAATCAATTGGGCCTTCCTCCTGTTGTCATAAAAAACGACTATATGATAAACTCTATAATAACTGTAATAACATTACTTAGCAACACAAATACTGGAGAAAAATAATGGGAACGCTTCAAGTTCAAAATATAAATTTAGCTTTTTCTGATAGAGACATATTATCAAATGTAAACTTCACCTTAAATGAAAAGTCGAGGTGTGCCTTAACCGGAGGCAACGGTAGCGGTAAAAGTACACTGTTTAAAGTAATTAACAGCGACTTACATGCAGATAGTATTAATATTTCCAAAACCAAAGGACTAAGAATATCTTATTTACCTCAAAGTGATATTGTTTTTGAAACGGATACATTGGTGGAGGAAGTTGAAAAAAGCTATCATAGATTTTATTCAATATTAAAAAATAAAAAAATTCTTGAAGAAAGATTGGAAAAAAGTAGTGAAAATGAAAACTTAGAGCCACTTCTGTTCTCTTTACACGAAATTCAGGAGCAATTATTAGAAGGTGGCTATTTTGATAGAAAAATCACCATTGAAAAAATACTATTAGGTTTGGGCTTTAGTACTAGTGATTTTGAAAGAACTTGTAATGAATTTTCTGGTGGCTGGCAAATGAGAATTGCTCTAGCTAAGGTTCTTTTAGAAAAACCCGATATTATGCTTCTTGACGAACCAACTAACTATTTAGATATTGAAGCAAGAATTTGGCTAAAAAACTATTTAAGAGCTTATAAAGGTGGCTTAATGCTAGTAAGTCATGATCAGGGCTTTTTAGATGAAACTATTAATGAAGTTTATGAATTATTTAATGCAAAGATCACCCACTACAGTGGTAATTACTCCTCTTATCTTAAGCAAAGAGATATAGAAATAGCCCAAAAAGAAAAATTACTAGAAAGACAATTAGCCCATATAGAAAAAACTGAGCAATTTGTTGAAAGGTTTAGATACAAAGCTTCTAAATCTAAACAAGTACAAAGCAGAATAAAACAAATAGAAAAAATTGATTTAATTGAAGTGCCCTCTCATTTAGAAAAATTGCACTTTACCTTTCCAAAAGCACCACATAGTGGAAATGATGTATTAAAAGTAAAATCCCTAACCAAATGTTATGGGGACATAGAAATATTTAAAGATTTAAACTTCTTGGTTTCAAAAAATGACAGGATTGCTGTAACTGGTAGAAATGGTGAAGGTAAAAGTACACTATTAAGAATGCTATGCAATCGTGATAAAGAATTTAGCGGAGAAATTGTTGAAGGATCCAATGTTGAAATAGGATATTTCGCACAAGATACAGAAAAAACTTTAAATGCTAACAACAGCGTATTTGAAGAATTAGAAACTGTATCAAATATTGATCAACTACCTTTATTAAGAAATTATTTAGGTGCTTTCCTATTTAAAGGTGATGATGTATTTAAAAGTATTGGAGTATTGAGTGGAGGAGAAAGAAGCCGCTTAGCGCTGTTAAAAATACTTATGCACCCAGTTAACCTTTTAATACTGGATGAGCCCACAAACCACTTAGATATCAATGCAAAAGAAATGTTAATCAAAGCACTAAACCATTATAATGGAACTATGATATTTGTTAGCCACGATACTTATTTTATTGAACATTTAGCAACCAGAATATTATACTTGAGTGAAGAAAAGCCAACGTTCTTTGAAGGTGATTATAATTATTTTAAATATAAACTGGAAGAAAAAGAAAAATATCAAGACGAACAAGAGATAGAAAATGATGATAAAATTGAGTCAAAAGGTTCTTTAAATTACAAAGCTCAACGAGAAAGAACAAATAAAATAAATAAACTAAACAAAGACAATCAAAAGATATTAGAAAAAAATGAAAAGATAACACAATCCATAAAAAAACTTGAAGATCAAATGAGTAAAATAGAAATTTACTCCAATGCAGAAAAAATAAATAAAGTTATTGAAGGAAAAAGCATTTATCAAAATAAATTAGATAAGAATGAAGAATTGTGGCTACAAAATGAAGAAGAATTACTAGAATTATCGGATAATTAAGGAAAAATATGAAAAAGATTATTCTCGCATCCAACTCAAAAGCTAGATTAAAATTGCTACAAGATAGTGGATATGAAGTTGTTTCTCAAGCCACAGATATAGATGAAATATCTACTCTAAGTGAACCTCATGATATAGTTGAGGATTTAGCATTACAAAAATTGAATGCTTATATAAAAAGCTTTGGAAAGCCAACCTCCTCAGTCGTCTTAGCCGCAGATACAATGATATTTTTTGAAAATAGATTAATTGGTAAGGCTAACACAGAAAAGGAAGCGTACAACACCTTAAAACTACTAAGTAATAGTTTACATCAAATATATTCATCCTATGCCCTATATATTCCTGAGTTTGGAATAAAAAGTGGATATGATGTTGTTGATATAAATTTTAAAAGTTTATCTGATTTAACCATAATGACTTACCTAGCTTGTGGAGAGTGGAAAGGAGCTGCAGGCTCTTATAGAATTCAAGGAAAGGGAAAGGCTTTAATTGAGCGAATAAATGGCGAATTTAGCATCGCAGTGGGGTTGCCACTCAAGGCTATTTCTGCTTTAATTGAATTATCTTAATCATTTAATGATTAGGAAATTTCCGCCCCTTGCGGGTGAGATATATACGAAGGGTGACAACCTTGCCAAAAACAAAGAGCGTTTAAGCATGTTTTGTTGTCAGATATAGGAGAGGATAATATGTCCGTAGTTACAATGAAAAGCCTATTAGAATCAGGCGTTCACTTTGGTCACCAGACCAAAAGATGGAATCCAAAAATGGCTCGTTACATTTTCTCACAGAGAAATGGAATTCACATCATCGACTTACAAAAGACTTCAACTTGCATTGTTGAAGCATATGAAGCTGCTCGTGCTATCGTAAAAGATGGCAAATCAATCCTATTTGTAGGAACTAAAAAGCAAGCTCAATTGGTTATTGAAACCGAAGCAAAACGTTGTGGTATGCATTATATCAACAATCGTTGGTTAGGTGGTATGTTAACCAACTTCACAACCATCAAAAAATCTATTGCAACTCTAAAAAGAATTGAAAAAATGGAAAAAGATGGAACTTTTGAATCATTGACAAAAAAAGAAGTTTCTTTATTAACAAAACAAAAAAACAAATTAGAAAAAAACCTTGGTGGTATCAAAGATATGAAAGCCCTACCAGGTGCAATTTTTGTAATTGATACAAAAAAAGAAGCTATTGCTGTAACTGAAGCAAAAAAATTAGGTATTCCTGTAATTGCTGTTGTAGATACAAACTGTGATCCAACAGATATTACTTATCCAATACCTGGTAACGATGATGCTATACGTGCTATTTCATTATTTGTTGAAATTATTGCAAGAGCCGTAATTGATGCTGACAATGAAGCAGGTAATTTACAAATCGTTGAAACTTTAGCAGATGAAGTTGTTGAAGAAGTTGCTGAAGAAAAAGAAAGTGTTGTTTTCTCTTCTGAAGACGAAAATGATCTTTCTAAATTCGAAGAAAAAAAAGAAGAACCTAAAGATAAAACTGAAGTTAAAACCCAAAATGACGGCGCAACAGTAGTCGCTGGAATTGAAGTAGACGACAAAACCCTTTATCAAGACTAAGGAGATAACTATGGAAATTAAAGCTGCTACAGTTAAAAAATTACGTGATAATACAGGTGCAGGTATGATGGATTGCAAAAAAGCTTTGGTTAAAGCTGAAGGCGATTTTGATGTTGCAACTAAACTTTTACAAGAAATGGGGCTTGCTGCTGTTGCAAAAAGAGCCGATCGTGCAACTGAAAATGGCCGTATCTTTACTAAAATTACAAAAGAGAAAGCTGTATTAGTTGAGATCTCTTGTGAAACAGACTTTGTTGCAAAAAATGAAGACTTTAAAAAACTTGGTGAAGAAATGTGCGATGTAATTATCGCTAAAAATTATTTTCAAATCAATGATGAATTAAATTCAATGCTTGTGGGTTTAATTGCAACAATTAAAGAAAACATGGCTCTAAAAAATGTTTTAGTATTTGACTTAAGTGATAGTGAATTTGCAACAACTTATATTCATGGTGCTGGTGAAAAAGGTGTTTTAGTAGAATTTAAAGCAGATAGTGCCAAAGCATTTGAAAATGAAGCTGTTAGTGATTTCTGCAGTGATTGTGCATTACATGTTGCTGCATTTACTCCACAATTTCTAAATTCATCTTCTGTTGATCCTAAACAGGTAGCAGATTTAAAAGAAATCTTTACTAAACAAGCATTAGCAATGGGCAAACCTGAAAAAATTGTTCCAAATATTGTTAAAGGTATGGTAGCAAAACACTTTAAGGAAATTTGTTTCTTAGATCAAGCTTTTGTTAAAGATGATAAACTATCAGTATCTCAAAAAATGAAAGAAGTAGCAAAATCTGCTGGTTGCAACTTAGAAATCACTGGATTTCAAATGTACTCAACAGGCGCATAATTAGCTAATTTATAAATTGCTCACTAGCTATTTCTAGTGAGCTTATTCATATTTGGAGAAATAAAATGGATACAGTATTAAAAACATTAGAAAGTAAAATGAAAAAGTCTATTCAGGCTCTTGAAGCTGAATACCAAGCACTAAGAACTGGTCGTGCAAATGCGGCTTTATTTAATAATATTCAAGTTGAATATTACGGAGCACAAACTCCCCTTTCTCAAGTTGGTTCAATTTCAGTTCCTGAAGCAAGAATGGTTGTTATCCAACCTTGGGACAAAACAGTTCTCCCAGCAATTGAAAAAGCAATTTTAAAAAGTGAATTAGGATTAACTCCTAGTAATGATGGTAAATTAATAAGAATTAGTTTCCCAGCATTAACAGCAGATAGACGAAAAGATTTAGCAAAGAATGCTAAACAAACTGCAGAAAAGTACAAAGTTGGTCTTAGAAACCTACGTCGTGAAGCTATTGATGAATTAAAAGCTTTAGAAAAAGATAGCTTACTTAGTGAAGATGATTTAAAAATAGGCGAAACTAAAGTTCAAAAAATTACTGATACTTATGTTGCAAATATAGTTGATGTTGCTGTTGCTAAAGAAAAAGAAATTATGGAGATATAATGGATACAAAAGAATTAACCCACTTAGCTATAATTATGGATGGCAACGGCAGATGGGCCAAAGCAAAAAATTTACCTAGAACGGCAGGTCATCTAGCAGGATTAAAAGCCTTAAAACAAGTGATTTTAGCTAGTAAAAAAAGTGGTGTTAAATTTTTATCCTTATATGCTTTTTCTACAGAAAATTGGAGGCGGCCAGATTCAGAGGTTAATTATCTTATGAATCTAATAGCCTCCAAATTAACTACAGAAATAAAATTTTTTGAAAAAGAAAATATTAGAATACTAGTTAGAGGTAATAAATCTATGTTACCACTTTCAGCACAAACCGCTATTGAAAGAATTGAAAAGATAACAAAAGAAAATTCTGATATTACCATAATTTTATGCATAAATTATGGTGGACATGATGAAATTGTTACAAGTGTTAACTCAATTATTAAACAAAATCCATCTACTGTAGTTACAGCTGAATTATTAAGATTACATATGCAATTTAGTGACATTGTACCTTCTGTAGATATGATTGTACGAAGTGCTGGAGAAAAAAGGCTAAGTAACTTCTTACTTTGGGAAAGTGCTTATGCTGAGTTAGGTTTTTACGATGAATTATTCCCAAATTGGAATGAGTCTACTATCAATCAAATTTTAGATGATTACAAATCTAGAATAAGAAAATTTGGAGGAATGGCTTAATGTCTTCATTTAAACATCGTTTAGTTACTACTTTAATTGGTGTACCTTTATTATTAACCGTTATATTTTTATTACCTCAGTTTGAACATTTAGCTTTTGCTATTGTTGCAACTGTATTTACACTTCTTGGTAGTAAAGAAATATATAGAATAATTAAATTAAAATTAAAAGTTACTCCAAATATTCCTTTTTATTTTTGTGGATTACTTCCTATAAGCGCTTGGGTAAGCTCTGTTACTGAATTTAGTAATTTAGTTGAACTTACATTGATATTTTTACTAATAATATCTTTTACAGTTGAAATTTTTGCAGGAGCCAAACAAGAAAAACCTTATGAAGATTCAATTAAACTAATTGTTGCAGATAGCTTTTCACTTCTTTATCCCGCATATTTGATTTCATTTATCATCAAAGTAAATGACTTCCCACAAGTTTCAGCTCTTTATGGACTGTTTTTCATTTGCGTTTTTTCAAATGATATATTTGCTTATATTTTTGGAATGCTATTTGGTAAAAGTACTAGAGGCTTAATAAAAGCTAGTCCAAATAAAAGTATAGTAGGTTTTAGTGGTGGTATTCTCTCTTGTACAGCAATTAGTGTTGGCACTGTTTTACTTTTACAATTACCTTTAACTATTGTCGAATCAATTATTATTGGTTTAGCCTTAGCTTTTAGTGCAACTATTGGTGATTTAATAGAATCTGTTATTAAAAGAAGTGCTAAAGTAAAAGACAGTGGTACTTTAACACCAGGAAGAGGTGGAGCCTTAGACAACTTAGATTCATTAATTACTAGTGCACCATTATTCTATCTTCTTTTACAAATTTTCATTAAATAAAGATTAAAAGATTATGAAAAAAGTTATAATTTTCGGAGCTACAGGAAGTATTGGCAGCACATGCTTAGCTGCTATTAAAAATAAACAATTACCCATTGATGTTGTAGCAATGAGTGCAAATTCTAACTTCGAAAAACTTGAAAATATTGCTATATCTTTTAATATAAAAAATTTAATACTTACAAACTCTAAACACACCAATTCAGATTTTAATTATTTTTCTAATATTTCTCATTTATTAGATCAAATAAAATGTGATGTAATACTAAATGGTGTAGCGGGGTTTGATGGATTAAAAATTACCATAGAAGCTTTAAACCATGGTATTGATGTAGCACTAGCGAATAAAGAATCAGTTGTTGCAGGTGGAGCTTTTATTTTTGAGCTTGCTAAAAAAAATAATTGTCAAATTATACCAGTCGATAGTGAACACTCCGCAATAAAGGCTTTAATTGATGCCCATCATAGAGAAAATGTAAAATCATTAATTATTACAGCAAGTGGCGGTCCCTTTAGACAATTGGTCAAAAGTGAATTTAAAAATATAACTGTTGCTAAAGCATTAAATCACCCTACTTGGAAAATGGGTAAAAAAATTACAATAGATAGTTCAACCCTAGCAAATAAAGCATTAGAGGTTATTGAAGCCTCTTATTTGTTTGATTTTGCTCCAAAAGATATTGAAGTTAGTATTCACCCACAAAGTATCGTTCACTCTATGGTACGCTTATTTGATGGTTCTATTTACTCGCAAATGGGTACACCTAATATGAGCTTACCAATAATAGAAGGTATTTTTAATGAATATTCTAAAATTGAATTAGTTAAACCCTTAGATTTTTCATCTCTATCTTTAACTTTCGAAAACCCAGATTATGAGAAATTTCCTTTATTAAAATTAGCTTATGATATTTTAGAAATAAAACAAGGTTATCCAATTGCCTTTAATGCAGCTAATGAAGAAGCAGTCTACGCTTTTTTAGCAGAAAAAATTTCTTATTTACAACTTCAAGATATAGTAATTAGAACTTTAGAAAGTGATTTCGATAATAACATTACTTGTTTTGAGGATATATTAGAAATTGATCAGAGAGCTAGAGTAATTGCAAAAAGTTATATTTCTTAATCTGTTGATATTTCAAATTTTAAGGTATAATCAACTATGGAACAAGTAATATCAATATTATTAAAATATGCAGTAGGCGTAATGGGTGTAGGATTTGTAGTTCTTCTACATGAACTAGGTCATTTCATTGCAGCTCATATGTTCAAAATTGAGGTTGAAATTTTTTCTGTTGGCTTTGGCCCAAAAATGTTCGCTAAAAAAATTGGTTACACTGAATATAGAATATCTTGGTTCCTGTTTGGTGGATATTGTAGAATGAAAGGCTCAGATGATTTAACAAGAGCCTTAGACTCTAATAGCAAAGCCTTTATCCATGTTGAAAATGGTTCATTATTTTCAGTCAAACCTATTTACAAACTACTAACCTATGGTGCAGGTCCTTTAACAAATTTTTTAATTACAATTTTTTTATGTACCGCATTATTGGCAACCAATCATCAAACACTCTCCTCCCCATCTATTGTTTCACCAGTTGATAATTACCCAACCTTATTCAATGCTACCACTAGTAGTGCTACTGAGAGTGGTATTCAAATTAATGATAAAATAATAAAACTAAACAATATTGAAATAAAGGATTGGCAAGAATTTGTATTTTTTTTAAATGAAAATTCTGAATCTTCAATTTCTCTACTCATTGAGAGAGAAAATAAAGAACTTAATATTAATGTAGAAGGTACCTTAAAAAAGAATGGATCTTATAAATTTGGATTAACTAATATAATTGAACCAAATATTTCAACAGTTCGTTTTTTAAGTCCGGAAAACAAAGCTGGGTTAAAAAAAGGTGATCTCATTTTAAAAGTTAATGATTATAAAATTAATAATAATTTAGATATACTAACATATTTTAATAAAGAAAATCCTAAGACAATTGATTTAACAATCCTCAGAGATGAAAAAACCAAGACAATATCCTATACCCCTAGTTATAATAGAGATGGATCAATTAAGCATAATTTCTCACTGTATTCTCCAACTAAGACTATTGACGGATTGAACTTCACTTCTGCTTTAGAAAGTGGATATTCCATGGCTACAACATTATTTAGTAATACAATTACAAGTTTAATTAATATAGTTAGAGGTCAAGATGATGACGTTAGACAAGTCTTAACTGGTCCTGTTAGAGCATCACTTATGATAGGGAACATTACTATACTTGGTTTAGAAAATAGTTTAGCGAGTGGATTTAGAGCTTTTTGTTACTTGCTAGCTGTAGTTTCTATTTCATTAACAATAGCAAATTTATTACCTCTTCCTGCTTTTGATGGAGGTCAAATGGTAATAGCCTTTTTTGAAATCATTACTAGAACAAGAATATCTCCTAAACATTATTGGATTTGTCAATTGATAGGAATGGTAAGTGTTTTAATAATATTTTCATTTATGTATTTTATAGATATAAGATACTTTTTTAATTTCTAAAGTTTATAAAAGATATTAATTAAATTATATGTTTTATATTTTTAATACAATATTCTTGTAGCATGATACTTTTTGTCATTTGCTTCCACTTATACATCTGATTTTATAATTTGGCGACCTACCATATAAGCAAATGGTGAAAATGTTAGGACTTATCGAATAAAGAAACTAAAATAGTGATGGGCATAGGTTTGTGCTTTGACATTAAGTATCCCAAAAATAATCATTAATAAAGTGTAAAGGTTGCTTCTGAGCTTGATACTTTAAGCCATTAGAACAATTTGTAACTAATAAATTAATTCTAATACCTAATCAAACTTAATAAATTGTATTCTATTTATAGAATATTATTTATATATTAAAGTATTATATTCCTATTTAGGAATTATATATCTTACATCCAGAAACAATTTATATATTGATTGTTTTCAATTATTATCAAAGAGTCAATTGTAGAAAATTTCATTTTGATTCATTTTTAGAACTAACTAATAGTAAATTAGTAAAAATATAATTAGCTTATCTATGATAGTTATCATTTAATATAATTCAACGTTAGTAATAGATTTGTATTATATAACTCAAGAAATTTTTTGTAATATTAGTTTTACATAGAAGTTGTAGCTTTTCGTTTGTTAGATATAAAAGCATATATTAAAATACTTGTGTGTCTTTTAAACCAAACGGATTTGTTAATTAGATGAATAGTCGTGAGCAAGCTCTTCGAATCTAACAATTTGCCTATGAAAGCCAATTTCTAATTTACCGGTTTCACCATTTCTATTTTTAGCAACCAATACCTCTGTTTTTTGTATAGGAATATCTTCCGCATTGTTTCTGTGCAAGAAAATTACAATATCAGCATCTTGTTCAATAGATCCAGATTCTCTTAAATCAGAAAGACGTGGTAATTGTCCATCAGTTTGTCTACCTACTTGAGATAAAACAATTATAGGAATATTTAATTCACGGGTTAACTGCTTTAAAGTTCTAGATATATTAGCAATTTGTTCATGACGTGGAACTGAGTTATCGGTATTTTGAATTAAGCCAATGTAATCAACAAAAAGAATCTGTATATCATCTTCTCTTTTCATCTTCCTAGCTTGAGATCTAATATCGTTTAATTGCATATTTGGAGTATCTTGAATATAAAATTTTTGCTTTGATAAACTATCACATGCATCAAAAATTTGAGACATTTCATTTCCTGTCAATAGTCCATTTCTAATATGAGAAAAATCAACTCGACTAATACCTGTTAAAGCTCTCTCTAAAAGGTCGGTAGCTTTCATTTCTAAAGATAGAAATCCAATTCTATAGGAGTGTTGAAGTAGCATATTAATAGCTATAGTTAGAGCAAATGCTGTTTTACCTATAGAAGGCCTAGCCCCTATAATTACATAATCCTGTTCTTTTAAACCACCTGAAAGGCGTCTATCAAGATCTTTAAAGCCTGTACTAAAACCTCTAAATCCATCGTCAGTTGTTCTTTTTTCAATAGTATTTATTGTATCTATTAAAAGAGTTGTGGCACTGTAATATTCGCCAGCAACATTACCTTTTGAAGCTAAGGAAGATAATGAATTTTCTCCACCATCTATTGTAGTTGATATATCTTGTGTTAAATCAAAAGCATCATCTTTAAGAGATGTTGCAACAGAAACCAATCGTCTACGCATTGATAACTTCTTTATCATATGTGCATAAATTATTGAATTAGTTGACGACGGTGCTTCATTTGTTAAACTTGATATGTAGGAAAGACCCCCACAAATATCAAGTGAATTTTTTTTATTCAAACAATCAACTAATGTAATAATATCTATTCTATTAGTTGAGTTTTCATTTGAATAATCAAGCATCGTTTGGAACAATTCTTGATGCCCATGTTTATAGAAGTCTCTTGATTGTATTATGGTAGATAATTCAGTAATTAGTGAATTATCTAACAAGATTGAACCAAGAATTGCTTTCTCAGCAGCTTCATCATTAGGCAGAATACGAGAACTATTTTCAAACGATGCCATATTTTTTTCCCCTATTCAGTAACAGGAGCGGCTTCTTCACTAACAGTTTCTTTTGTAGCTTTGTCAGCAGTTTCTTTTGCAGCTTTGTCAGCAATTTCTTTTGCAGCATTGTCAGCAATTTCTTTTGCAGCTTTGTCAGCAATTTCTTTTGCAGCTTTGTCAGCAGCTACTCTTGCAGCTTCTCTTTCTACTTTTTCGGCAACTTTTTTAGCAGCATCAGCAACTTCTTTTGCAGCTCTTTTTTCTTCTGCATCACGTTGTTTAATTTGTGCTTCGCTTTCTACAACAATCTTAACTGTGGAAAAATCTTTTTCATATAAGTGTATACGAACTGAATAATTACCAACCATTTTAATCATATGAGAAGCAACTTCAATTTTCTTCTTTTCAACTTCCAGGCCTTCTTTAGCCAAAGCTTCTTGAATCATTGCAGAAGTTACACTACCAAACAATTTACCTGAATCACCAGCAGAAACTACTAAGTTTAAAGTTAAATCATTTAATTTATCTTGTAGACTTGCAGAAGCTTTTCTTTTTTCAACTTTTCTAGTTTCAATTGCTTTTGCACGACTATTTACTATTGCCATGTTTGTTCTATTATGAACAATAGCAATACCTTGTGGTATTAGATAGTTACGAGCATAGCCATCTTTTACTACTACTACATCACCCTCTTCACCGAGGTTTATTACATCCTGATTAAGAATAATCTTCATATTGAAAACTCCTTCTCTCTTACTTTCTATATGTAAACCATGTCTCTGAAACGCCAAAAATTGGCAGTCCAACGACAGCAACTATGTTCAAACCTTGAAATAGTATTATTAAAAACAATGTGAGTCCAAATACTCTTGCAGCTTTAGTATGCAAACCTTTAGCGCGCCTTCTGTATAAAACAATTGATAAAGCCTGTATTGCAAACAACAAAGCAAAATATAATGCTAAATTTATCACAATTATAGAAACAATCAATGTATAATCTACAACCACTCCAAGTAGAAGCAGAACAAGACTAACTAAAAACATCCACATAAAACTTTCTGGTAGCTTCCAATTCTTAACCCTCTCGTCGAACTCTTCGTCCCCAAGATATCTTGGAGTAGACAACGAAAGAAATACATTAAAACCAAAACAACCAGCACCTAATGGCAACAACATTGAAAAGACAACAGTTCTCAAAGTGGAAAATAATTCCTGAGGTGATACACCCAACATTAGAGAGGTCTGTTGTGATTCTTGGCCAAGTACAATATACATTGCGTTAACAATTGCATCATCAACAGCTAACGCCATTTCTGTATCACTTTTAAACCAAAATCCTAAAATTGCCATTAAACATGCAACAACTGCAGAACTAGCTATATATCTTATTAAAAGCCTATAGCCGTCTGATAAAACCCAAATCATTGAACTTCCAATAAGTCCTATCGGTAAGAACAAACCAATAGAGAGTATTCCTAAATTCCCTTTATCAGATAACTCTCCGATTAAAGGAAAAAGCTCTATTGCTAAAACAAATATCAATAAACTTGCTAAAGCCCATAAAGTTTTAACTCTCTCTTTGCTACGAGAATAATAAAACAACAACGGTAAAACCAATAAAAATGAGGTAAAACCTACAGCGTATAGAACAGCACTCATAAAAGTGGCTACGTATACAGAGGTTGTTCTTTTATCGATTAAAACCATATTATTCCTATTATTTTCTCTCAAAAGGTAAGTATGATAAAATACGAGCCTTTTTAATTTCAGCCGTTACAGCTCTTTGGTGTTTAGCACAGTTACCAGTAATACGAGCAGGAAGGATTTTACCTCTTTCTGTTGTATATCTTCTCAACTGTTCAGGATTCTTGTAATCTGGTAATGATTTATTAGCACAGAATCTACAAACCTTTTTTCTAAAACCGCCACGACGAGCACCACCACTACTTTTTCTAGGGCCTCTATCTTTCTTTTCATCTTTTGCGTCATAATCTTCGCGCATTATTAATTTCTCCTTAGATCTTAAAATGGAATATCATCAGCAAAATCTTCTGGACCTGCATCAGATGGGAAATCATTGGTAGCTCCCAAATTATCATTTTGATTATTTGGCTTTCCTACATTGCTATTGTTATTAGCCTGTGGAAAATTGTTACCTGTATTTCCAAACTGTTGACCACCATTATAACTTGGTGATTTTTGGCCTTGATAATTTTGATTAGAATTTCCATTATTCACATACGTTTGTTGGTTCTGGTTATTAGAATTACTACCACCGCCTAACAAACTCAAAGAATTTACTATGACCACTACTTTGTTTCGTTTTTGTCCATTGGTTTCCCAACTTTGTTGTTCCAAATATCCTTGAATTGATATTTGTTGACCTTTAGTAAGATACTGACTCACACCTTCTGCAGATTTACCAAAGTAAGTACAATCAAAAAAACTTACAGAATCATTCCAAGAACCATCCTGAGACTTTTTTTTCCTATTAACTGCTATCGAAAACGAACAAATTGCAAAACCAGAATTTGTATAACGCATTTCACAAGGACGAGTGAGTCTTCCAACTAACGCAACAATATTTAAATCAGTAGCCATATACCATCTCCATTAAACTTTTAATTTTCTTTATTAACAAACAAGAATTTAATAATTGAATTGTTTAATAAGAACCTTTTTTCGAAAGTTACAATAGATGCAGGATCTGCGGAAATTTCATAATAGAAATAGTGACCTTTATCCTGTTTCTTCATTTCGTAGGCGAATAATTTTACACCTAAATCATCTTGCTTGGTGATTTCAACACCAGCAGCTTCAAACAAACTGGAAACTAGCTTAAGCCCAGCTTGAGTGTCTTCTTCATTTGCTCTGAAGATTACAGTGAACTCATAATTTCTCATGGTTCCTCCTTACGGACATTACGATCCACATGCGTGGATAAAGAGGCTTCTTTATAATTTAATTTCTTAAGCAAATAAAAAATTATAAAGTGTGCGTTTGTCATACCAAACACAACAATCGATACTGTTCGCTAGAAAACCGTCGGAATATAAACCGACGGTTAATAGCTAAGTGCTGCTAGCTGCAGCAAAAGCGAATTGCCTAAGAATTATTTATTCTTATGTCTATTCTTTCTGAGTTTTTTCTTTCTCTTGTGAGTGGCAATTTTGTGCTTCTTTCTTTTTCTTCCACAAGGCACTATAGAGCTCCTTATTATTATGTTTTTCCGGTTTAGATATCACAACGTGACCCGAAGTTTGTTTGTATATTCAATTTCTATTTGTTTGTTGCAAAATCTAGGTAATATTAATTACAATCGCTCAAACAAATACTTTCTTAAGCATATTAGCTTTAAAATATTTATTCAAGGCTAATCACTAAAAAAGTATATAGTTTTTAATAAAACATACAGCATTTAAATAGAATTTTCTTTGGGCTTTTTTGTTGTTTTTATATATAAAACAAGTATATAATAAATTCAAAAGGGAGCGCTATTAATGAAAATATTAATATTTGGATTGGGTATTAATGGTGGTGGCTTTGCGGCTGCTAAATATTTTTTAGTACACAATCACACTGTTCTGATTACAGATTTAAAAACTCAAGAATCATTTGGTAAACCTTTACAAATTTTAAAAGAATTAGGTGCTATTTTTAGACTTGGGGAGCATTTGGTTGAAGATTTTCTTTGGGCTGATTTGGTAATTAAAAACCCATCTATTTTACCAAACAACAAATACTTACAGTATGCAAAACGAATTTCAACTGATTTTGTATACCTTTTTGAAAATTTTAATTTAGATAATATAAAATTAATTGCAGTTACAGGCACAAAAGGAAAAACAACAACAACTTATGCTATTAATCATGTTTTAAAAAAAATGAATTATAATTCCAAACTAGTTGGGAATATGGGAATTAGCGCCTTTGAAATTGCAAGCTACATAGAAGATAACAAAAAGCCTATAGATTTTTTAATTTGCGAATTTTCTTCCTGGCAACTTAGAGATATTTTTAATTATTTAAACGGTGATTTTCCTCATACAAAAATATCAGTCTTTACAAACTTACTTGAAGATCATCAAAACACATATGATTCTATGGAAAGATATTTGCAAGATAAATTAAAAGTATTTACAAGAAATACTGAAACATCAATTTGCCCTAAAGCTTTTGATAAAGCAATACAAGAAAAAACGCTATTAAAGAAAAAAAATATTATCTTTTTAGATGAAAAAATACCTGATCAATTGATAGATAAACCTGAATTAGTGCCTGCTTTTAAAACATTAGAAGTCTTAAACATAAAGAATAATTTAATACTTCAACACTTTAACACTTTCAAAGGTGTTGCTCATCGCATTGAATGGGTAGGCTCTTTAAACAACATATTATTTGTTAATGATAGTGCTGCAACTATTCCAACAGCCACTGAGTTTAGCATGTCACATTTTAAAAATGTTAATATACATTTAATATGTGGTGGAACTGACAAAGATTTAAAAACTACAAATATGCAATCCATATTAAATAGAGCCAAATCTATTACTTTATTAGATGGAACCTTTACAAAGAATAAACTTATATCTTTTTTACAAAAGCAAGAAATTTGCTACCATGGCCCCTTTAACAATATGAAAGAGGCTTTCAACTCAGCATTCACTTTAGCAAAAGAAGACCATGATCGTGATATGAGAGTTGTCTTACTCTCTCCAGGGGCTGCTAGCTTTGATATATTCTTAAATGAATTTGATAGAGGCAATCAGTTTAAAAAACTTGCAAAAGAAGTTATCGGTAAAGTCGAAACCTAAAATACTCGACAATTTTAAAAAGCAAATAACTTATCTTCTTTATTGGATAATCTAGAGTGGGAATTCTTTGAAAAAACTCTCCTCCAAAAGATGATTTGAATAAAGTTAAGCTTTTAAGATGTTTAGATTTTTCATCACTTCCAATACCAAATAAATCATATTGTTTTAAACCTAAATTTTTAGAAAGTTCTATAGCATAATCTTGTAAACTATAACTTGGAGAAAATCCGTCTATTCTTTTTGAAGCACCAAGGAGATATACAGCTTCTTTTTTACCAATCAATATAATAATTCCAGCTACAACCACGCCCTCTTTATAAGCGAAAAGCAATTTTGGTTTTACTATATCCTCGGTTAAAAAAATATTATTTATATATTCTAAACTTCTCGTTTGAAAACAATCTCTTTTTGCAGTTGCTTCATAAATAGAATACCAAACTTCAATATTATTTTTAGTCGGTTTTACATCTTCAACTGTTATAACATTTTTATTTTTTATTAAATTACGTTTGGCTCTTTTTTTATATTGTAATCTTATGTCAAATATGTTCTGTTGTAGAGAAATTTTTACAGTCTTTTCTGGTTGAATACTTTCTTTATTAACTTGAAAAATCTTTTCAAAAGATTCTAAATCCTTATACTCAAAGGGTAAATCAATTCTGAAAAATATAACCTTATTTTTAGTAATTTTGTTAATGTATTTTATGATATTTTCTATTTTATTGGAGGATAATGTAAAATCTCCATTGATACAAATAGGAGAAAATGGAATATAAGCTAATTTATTTTTAAATATTAAAGATTTATATAGTACAAGAATTTGAAATACTTTTTTATCATCTTCAATTTTGTAAGCTTCACTATCCCATCCATTATTGTTTTTGAGCTCAGCCCAATAACAACTAACAAATGGGTGATCTGATGTCAAATCTTTTAAATCAATCAGGGTAATAATCACAATATCTCTTTCATTAATTACTTACAATCACGACTTTAACATAACCTTCCATATCCCAAAGTTGACTAACACTATTGGTATAACCATCCCACCCAAAATTAAAGTTAATTAAATCAAGCGCTTGCATTCCAGATGGAATTGCAATATCAAATTTATATCTTCTTGCATTTACAGTTCTATTAACTCCATAATTCATAGTTGTGCTTTGATTTTGTACGCTTTGATCCGCTGCTATATATTTTGTTGTGAATATCCAAAAACCAAATTCACTTTGACTTAAATTATAGTTTAAAGAAATTGATATATTGGGATAATTCGCAATCCCCGCATCGTACAAGGTATCTTCGACTGGGTGAAATATTTCTGAATAATAAATATTTAGTTCATAATTTTTTCTAAATATCCATCCGGAACTACTAAAATTACTATATGTATAAAGATTAAAACTTTCAGTTTGCCCAGAATTGGCTAAATTATAATCTTCAGTCTGATATTGAATTGAGTTTTGCTCATAATCGATCCCTTGATAATTTGCTGAAAGAATAAATATAGGATTTTTATTAGGATTCCAAATTCCAGAAATTTCTAAAGGTGTATTCAATGATAGTCCTGAGATTGGTGTGATCAGAGGATCTGCAAAAATAAAACTTGTAAGTACTGTCACAATCATCAATAAAATTATTTTTTTTCTTTTCATTTTTTTTCTCTTTTAGTTAATTACATCTATAATTTAACATGGAAAATAAATTATAACAATAATTTAAAGACTTGTTTTACAAAATTAGATAAAAAACATCCCTATATTTGTAAAAATGATTGACAATAAGCTTTGTAAGTATTAATCTTATGACATGAGAACAACAAAACTTATCAAATTTACAATATTTTTACTCTTAATATATATTTTAGCAACGTCGTTTGCTTTTGCTTATGATGAAAGTACTGCACTTCCTGCGGCTTATTTTAATATTCAAAGTTTCTCATATAAACCTGTAATAACAAATACAGAAACCAATTTTGCAGAAGCTATTACCGTCAAATCAGTTAAAGCAATTGAATTAACTCAGCTTTCAAATAGGACAACAAGTGATGAATCATTGCATGCTATTCCCCAAATAAGCATAGCAAATCGCACTGCAACATTATCAGCAAGCTCGTCACAAAGCACCAATTGTACATTATTAGCTAAAGTTTCTGTCAATTATGAGAACCGAGGAGAATATACTGCTTGGTTTGAATTAGCTGAACTTAAAACTTATATTTATCGCAGAACTTATGTAGATGATATCGCAACAGATTTTACAGTTACCCTTTATTATATTTTAGATAATCCTGAAAACTTGCCTGATACTAGTGGGGGCACAGCCCAGCTATTATCTCTCGATACAGGGGGCTCCACAAATTTCTACTTCTTCTATTTATTTGGCATTACTGAGGAAGTATACTACAGCGGTACACTCACAGAGAATATTGTAAACGTTACAACTCCAGAAAATACTGATGGTACTTTTTTACTAGTGGTAGATGTAGCAAAACCAGCTTCTTGGACTAACACTGGATTTTTTGATAATATTGGGTTTAATAATCTTACTTGGATTATTTCCCTTCAAGCAGGGCTTAATCCACCATCGAGCGCTCCCGATAATACAAACTATGTAGTAGGGCTAACTTTCGACAGTTTAAATGACTATAAATTAATCTCAACAGATTCAGGAAGTGGGATGGGGGTGAGTAATGTCCCATATACCTTAAGACTTCGCAAAAATTCTAGTCAAATTATTGATTTTGATCGTGATAAACCAATAAGAATTGAAAATATAAATTCACAAGAAATAAGAGATTTTTATATATATACCTATTCGAATTTTACAAATTTAGAAACATTAAATGCAGGAACTTATAAAGATACCATTTATATTAATTTTGTCACAGATATTGATTCTAATTATGGAGATACAACAATACAAGTATTCTAATATAAGAAAATTCAATTTACTTAATTCATTTATAAAGTAACAAAAAAGAAGCACTAATAAATTATATGCTTCTTTTTTTAATTGTAAAAATATAAGATTTTTTTTAGATTCTAGAAATTATAATCAATGATCAGATTTTAAACCTGCTCCACACATAGGTATTATACTATCAAGAGTATTGCCATATAATTTGCAGTAATGTAAATAGGCTGCGTAATTAGCCGCAGTTGTATGCTCGCAGTAAATCCCCTTTAAGGCAAGAGTACTACGAGCAGACAATATTTGATTCTCTGGTGCATGAATAAACTTTATATCATACTTATAGGCATACTCTAGTATTTCTTCACCTCTCATTGGTTTTCCTATTGCAATTCCTTCTGCAATTGTTTTGGTTGGAATAATTGACTCTGGAGTATTATTACCTTTTTGATAGGCTTTTAAAAGAGGATCACAATTTTCACTTTGAATAGCAATAATATTTGGCATTTTATTTATCACCCCGCTTCTTAGCAATTCTTCAAGTCCGTGCATAATACCAAGAAACAAAGTGCCATTTCCTACAGGAACAAAGATGTTTTTAGGAATTCTGTGCAATTGCTCATAAATTTCATAAATATACGTTTTTGTACCTTCGTAGAAAAATGGATTATATACATGATTTGCATAATATACACCCTTTTTTTCAACCGCTTCTCTGCATACATCAGCACAATGATCTCTACTTCCCTCAACTACATTAACCTTTGCTCCATGAGCTTTTATCATGTCAATTTTTTTAGGAGAAGTTCCCTCAGGTACAAATATCTCACAATCAATATTAGCTTTAGCACAATAGGCAGCTACACTATTGCCCGCATTACCACTACTATCTTGAACAACACTTTTGACACCAATAGATTTACAATGGGAAATCAAAACAGCTGCCCCTCTATCCTTAAAAGAAAGAGTTGGCATGAAATAATCCATTTTTAATAGCAAATCATCGTCAAATTTGATAATTGGAGTCATGCCCTCTCCAAGAGTTACAGCTTGCCAACTTTCGTCATCTAGTGCTATATATTTCCTATATCGAAAGATATTCCATTGATCTTTGTCAATAGATTCAACATCAAATTTAGGCGCAGTAAAGTCTAACTTCCAGAGCCCACCACAATCACATTTGGGCAAAAGAGTCGTTGTAGCAACTCTTTTATTACATTTTGAACAAATAAAATCCATTATTCTTCTTCCATTTCAGCAATAGCTTCAATTTCAATTAAAGCATTATTATGTAATTCCCTGCTTGGTACTATAACTCTAGATGGTTTATGAGAACCAAAAAAGGTTGCAAAACCATTATTAACGGCATCCCAATGATTTATATCTGATATATAAATACGACATTGAACAACATTTTCTTTAATTAACCCCGCTTTGCTTAAAACAAGACCAACATTACTCAATGCTTTTTGAAGTTGAATAGTTATATCCCCTTCAACCATCTTTCCCTTTTCGTAATCAAAAGGCAGTTGCCCGGAAATATAGAGCATTCCATTTGAAATCATCCCTGGAGAATAATGTCCTTTCTTATTACTATTTTCTAAAATTATACTTTTCATAAATACTGCCTTTTTTATTAATTTTTTATTTCTTCAAGTTTATAAACATCACTTCTACGATGTTTTAAAAGAGGTAATTGTTCTCTAATTTCTTCTACCAAATCTAAATCAATCTCTGTTATCAATACATTGGGTTTTTCACCCAATTGATTTACAATTCTACCCCAAGGGTCCACTACAAGACTATGAGCCCAGGATTGATAGGAAGCACTAGCATCCCTTGCTGGAGCTGTTCCAATTGCAAAGACTTGATTATTTAAAGCCTGAGACTTAAACATTAGTTGCCAATGATCTGGGCCTGTACTCATATTAAAGGCTGCAGGAACTAATATTATTTTTGCTCCCTTCAAAGCCATTAACCTTCCTAGCTCTGGAAACCTAAAATCATAACAAATACACAAGCCCATAACACCGAATTCTGTTTCAAAGGTAGTGATTTTATTGCCAGCTGTTAGTGTTTCAGATTCTTTAAAATGTTGACCACCTTTGATTTGAATATCAAAAAGATGCATTTTCCTATGCTTTGCTATTTGTTTACCACTTCTATCGAAAACATAAGCAGTATTATAAATGTTCCCTGCTTCATCCTTTTCAGCAACTGTTCCCGCAGACAAATAACAATGATTTTCAGTAGCTAAATTTGAGCACATTTGCCAAATAGAACCACCTTCCACTTCTGCATAAAGAGGAAACTGATCTACTTGATATGGGGTAGTAAACATTTCTGCTAGAGCAATCAAATCGACACCTTTAGGCACTGATTTTTCTATTGTTCTTTTTATAGAATCAAAAGATTTCATTTTATCACTGAGAACCGGCATTTGAATTTGTGCTATTTTCATAATCTCTTACCTCTTACTGTATCTAAGTAACTATAAATTGTTACTTTATTTACTCCAATCTTCTCTGCAACCAACTCCACACTACCCTTCATCAAAAATATACCCTTATTATCCATAAAGCGAATTTTTTCAATTTTTTCATCACGACTTAAATCTTGAGGATTGATACAATCATCAAGTATGTTATCGATTAAAGAGACAATCATTTGCTTAACATTTAAAGACTCATCTGTTGAAACAAAATCATCATGCAACATAGCATCACTTACATCCTCAACAAAAAGAGCCTCTGAATTAGGTAAAAAGCTTTTCAAATAATCAAGGCCATTGGTTATTCTAGTTGTATCAAGGTTGATACAAATCGCACCTATTAAAGTTTTAGTATTATCTCTTAATAGCAGGGTAGAAGATCTAATAAGCCGATTGTTTTGTGCTCTAAAATAATAGTTGCTTACAAAATCATTTTTCAAACCTTTTGAATAAATAACCTTTTTTACAAGTTGATCAAAACTCTGTCCAACTCTTCTTTGTGTTACCTTAGAATTGGCCACATAAACAACAGAATGCTCGGGTTGTATCAAATCATGCAATACAACCTCGCAATCATCACCAAAAGTTTCAACCAACATTTGAGCTAAGGGAACATATGATTTTATAATCGGATGCATTTCCATCTTTTACTCCCTATTGTAACTTGCCTCTGCACGAAACTGGAATCTTTTTAATTACCTTGTCATCAGATATTAACCAAGCTTCATCATAAAGATTACAAACAGGGCAAATATGAACAGGAATAATACGTATTTTATCTCCAATCTTTACGCTTTCTCTAAAAACTGGATTATTAATTATAGCATGCTCATCAAAGACTTTATTTATATGGATATCTGGAAACTCATAAAGTGTTCCCTTTCCCTCTGTGGCGCAAATCCCCTCTCGTCTTTCTTGCATGGTTAAACCCTTTGCTCCTACATCCAATATTACTCGCTCAAAGTTGGGTTTACTAATAACAGTTGCTAAAATAGTTGCAGCACATTTATCTAAAGTTCCAATTGAATTTGATTGAGAGGCATCCATAAGAACATAAGTCCCAGGTCTAATTTCATTTATACCATTTAAAATTGGAGCATTGTTTATAAAAGGAGGAGTTGATCCATAACTTACTATTTCACATTTCATGCCATTCTCTTTGGCTAATTTTGCAAATTTTAATGTTCTTTGCTGGGCACCAAGAGAAATGTCGAGGCATTCTTCAATATCCCTAGCACTATAATTATTTCCATCATGAGAAAAAATTCCTTTAAATTTAATATGAGAGCAATTTTTAATTGTATCTAACAGTTTTAAAAAATCAACTTCTTCTATAATTCCACTTCTATTTTCCCCTACTTCAATCTCCACTAATATATTTGCAAAATTGTTATCTAGTGAAAAGATCTTCTCAGCTTCTAAAACTTGAAATATTGAATCAACACCAAAGGAAATTGATATTTTTTGACTTAATTTTGAAATACGCTCTAATTTTTTTTGACCAACAATTTCATTAGCAATAAAAATATCATCAATACCATTTTTGGCCATAACTTCGGCCTCTCCTGTTTTTGCAACAGCTATACCACAAGAGCCTGCATCTACTTGAAGTTTCGCAATGTAAGGCATTTTATGTGTTTTGGTATGGGGACGAAGAGCCACTCGATTATTCTTAGCATAATCTTGCATAGATTCGATATTATCCATCAATACCTTCTCATCTATTAAAAGTGAGGGTGTATCTAGTTCAAAGTATTCCATATTTGTATCTCCTATATATTTAAGTATATATAACATTTTATATGCGGTCAATATAATTTTTTATATGAATTATTTATCAAAATAAATTATAAATTGAACTCGGGTTTTCCCATTCTATTTTTAAAACAAAAAAACATCATATTAATTATTATTTTAATATGACGCTTTATAAATATATTATAGGAAAGTTACTTAATACTTTTTTAGATTAACCAACTTCACCATTTTTATAAACTTTTGCAGTTAATTCTTTATCTTCAGATTTGATTGCTTTGCCATCAACTTTTACCACACCATCTTGTGTGTACATTGGCATTGAGAAGAATTTGCTACCTTTAACATAACATCTATTCGCCTCTGGTGCACTAGTTCCTTCAGGAAGCAAAATTGTACCAACTTCAAAATCATCAGCAAATAAAACCTCACAAGTACTATGATCTTCATCACCTTTTTCACTAGCAGCTAAAAGCATACCTTTTGATTTAACACCTCTAAACTTAGCTGGCTTTAGGTTTCTCACCAATACAATATTACGATTTAATAATTCTTCAGCACTGTAATAAGGAACGATTGAAGAAACAATAGTTCTATCTGTATCTTCTTCATCTCCAGTATCAAGGGATAAAATATATAATTTATCACCTTCTGGATGTTTTTCAACTTCCACAATTTTACTAACTACCAAATCAACACGATTTGCAAATTCTTCTGCTATGGTTAATGTTTCTTCATTAGCTTCCATTTTTGTATCTCCCAATTTTTTCTTTTCTTCTCTTTCAGCTTGAGAACCACTATATTTTATTCTCAATTCTTCAATTGTCTCTCGCTCTAGCTTTGAGAATAACAATTCAATATCACCTATTTCACTTATATTTTCATATTTACCTAAATCTTTCCAAGTAGAATTTTCACACTTTACAAATTTTAAAATTTTAGTACTAGCTTCAGGCATATAAGGTTCAATTAAAATACCAAGATCTCTTATCAAATAAACTAAAGTTCTAAGTAGTTTAGCAGCACTCTCTGGATCTTCTTTTCTCGTTCTCCAAGGCTCACCATCTTGGAAAGCTTTGTTACCAATAGAGGAGAGGAAAAAGATATTTCTAAGAGCATCTCGCTCTCCAGCGGCTTCTAATAATTCATCAATCCGATTTTCTTTTTCAGTTATTAGCTTAATTAAATCTTGATCTAAGGCACCTTCTGGAACTTTACCATCATAAAATCTATTTATAAAGGTTAAAGTTCTATTTACAAGATTTGATAAATTACCAATCAATTCTCCATTAACTTTTTCCTCAAAATCAGCCCAGGAAAAAGTAAAATCAGATTTTTCAGGCCTGTTGTAGAACATATAAAAACGCCATACATCACTTGGAATACCTGTATCCATTACATCATTTCCAAAAATACCTACTCCTAGGCTCTTTGAGAATCTTCCACCTTCATAATTTAAATATTCAGTAGAGCTCATATGATGCAACATAGTCCATTTTTCATCAGTTGCTAATAAAGAAGCTGGGAAAATTACAGTATGGAATGGAATATTATCTTTTCCAATAAATTGGAACAATTCAGTATCCTCTGGAGATTGCCACCATCTCTTCCAATCTTCAACTGCATAAGCTGAAATTGAAATATAACCAATTGGTGCATCAAACCATACATAGAATACTTTATTCTCAAAACCTTTTTTAGGAACTGGAATACCCCATTTTAAATCTCTGGTTATAGCTCTTTCTTTTAAACCGTCACGAATCCAACTTTTAGTAACTTGAACAGCATTTTTTGCCCAAAACCCTTTAACTGAAGCTTCATTCATCCAAGACTCTAATAAAGGTAGTACTTTTGGTAAATCTAAATATAGGTGAGTAGTTTTCTTTACTTCAGGAGTAGAGCCACAAACACTACAATGAGGATCAATAAGTTCAGTTGGCTCTAATAGGGTAGAACAACTATCACATTGATCACCCTTAGCCCCCGCACTATGGCAGTGAGGACAAGTTCCAAATACAAACCTATCAGCTAAAAATCTATTACACTTAGGACAATATAACTGTTCAATCTCACCTTCTCTAATATAACCATTCTCATCAACTTTATTAAAAATATGTTGAACAATTTCTGTTTGTTTTTCAGTACTTGTTCTACCAAAATAATCAAAATTTATATCAAACCATTTGTATATATCCTTATGAATAAAATGATAGTGATCACATAATTCCTTTGGGCTGACACCTTGTTCTAAAGCTCTAGTTTCTGTAGCAGTTCCATACTCATCAGTTCCACACACATATAAGGTTTCATACCCTTTTGATCTGCAAAATCTAGCAAAAACATCAGCTGATAACACTTGTGTTAAATTCCCTAAATGAGGGATGTTATTTACATAAGGCAAGGCAGAAGTAACTAGTCTTTTTTTCTTCATAAAACCTCCAGGCAATCTTTTTAATAAAAAAAATTGCTCAAATTTATAGCAAAAATAGATTAAATTTCAATAATACTTTTGCTATAATATAGTTGAAATAACAAATTTTCAACCTATATTAAATAGTTTTATAATCTTAAATCTAATAAAATTATTTTAATTTTATCCATAATTCACAAAATATTATAAAATAAACAGATAAAATATGATGAATATAAACAATAAAGAGAAAAACAGAGCTTATAATTTATAAAGGTGTGAATATTGCTTGACCCTTTAGGGGTAACTTAGTTAAAATTAAAGTAATAAGAGGTAAAAACTCTTAAGGAGATAAAATGGACCAAGAACCTTTCAAACCAGCTAATAATAAAATTAATATTAGTCCAAAGTTAATAATTGGATTAGTAATTGCTGTTATTGTTCTAGCCACAGCCATGTCTAGTTTTTTCGTTGTCGATCAAACTGAACAAGCTGTAGTAACCCGATTCGGGCGCTATAATAGAACAGTAGGACCAGGATTACAAATAAAAGTTCCTTTGGGAATAGAAAAAGCTTATAAAGTTCCAACTCAAGTTGTACAAACAATGACTTTTGGTTACAGAAGCTCAATCAACACTAGTCCTTTAATTGCTAGTACTGATTTACCAGCAGAATCAATCATGCTAACTGGAGATTTAAATATAATTGACCTTGAATGGATCGTTCAATTTAAAATTAGCTACCCAGATAAATGGTTGTTTAACGTACAAGAGAGAGAAAGAACAATAAGAGATATTAGCCAAAGTGTAATGAATCAACTTGTTGGTGATTTACCTATTCTTTCAGTTATGACTAGCGAAAGAACCTCTATTGAAATTGAAGCTCAAAATGAGATGCAAAAAACTTTTGATTCCTATGGTCTAGGTATTAGAGTTGTAACAGTTAAACTTCAAAACATTGTACCACCAGAAGGTACTGTACAAAACGCTTTTGAAGATGTTAACAAAGCAATTCAAGATATGAACAGATATATCAACGAAGGTAAAGAGCAATACAACTCAATCATTCCAAAAGCACAAGGTGAAGCAAAACAACAAATTCAAATTGCTGAAGGTTATGCTAAAGAAAGAGTTAATAATGCAAGAGGTGATGTTGCTAGGTTTAATAGTATGAGAGATATATACCAACAAAGCAAACAAATCACAGCTGATCGTCTTTACATTGAAACTATGGAAGAAATTATTTCGCAAAGTACTGATAACTTAACACTTATTGATAAAGACTTAGAAAACTTCCTACCAATTTCTCAAATCGACAGTTCTAAAAACAGTACTGTTGTACAAAATAATACTAACGTAGGAGGTACTAACTAATGAAAAAATTTGTAACCACTATGGTTGTAATACTAGCCTTACTAGTTGTATTTGTTATACTCGGACCTTTCTATATTTTAGTAGAGGGAGAACAATCAGTTGTAACTCGTTTTGGTAAAATTATCGAAAGCGAAGATACTGCTGGATTAAAATTCAAGATTCCATTTATTGATAATGTTGTTGTTTATTCAAAGAAAATTCTATCTTGGGATGGAGAAGCTCAAAGAATTCCAACCAAAGAAAACCAATTTATTTGGGTTGATACCACAGCAAGATGGAAAATTAGTGATCCTGCTCTATACTATGAAACAATTAATACTCTAAGTAATGGTATTTCTAGGTTAAATGATGTTTTAGATTCTACAGTTAGAACTGTAATATCAGAAAATTCATTGAATGAAGCAGTTCGTAATTCAAACCAAATTAATGTAATAAAAGTTGAAGCTACTGTTCAAAACTTAGACAATTTGCAAGATGCAGAAAATCTTAGAAACTTGACAAAAACAAACACGCTTCAAGAAAACATTTCTATAGGTCGTGAGGGTTTATCTTCAAGAATGTATACTATGGCTGATGAATTTACTGATGCTTATGGTATTGAATTGATTGATATTGTTATTCGTCAGATTAGATACAGTGATGATTTGACTCAAAGTGTATATGAAAGAATGATAAAAGAAAGAAACCAAATAGCTGAAGCTTATCGCTCCTATGGTCAAGGACAACTTGCTCAATGGAAAGGTAAAACTGAAAGTGAACAAAAAGATATCATTTCAACAGCCTATGCTACTAGTGAAGAAAAGAAAGGTATAGCTGATGCTGAAGCTGCAAGAATTTATGCTAAAGCTTATGAAGCAGATCCTTACTTCTTTAAACTCTGGAAAACTCTAGAATCATACAAAAAAACAATTCCTTCACTAAACAAAATATTAACCACTGATATGGAATATTTTGATATGCTTTACGGAATAAATGTTGAGAAATAGAAAATAATCTATTAATCAAAACTAATAAAAACTTGAATGTAATTAATTTGCATTCAAGTTTTTTTATGCCCATTTACAACCAATATCCTCCCATACAGTGTTATGTTGATAACAAATAAGCGTATATTTATTAACTAATTTCAATAAAATATGTATAATTATTACTTAATACTTGATTTATATTAATTTTTATTGTATAAATATGCTAAATATCATTTGGAGGTTTATTATGATAAAAGTAGGAGTAGTTGGAGCTACTGGGTACTCTGGTGCAAAACTCGTAGAATTATTACTCAATCATAAAGAAGCAGAAATCGTTTATTTAGGATCAAAATCATACACAGGCCTTACTTTAGGGGAAGTTTATAAAAACTTTTCACCCTTTAAAAATTTAGTTTTAGAGAATCTTGAATTACTAGAGGTAAGTAAAAAATGTGATGTAGTTTTTCTAGCACTACCTAGTAAAATAGCCAAAGATTTGATTACAGAAGAAATACTAGATAACACTCTCATAATTGATTTGGGTGCAGATTTTAGACTTGAAGATTCAATATCTTATCAAAAGTGGTACCAAACTACTCCACCTAATTCAAATATATTAAAACAAGCCATTTATGGATTAACCGATATATATAAAGATAAAATTAAACAAACAAAACTGATAGCTAATCCTGGTTGCTATACTACCTGCTCAATTTTAACACTAGCACCTTTGGTTTATAATAATTTGATAGATTTAGATTCTATTATAATTGATGCAAAAAGTGGTGTTTCAGGAGCTGGAAAAAGTTTAAATTTTAATTCCCTATATTGTGAAGCCAATGAAAATATAAAAGCTTACGCATTAACTTCTCACCGGCACACTCCAGAAATTGAGCAGGAACTTAGTAAATTAGCAAAAAGAAAAGTAATTGTACAATTCACCCCACACCTAGTTCCAATGAACAGAGGGATTTTATCAACTTGCTATGCAAAATTAAAAAAAGATGTGGACTCAAAACAAATAAACACAGCTTACATTAATTTTTTTAAAGATTGTGAATTTGTAAACTTTTTGGGAGAAAATCAAACAGTTGAAACAAAATATGTAAAAGATTCCAACCGAATAGATATTAGTTTCACTATAGATAAGAGAACAAGAAACATAATTGCTCTTGGAGCAATAGATAATCTTGTAAAAGGCGCGAGCGGACAAGCTATGGAAAATATGAATCTATACTTTGGCTTTGATCAATATTTGGGGTTGCAAAAATTTGCATCAACTCCAATATAAGGAATAAAAATGTATAAAATAATAGATACCCCTACTTTACCAAAAGGTTTTAAAATTAATGGTATTGCCTGTGGTTTAAAAAAAATAAAAAAAGATTTATCTTTAATTGTAAGTGATAATTTATGCTTTTCAGCAGGAACTTATACCACAAATAAAGTAAAAGCTGCCCCTGTTATTTGGGACAAAAATCTTACTGATAATAAATTTAGTACAAAAGCCCTTATTGTAAATAGCGGTAATGCTAATGCCTGCACTTCCACTCAAGGCGAAAACGACAATCAGGAAATAGCGAAGTACCTTGCAAAACACTTAGACTGTGATGAAAAGAATATACTTATCTGCTCAACAGGTGTAATTGGAGTGCCACTAGAAATGGACACTTACAAAAAAGGAATTGCTTCTATTGTTAAAACTATCGAGGTAAGTGATGAAAATTTATCAAATTTTAGTAATGCAATACTTACTACAGACACTTTCTCCAAAATTGTTTCAGTTAAAACTGTTATCGATAATAGAGAAGTTACCATAACAGGGATTGCTAAAGGCTCAGGCATGATTCATCCAAATATGGCAACCATGCTTAGTTTTATTTTTACTGATGCGAATATAGAGCAACAAGCACTCCAAAATCTATTAGGTAATACAATAGAAGATACTTATAATATGATTAGTATTGATGGCGATACCAGTACAAATGATACAGTTATAGCTTTAGCCAGCGGATATGCTAATAATGATATTATAAGTGAAACCTCTTTCTATTTTAAACAGTTTCAAAAAGCCTTTGAATTTGTAAATACTTTTTTAGCCAAAGAAATAGTAAAAGATGGAGAAGGGGCTAGTAAATTTATACAAGTAGATTTAACTGGTGCTAAAACAAAAAAAGATGCAAAAAATATTGCAAGAACTGTAGTTAGTTCAAATCTTGTAAAATGTGCCTTTTTTGGAAGTGATGCAAACTGGGGAAGAATTCTCTGTGCAATGGGTTACAGCGATAGTTATTTTGATACAAACAATGTCTCAATATCTTTCGAAAGTGATAAAGGTACAATCTGTGTTGTTGATAAAGGGCAACCTATAAAATTTGATGAAAATTTAGCTAAAGATATTCTATTAGAGAAAACTATTCTAGTTAAAATAAAGCTAAAAGATGGTGATTATAGTGCCACAGCCTGGGGCTGTGATTTAAGCTATGATTATGTAAAAATCAATGGCGACTACAGGAGTTAGGTGTGAAAGAATTTATTAAAAAAGCAGATACTCTTATTGAAGCTATTCCTTACATAAGAAAATTTTCAAATACTACGGTTGTTGTTAAGTATGGTGGATCAGCAATGATGAGTACCAAATTAAAAAAATCAATCATACAAGATATATCAATGCTAAAGTATCTTGGAGTTAATATTGTACTAGTTCATGGTGGAGGAAAAAATATTACAAATACTCTCTCTAAAATGAACAAAGAAACAAAGTTTGTTAATGGCCTAAGAGTTACGGACAAAGAAACTGCAAAAATAGCGGAAATGGTACTTTCTGGCAGTATTTCAAAATCTTTGGTTCAAAATTTACAAAGTCATGGACTAAATGCAGTTGGAATAAGTGGTAAAGATGGTAATACTCTCTCTGTATCTAAAGAAGAAAAAGAAGTTGATTTAGGGTTTGTTGGCAAAATTGATTCAGTTAATACAGATCTATTAAACACTTTATTAGAAAACAATTATATTCCTGTATTTTCACCCATTGGTAGCGATGCTAAGGGAAATACTTATAATATCAATGCAGACTATGCTGCAAGCGCTCTAGCGGGTGCCCTTAAGGCTCAAAAGCTAATATTCTTAACTGACACCAATGGAATTTTAAAAGACAAAGATGATAATTCAAGTGTAATAAGTAGTATTACAAAAAAAGAAGCACAATCCTACATTAGTCAAAAAGTAATACAAGGCGGAATGATTCCTAAAATAAACTGCTGCATTGAGGCAATTGAAAAAGGAGTCGAGAGTGTGCACATTTTAGATGGGAATTTACCCCACTCTATGTTATTAGAAATTTTCACATCAAAAGGATGTGGCACGATGATAATCAATGAGGATCAAAATAAAAACAAAAATGAGGATAATAAAGATGAATAAGCAAATTGAAAGTTCCAAACAAGTTATTTTAAATACATATACCAAATTTCCAGTAGTTTTTGAAAAGGGAGAAGGAAATTATTTAATCGACTCAAATGGCGATAAATATTTAGACTTTGTCGCAGGAATAGCTGTTAATGCCTTAGGTTATAATAATGCTGAAATCAAAGCTGCTTTAATTAAAGTAATAGAAAATGGTGTTTTTCACACCTCTAACCTTTATTGGCATCCTTATGAATTACAAGCGGCATCTAAATTAATAAACCTTTCTGCCCTTGAAAAAGTTTTCTATTGTAATAGTGGAGCTGAAGCTAATGAAGCAGCTCTAAAACTTGCAAGAAAATTTGGATCAAAAGACAATCGCTTTAAAGTAATCTCGATGAATCACTCCTTTCATGGAAGAACTTATGGTGCTGTTTCAGCAACAGGACAAGAAAAATATCATAAAAACTTTTTTCCGCTCCTTGAGGGTATAGCTTTTGCTTCTTTCAATGATTTAAGTAGCGTTGAAAAAATTATTGATGATAAATGTTGTGCAATTATTGTTGAACCACTTCAAGGTGAAGGTGGTATTATTCCAGCTACTAAAGAATTTCTACAAGGTCTTAGAAAGTTGGCAGATAAACACAATTTGCTATTAATTTTTGATGAAGTTCAATGTGGTATGGGAAGATGTGGAAAACCCTTTTGCTATCAAGTTTACGATGTCAAACCAGATGTATTAACACTTGCAAAAGCACTAGGTGGGGGAATTCCTTGTGGCGCAATGGTTGTTGGAAAAAAAGCAAACAACATATTCGAGCCTGGAGATCATGCTTCTACTTTTGGTGGTAATTTATTAGCACTTAGTGCTCAATCCGTTGTATTAGGAAAACTAGAGGATAAAGAATTTCTCGACAGTATTTCAGAGAAAGGTGAATTATTAGTCGAAGGTTTAGTGAAACTAATTAAAAAATATCCAGATAAACTAGAATCAGTTAGGGGATTGGGGTTAATGCAAGGTTTGGTAGTAAAATGCAATCCTATTGAAATTATCAATGGTTGTTTAAAAAACAAACTATTGGTAGTAAGAGCTGCAAGTGATGTGGTAAGGTTTGTACCACCATTAACAATCAAAAAAGATGAAATTGAAGCTATGCTATCAATATTAGATAGAGTAATTGCCTCTATTTAATTTTAAAAAAAACTGGGAGAAAAAGAATTATTCTTTATCTCCCTTTTATATTTTTTACTCTTTATTAGTTTTTCTTTTTTAACTTAGAAACTTCCCCAGCAACTATTTCATCTATCTTTTTAATCAAATAAAGCAATTCATAATTAGTAACTGTGGGATTTAATAAAGTACATTTTAAATAAACCTTATTATTGTAACTGGTTTGTCCTATTACTAGGCCATTTTCATGCAATAAGATTTTTCTTATTTTTTTATTTAACTTGTCTGATCCTTTGTGCTTAAAAACAACAGAACTTAATTCAGGGGATACAACTGTTTCAAAGGCTTCATCCAAATCTAGCATATTATAAAAAGTTGTTGCATTGTTTATGCATTTATCTATAATTTTAGAGTAGCCGTCTCTCCCTTGAGTTTGAAAAGCTATCCAGACTTTCAAAGCATCAAAACGCCTAGTAGTTTGTATAGATTTTCCGACTAAATTAGTATAGCCATCTTCTTCATCTTCCTCTCTATTTAGATAATCAGCATGCAATTGATATGGCTCTAGAAGTTTTTTATCCTTAACTAAAAAGGCACTACAACTTATTGGAAGTAAAAACATTTTATGAAAATCAATAGTAATTGAATCAGATAATTCTATACCTTTAATTCTATCTCTATATTTTTCACTTAAAATTAATGCGCCACCGTAGGCTGCATCACTGTGAAGATACATAGAGTGTTTATCACAAATTTCTCTGATTTTTACTACATCATCAATACTTCCATAATCAGTAGTTCCAATTGTAGCAACTACTGCAATTGGAATTAAACCTTTGGCTAAATCCTCTTGAAGCATTATATTAAGCTGTGAATTATCGAGTTTAAACTGATCATTTGTGGGAACTTTTCTAACACAATCATACCCTAGTCCTAAAATGTGCGCTGCTTTTTCAATTGAAAAATGAGATAAACACGAGGTGTAAATTCTAAATTTATGATAATTAGAGGGTAAACCTTTTTTCTTTATATCGTGGTGCAAAATATTGTTACAATACCAATCTCTAGCACATATTAACCCACTAAAATTTGATTGACTGCCACCGGAGGTAAAAACACCATCACTGTCACCACTATAATTATATAATTTAGTTAACATATTTATAACTAGCAATTCTACTTCAGTAGCAACAGGACTTTGATCCCAGGAATCCATAGATTGATTAAAGGAGGCTATTATCAACTCGCTAGCAATACTCTCTACAATTGCTGGACTGTGTAAATGTGCCATATAACCTTTTGAAGAGGTATATAAAAAATTAGGTAAGATTTTATTAATTACTTTATTTAATACTTCATCAAAGCTTTCACCGGTTTCAGGTAAAATATCAATTTGCTCAAGTTCATTCTTTAATTCATATGGAGACAAGCCCCTATAAGCTAAAGATGTATTAAAAGAATTGGTTATAGCCTTGGAAGTTTTAGCAATAATATCATTATAATATTGTTTGCTTTTATTATTATTATTTAATAGTAAATTCTCAAATTCCATTATCTACTTCCTTTACAGATGAAGAGAAAATTTCAAACATTTCTTCTATTTCACCATAGCTTATATTTAGGGCACAAAGCACTCTCATTACAGAGCCGTATCTGCCACCTTTTTCCATAATCAAATGTTTTTCAAAACATTTTTTTTGAACCAAAGCTGAAATATCTCCAGATGGTGGGAAAGAGCCTATAATATCTTTTTGACCTTTTGGATCTATGAATTCTATACCAATCATCAAACCCTTACCTCTAATATCACCTATAACAGAGACTTCCTCTTTTAATTGAGTTAATTTTTCAAGTAAAAATTCACCTTTTTCTCTAACTTCTTTTAAAAAGGATGGTTTACTAACTTCATTTATTACAACTGTCCCTGCAGCCATTGCTAGTTGGTTTCCTCTAAAGGTCCCTGCGTGAGAACCGGCATTCCAACCATCATATTTTTTATTATAAATTACCAAGCTCATGGGTTGTGCCCCACCAATTGCTTTAGAAACTAAAATTGCATCTGGAGAAATATCTGCATATTCATGTGCAAAAAACTTTCCAGTTCTACCTATTCCACATTGAATTTCATCAAAAATTAATGGAATATCTAGTTCTCTTGTAATTCTTCTTACCTCTTTTAAAAATTTAATTGGTGCTGGGATAACACCACCTTCCCCTTGAATAGGTTCTAATATAACAGCGGCGGGTTTTGTAATCCCACATTCAGGATCTTTTAAAGTTCTCTCGAAATATGCAATTGCTGCATCAACTCCTTTATCACCACCCAAGGCAAAAGGACATCTATAAGAATATGGAAAAGGAAAAAAGTGAGCATCAGGCATCAAAGAAGCAACTTTTTCTTTTGCATTAAGATTACCTGTAAGAGCTAATGCTCCATGGCCCATTCCATGATATGCCCCAGAAAAAGCAATAACAGTTCTTCTTCCTGTAACAGTTTTGAATAACTTTATTACTGCATCCACAGCATCTGTACCTGAAGGGCTACAAAACTGAATTTTAGCGTTATTTTTTAATTCATCTGGTAATTGATTGATTACTGCTTCTACAAAAGCATCTTTGGTAGGTGTAATTAAATCTAAAGTATGAAGAGGTGCTTCACTCGAAATTAAATCTACCATTGCTTTATTGATTTGTTTATTATTATGACCTAAAGCAAGGGTACCAGCTCCACAAAGAAAATCTAAATATTTATTTCCTTCAACATCTTCTAAATAAGATCCATAAGCTTTATTCAAAGCAAAAGGAAACTTTCTAGGATAACTTCTTGCGCTCGATTCAAACGCATTTTGTCTATTAATATAATAACTATTATTTTTCATTTGGTTACTTCCTTAAATGATTTTCACCAAAACCCATTTATTTATTTACACAAGGGATTGTAAATTTTTTATTTATGGTTTTCTGATAGGGAATATATATAGTTTAATGATAAAATTCTAGGCTTTTTTATAGTTTTTTCATTAAAATATACTTTTTTTTCAATACAAACATTTAAACCTTATTTTAAATATAAACAAGAGGGAAAATATAACTTCCAACCTTGTTTATATTATATATTTAGCTTAACGATTTTTTCAGTAAAACGCAACTTTTATACGCATATTTTTAAAGAATGAATATAAAAATAAAATTAAATAAATCTGAACAATATCAAATTATTTAATTGAATTTTTGCTAATCAAAATTTATAAGTTTATTAGCAGCTTTTAAGACAAAATACCATAATACAATTAATATCGTAAAGGAAAATACAAAAGCCAATATTATTAGATCCATTTTAAAGAACAGTATTAAAATTGATGGAGCTACAACAATAAGAGCTGCTAACATTCCAAATAAGGCGTTGATGTTTCTCTTCATTGCACTTGTTGAAACATCCCATTGTAATTTTGGATTTGAATAATCAACAAACAATCCAGATAAGGAAATATTGATACTATTTACTAAATATAGAGGTATCATCCATAATAAATTATTTGTATCGAGATGAAAATAAAATACAAAAGCTATCAAATAAACTATTTGTAAAACAGTTACAAATAATAAATGAAAACAAACTTTAGATTTTACAATCAATTTTACATCAATTGGTAATAATTTATTAATTGTGAATAGTTTACCTTCTCTACTAACAGAGGTTGAGGAGATCAGGACCATTACTGCAAACAATTGAACAATAACAAAAATAATAGCAACAAATAATCCATTTGTAGAAAGGTCGTCAAGCAACATATTTATAGAGTCTAAACTCCCAGAAATCTGCCAAACAACTATCAAGATTAAAGGTATAAAAGCCTCGGATATACTTTCTGCTAAAAAACCTTTTTCACCTTGCAAAATATACAATTCTCTTTTTATTAAGGAAATGATTATAGAGGATCCTCCTATCGAATTGTCAGAGGGCTTTCTTTTTTTCTTTTTCTCACCATTTTGATTTGCTGATTTTACTAAATTTATACACTTCAAAAATAAAGGTGAAATAATCAAATAAGAGATTCCAAAAACACATAAGGTAATAAATACAAATAAAAGAAGTGATACAGGACTGAAAAACATCTTTCCCATAAGAGAAAAATAGGGTAAAGATCCTATCTTTGAGATAAAAGCAGAATAAGCAGCAATTTGATCTTCGATTTTATTTGTTGCAAGCAAACTCGTCATATCATTGGAGATTTTACTGAAATATAAGATACTAAATAAAAAAGGACCATTGTTAAATATAAAATCAATTATTTTAATATTTTTCCCTTTTAGTGCATAAACCTTTAAAGTAACCAACAAACTACCAATTACCAATGGTAATATAGGTAATAAAATAAAAATAAATATTGAGGAAACAAGTGTTAATAAGGAAAACCCAGCAAAGTAAAATATACCAACAACCAAAGGAAGTGTAGCAATTACATTAGCTAAAAGAGAATAACTATAACTTACTAAAAACCTCGATAAAAAGAACTCACTCTTTGATATTGGAAGCAAATGCCATAAAGCGATATCTTTGCCCCGAAAATAAGTATGTTCTAAATAAGTAGTGCTTATAAAAAGCAAAAATATAGTACTAGCAAAAGCACATAAGGCTATACCCTTATTCAGTATATTTATGGATTTTGAAATAAATAAATATCCAAAATAACTAGATCCAATTAAAAATAGAAAACTTGAAGCTATTAAGCTTATAGCTAAAAGTTTAACAATAAAACCTACAACTTTATTACCTTTTTTTGAGGCTCCTAAAGCAAATTGTTCTAAGGGTTTAGCAGCTATTATCTGATTTTTCACTAAAGATAATACAACATTTATTCTCATAGCATAGCCTCATCTACTACAGCACCTAAATCTTCATTTCCAGTTAGCTCTAAAAATAAACTTTCTAATGAAGCATTTTCTTTTTCATTGAAATCTTTTAATTTAGTATTAAGGACAATTTCCCCCTTACTTATAATTGCTATAGTATCACAAACATTTTGCGCAACTTCCATTACGTGGGTTGAGAAAAAGACTGTACCACCTTTATCACAAAAACGTCTCATCACATCTTTTAAAATAAAAGAAGCTTTAGGATCTAATCCAACCATAGGCTCATCAAAAACCAATAACTTTGGTTCATGAATCAAAGCTGCAATAATTCCTAGTTTTTGTTTCATACCATGAGAATAAGAGGATATTCTATCTTGAATTGCATTTTCTAAATTAAATAATTTGATTAATTTCTCAGATCTTTCCTTTCTCAAAGATTTATCCACTTCAAATACATCACAAATAAAAGATAGATGCTGAAGGCCAGTCATCTTTTCATAAAAAAGAGGCTCATCTGGAACAAAACCTATCATCGCTTTTGTAATTAAGCTCTCCTTACTTACACTGTGGCCATCAATAATAATTTCCCCAGAGGTTGGAGTTAGTGTGCCCATAAGCATATTAATTGTAGTACTCTTTCCTGCTCCATTAGGTCCAAGAAATCCAAAAATTTCACCACTTTTAACCTCAAAGTTTAAATCTTTAACAGCAAAAGGTTTGTCCTTTTGATATTGTTTGCTTAAATTATTAAATTCAATCATAATGCCGCCTTATAAGATATCATAATGATATCACTCAATATTATTTACTAAGTTACTCATTTTGTCAATCATATTAAAAATACATTAAATAGAGGCTCTGTTTAAGACGTTTAGGCTTTAATAGATAAATATTATTGATTATGATCGTTTTTCTGGTATTAATAATAATAAGATATTAATATTAACATGTTTAAAAAGAATTAGGCATATTAGAGACAAATGAATTTAAAAATCATATTGATTCAACAATTAAATGGTGAAATGAAAGTCAAAATTTGAAGAAACTGATAATCGTGTTCTCAAATTATATCAAATGTATGGAATTTTCATTGAAAACAAAGGAGAACTGTATCCAATTGTGATATAATTTATACGTAAGTTGGATTGTAGAGACAACACTTGTGAGGTTTTAATCATTTCACCAAAATTGGCTTACTCTCAACTTCAATTTTGAAATAATTTTATTGACCTTTGGAGGTATTATGAAACACTTATCTCTTGCTCCCTGTGGCGTTGTATGTGAATTGGATATCAACGACAAAAAAATAAGTGTGCAGGCTGTAGTGCAAATGGAATAAAATCAAAACGTTGTATAAACTGTTCAATTAAAAACTGTAAAGAGAAGTCAAATCCACAAAAATTATGCATTGATTGTAAAAAATTTCCTTGCCGCAGACTAAAAAATTTGGAAAAGAGATACTCTACAAAATACAATGAGAGTCCTACAGAAAATATGCAATTTGCACTCACTATGGGCTATGAAGCCTTCGAAAAGAAAATTTCAAAGATGTGGACATGCCCTAATTGTGGTAATTTTTTATCTGCTCATCGAAACTCTTGCATAATCTGCGGATATCCTAATAGTAACTTTCCAATTGAAAATAAAGAATAGAAAATATTTTGACTAGCGTCTCACTATACTATTTTAAATCATTTTACAGTTAATGCTTATGCTAAGGCTCGCTATTCCATTTTCTCAATAACTTTGAAAAAAAGCTTTACTGCTTCAGGGTCAAAATGAGTTCCAGAAATACTCTTGATTTCCTCAATTACCTTCTCTTTTGGCCAACCTTTACGGTAAGGACGATCGTAAAGCAAGGCATCCCAGACATCTACTACCGCGAACACTCTAGCGGCCAACGGTATTTGACTTCCTTTCAAACCACGGGGATAGCCGCTACCATCCCATTTTTCATGGTGACAATACGGAATATCTAAGGCAGGACGAAGATATTCGATGGGATATAACAAGTCATAGGCATACTGGGGATGTTTTCTTATGACTACCCAGTCATCATCTGTAAGTTTTTCTTTTTTTAACAGGATACTATCAGGAATACCCATTTTTCCGATATCGTGGAGTAGCGCTCCCCGGCGGACATTGATCAACTCATTTTTAGACATTCCAAAGAGACTACAAACCCTCACAGTTATATCAGTGACTCTAGAACTATGGTTTTTAGTTTCCATATCTCTCAACTCGAGAGTCCGAGACCAACCTTCGATTATTGACTCATAGGAGCTGAGTAGTTCCTTGTTCGATTTTTCAAGATTTGTGAAAAGAGTTGAATTGTCAATTACTATGGAGGTCTGTTGGGCGATAGCTTTTATAAACGAATACCAATTATCATCCGGTTTGAAGTTTTTTTTGAAAAACACTTCTAATACGCCAATGATTTTGTCTTTCACAAAAAGTGGTTCTAAGTGGTACCAATTAAAACCTTCTGCTATTGCCATATTTTTCCGGATAAAGTCAGTCTTAGAATCCTGAATGCTACAAGTACTGCTTGCTATTTGTTCAAGTACACCTTTTCCAGTAGGTCCCATTCCGATAGGGATACAGGTTCTCTGAATCTCTAGGGATTTAAAACCTTTACCTTCTGCATATTCCAAACTTTGTGTATTTTTATTGAAAAGCAGAACTGAAGATGCATTAGCATCTAACTTAAGGTTAACCTGATCCAATATATATTTAAAAGTGCTGGAAATATCATCTCTTGCGGTAATGGCTTGGTCAATGAAAAATAAGGTTTCCAAAAATTCATATTGCTTGAGGAGGGCTTGTGCACTTTTTTTCTGTTCAGTGATATCTTCTCCTAAAGCAGCAAATCCAATAATATTTCCTTTTACATTTTTTTGGGGTGTCCTGTTAAAACGAATCCAACGGAGTTCACCGCTTTTGGTAATAAGTGGAAATTCCTTATGGATTAGAATCTCACCCGTTGCTAATGAATCCAGGGGAAATTGATTATCCTGTTTTTGATCAGGAGCGAAAAAGCGTTGGAAAAAATCAGTGCCAAGTATCTCTTGACGTTTCCAGCCTGTTGATGCTAGAAAAAAATCATTACAATAGGTAATTATCCCTTTCATATTGAGAACAATGGCCAAGAGATTAGCATCATCGAGAAGATTGCGATATCTTGATTCGTTCATTTTTGAAAAGAAATAGATTTTTTGAGCGAAAAATACCGTTAGTAAGATAAGAATTGAAATCATTAGATATATGGCTATTGTGGTGTAGAAGGAATTTTGGATTGCTTGTATTGATGCCTTGTCTGGTGCACACTTAAAAGAAATATCAACAGATTTTTGCAATTTTAAAGTCCGTGTGGCCATGAACTTTGTATTTGATTCTTCCCAATTGCTTGAATTATAGAACACCTCCCCATTTTTTCGAACCTGAATCATGAACCCCTTAAGAAAAGTGTTTTCAAAGGGCTTTACCAATTTTGTAAGATTAATTGAACTCAGAATAAACCCTTGGAATATATTCCCATTGAGAGCAGAAAACCATTGGTTTATAGATGAAGATCCAGGCTGAAGTGAGTTAGCGTTTTTATTCAATATAATTTCATTTCCATCGATAGGGACAATGGCTTTAATGAAGAAATTTTTGTCTATCCAGGCAAGGTATTCTATTTCCTTGAATGATTTCTCCAGGAATTGAGCAGCACAAATCCACGAATTACTGTTAGTGGGATAATCTAAGTAGGTCAAGCGGCTAATAGTATTGTATAATGCTTGGTATCTAATTTCACTAGCTCTAACAGTCGATATGGTGGCAGTTTCAGTTTTCGAAATTAGTTGCGCAGTATTTTTAAGTTTTTGTTTATATGGAATGAAGATAGAGATGAACAAAAATAAGCACACTAAAATTACCAGAAATGCTTTTGTGGTAAAGAAATTAAGATTGAACGAATTATGTTTCTCTGATTGCGTTTTCCCCATGAAAATGCTCCTGTTTGAAAATGCGATTTATTAAAATAACTCATAAATAAAAACCATTATAAGGCGTATATGTTACATAACATCTTGTGTTTCTGTAGAATTCCAAATATTTTCAATAGTTTTATAACCATATTCCGTGAGTTTTTTCAAATAGGTTTCCCAATAGTTTGCAATATCCAACTCACCTGTAATAAATTTAATACTTGTTTCTGATACATAGAGGTCGAGGGGCTGAGAAAGTATATTGATTGCTTTCAAAGATTCTTCTCCTATAATCAACGGTGGATTTAACTCTGCTGTTTCATTGTTTAAAAGGGATTTATTTAGAAAAGTTACAATTTCCTTTGGTTTTTTATAATCTTCTAATTCTTCATTCTCAACATTGTCAAAAAAAGTTTCAAGGCCATATTCAGTTTTGACATTGACAATACCTTCAATTATTGGAAGAAAGGCTTTGCCATCTTCCGTTTCTTTAAATGTAACACCATCAACTCCCCAATAGGTTAGTGTTTGACCTTCTTCTGAATATAAAGCCCAATCAATGAATTTTATGAGATCATTAAAATATGGTTTGTCTTTAACCTGTGCTGATAATACCATTCCTTTTCTAAAAGGATCTGCAGGAGGCAAGGCTCGAATTCCCATTGGGCTTTCAGGCACAGGTAATGGAGCCCATTCACCGTTAGGATATCCATTATTTTTAAGCTGGTCATTCCAGTTCTTAAATCCTGAAGTAATCCAAGTAGGGGTAAGAAGAACTCGTCCGTCCTGAATTTTTTCATAGAAGGCAGTTTCACTCTGCGTTAAAAAATCAGGGTCAAGAATTCCTTCTTTATAGCAGCGATTGAGAAATATAAACATTTTTTTGAAATTTTCACTAGCAGGGGCGTAAGTCCATCGATTTGTATTTGTATCGAAAAATTGATTTCCACTCCAGCCTGCAGGTATTCCAAAACCAGCACCTATCATAGAAAACAGATGAGCTCCACCCCAAGTGGCTGATATTGGTGTAGAATTTGGATATTTTTTCTTTAGAAGGACAAGTGAATCAAAAAGTTCATCATAGGTTTTTGGGGCCTCTAGAGCATTTTCATCGAAAACATCTTTTCGGTAAATCCATTGTTGTACTTGAATCTTGCGCTTAAATCCTGGCAAAATGTAGTATTTACCATTTTCCATTGTTAAGTTTTCCAATTCTTTGTCAAGATTGTGTGATTCTATATAAGATTTGAAAAAGGGCATTTGCTCGTAATAGTCACTGACAGGTAGCAAGAATCCATTATTGGCAAACTCTAAAATATTCTGTGGCCAGACTTTGAGGATGATATCTGGTGGATTTCCACTTCTAAGAGCTACTTCGATTGCGTTTTCATAACGTGCGTTATCGGCAACTTGAATATCAAATACGACATTCTTTCTATCCTTATATTCTTTAAGAATTAGCCAATCGTCCTGCAAAGGAGCGGATTCTGTTTCATTGAAGAGCATAGAGAAAGAAAGTGTTGTAGATTCTATGATTTTTTCTTTTTGTGAACAACTTTCCAACAGCAACAAAGAAAATATGCAACATATGAGTACTATTGTCATCTTTTTATTCATCTTTTAACTCCTAACGTATAACTAAATAATTATAAACTATTTTCTATCAAAAATAAATAATCAATTTTAAAATAATTTACCAAAATACTCAATACTTGTGTTAAAGCCATTATTTCTAACTGACCTCTTAAAGATCTTAAATAATAGGAAAAGATCCAAAAAATAGAACTTTTACTTAATGCCCTGCATATTCCACTTTGTCACCATGTGAATCCCATAAAATAATCAAAAAGGGACTTGTGCACATTCCCTATTGATTATTACCATCTCTTTAAAGACCAATTTAATTAGAGGAGAAAATGGAGAATGCTTACAATGTCCCATATTGCTAAAATACGCGATTTTTACTTATTATAATATATATCCTTAAATATTTTGATTTTTTTATCCTTCAATATATGATTCCACTATCATCTTCAATTGTTTCTCGACATTTCTTCTACGCGAATATCGAAACATTTTAGATTGATCAATAACATATTTTTTTAAAATAAAATTAATAACTTTTGGTATTTCATTAATATTTATTAAAGATCTCATAATTTTATCACATATTAAATCAACTAATAATTGTTCTAATATCATATTAGATTTAATATTCTTATCCTTTGGAGCCTCACTTACTAATTTTTCTATTATAATAATAGCATCAACAACATATTTTTCTATATCCGTCAATGAAGGAGAAATCAAAATCTTTCCAGGGTATTTATCCCTTAATAAATCAAATACAAAATCTCCTAAATCTGATTCAACATAAAGAAAAAAAACATTATGAGCTATTTGATGATTAAAAAAATCATTAAGCTGAAGCAATTCAAAAATCCGAAAATCTAAATCTGCAAATTTATGACTTACAATCTTTTTTAATTTTTCAGCCTTATTTGTAAGCAAATAAGAATAAGGAGATACCCCATTATTATCTAAAACTATATATTTATTTCTTCCTATCCTAGCTATTTGATTGTTTTTTAAATTTTGTTGTAATGTTGATTTAGCATAAGATTCACTAAAATTGGGATAAGTTTTTTTAAACTCACTGACAAAATCAGTTCCTTAAAAAGAATAATTCATTTTTTAATGCTTCTAAATACTTAATTTTTTTCATAATATCACCTATTGTATTTTATCGGCAAAAAAACAAATAATTGCCGAAAAAATACAATTAATAGTGCAATATAATTTGTCTACGTCAAATGAATTAAATACGCAATGTGTTAATATCACGATAAAACAACACGTGAGGATGTTTATTTCAGAGCTGGAATAATTACAGAAAGTAACTTAAAAATAGAACTTTTACTTAATTCACAGATGGTAGTGAAGCCTCATAATATTCATAATACTTATCTATTAAATCCATAATATTATAAAATGAATCTAAAAATTTGAGCTATATTTAAATATTATTTACTCTTGTATTAATATAAATGTAATTTTATTTTTTAATTATATCTAAATTTATTAATAATTATTCATTAAATCAAGTATTTTGCCTATATTTTGAAAATTGTTAAATATTTATTCAATAAGTACTTGATTATCATTGTATATTTATGCATAATATCAACAATTAAATTATCTTGATAGGAGATAAAAGTATGAGTAAGAAAAAAGTAGTTTTGGCATATAGTGGTGGTTTAGATACATCAGTTATTTTGAAGTGGTTGGTAAATAAAGATTTTGAAGTTATTGCCTACGTAGCAAACGTTGGTCAACAAGAAGACTTTAAAGCAATTGAAGATAAAGCTTATGCAACTGGAGCTTCAAAAGTCTATATTGAAGATTTGAGAAAAGAGTTGGTTACAGATTATGTAATTCCAGCAATGAAGGCAAACGCAATTTATGAAGGAACCTATTTACTAGGAACATCTATTGCTCGCCCAATTATTGCAAAACGTCATATTGAAGTTGCAAGAAAAGAAAATACAGTTTATGTAGCTCATGGTGCTACAGGTAAAGGTAATGATCAAGTTCGTTTTGAATTTGGATATTACATGCATATGCCTGAAGTGAAAATCATTGCTCCATGGAAAGAGCAAGAATGGCTTGATGAATTCGAAGGCCGCTCTGATATGATTAACTATGCAAAAAAATATAATATTCCAATTAAAGCTTCTACTAAAAAACCATTTAGTGAAGATGAAAATATCATTCATATCTCTCATGAAGCTGGAATTTTAGAAGATGCTAGTAAAAGATGTCCAGAGGATGTATTTAATCTAACTGTATCTTATAAAGATGCTCCTGATGAAGAAACATTATTGAGTTTAGAATTCAAAGATGGTGTTCCAATTTCAGTAACAAATGAAAATACTAACACTACCATTACAGATTCATTAGAAATGATCCAATATTTAAATAAAATTGGTCATGATAATGCTATTGGTAGAGTTGATATGGTTGAAAATCGTTATGTTGGACTAAAAAGTCGTGGCGTTTATGAAACACCCGGTTGTACTATTTTATGGCAAGCTCATCACAATCTAGAAGGTATTACTATGGATAAAGAAGTAATGCATATAAGAGATGGATTGATGCCAAAGTATGCTGAGATTATTTATAATGGTTATTGGCATGCTCCTGAATTTGATATGCTTAGTGCCGCAATGGAGCAAAGTCAAAAGAATGTAACTGGTACATCAAAGGTAGCTCTTTATAAAGGTAATATTATTATGGCTGGTATTTCTAGTCCATCTTCCCTTTATAATGAAGCATTAGGATCTATGGAAGTTAACGGAGGATACCAATCTGTTGATTGTAAAGGCTTTGTAAATATCAATGCTATTCGTCTAATGGCTTCTGGGCAAAGAATGAAATAAATTTATTTAGAGATACTCAATCTTGGGTATCTCATTTTTTCAAATCAAGAACTGTTGCATTTTATTGGATTTTCTGCGTATAATAATAAAATAAATACAACTTAGTGAGATAAAAAATGTGTAAATCAATAATGGAACAAGCTATTAAAGAAGCTGATAACACTATGTGTAAAGGTATTGGTGGACCTTTTGGAGCTGCCATTGTTGACAAAAATAATAATATATATGTTGCAAGTAATTCAGTTTTAGATTCACACGATGCTACAGCACATGCAGAAATTAATGCAATTAGAAAAGCCTCAAAAAAACTAAAAACTCATGATTTATCTGGTTGCACATTGTATACAACTTGCTATCCCTGTCCTATGTGCATGAGTGCAGCAATTTGGGCAAATATTGGTAAAATCATTTACGGTTGTACCCCTAAAGACGCGGCGGAAATTGGTTTTAGAGATGATTATATATATTCTTTCATTCAAGACAATTGTTCTGATGAAAAAATAATAAAAATTCAACAACAAGATAGAGACAAAACTATAGCTCTTTTTAAGAAATATAAAGATAAACAAAATATTCTATACTAAATATATTTCTTATAAGAGCAGATTCAATTGAGAATCTGCTTTTTTTAATAAGAAAGATAAACTGTCATATAATAAAGTATACTACTATAATTTATTATAAAACAAATAAAATATATTCTATAAAAATAGAAAGTCTAAAAAAACTTTTACTAAGGAGGTAAAGCTAAATGCAAAAAATTGGTTGGATTGGCACCGGCGTTATGGGAAGTGCAATGTGTTCTAGATTACTAGAGAACGGTTATAGTGTTAATGTTTATAATCGAACTGAATCAAAAGCTAAAGCCTTAGTTGAAAAAGGTGCAACCTACTGCTATTCTCCCAAAGAAATAGCTGAAAAAAGTGGTATCATCTTCACTATTGTTGGCTTTGTAAACGATGTTGAGCAAGTCTATTTTGGAGACAATGGATTGTTTTCAAACCCTCGAAAAGGTCAAATATTTTGTGATATGACTACCACTAGCCCCACTTTATCTAAAAAAATATACAAAGCTGGAAAAGAATTGGGAATCTCAACTTTAGATGCTCCTGTTTCCGGAGGAGATATTGGAGCTAAAAACGGGACTCTTTCAATTATGGTTGGTGGCGATAAAGATACCTTTGAAAAAATTAGCGAATATTTCAAGATTCTAGGCAAAAGCTATACTCTACTTGGAGGAGCCGGATCTGGAAGTCACACCAAAATGGCAAATCAAATAGCCATAGCAGGGACAATGGGTGGAGTTTGCGAAGCGCTACTATATGCTGAAAAAAATAGTTTAGATTTGACTACTTTAGTAAATACAATAAAAAGTGGAGCCGCCGGGTGTTGGTCACTTGAAAACCTAGCACCTAGAATTATAAATGATGATTATGAACCTGGTTTTTACATAGATCATTTTATTAAGGATATGAAAATAGCCTTGGATGAATGTAAAAAAATAGATTTAAATTTACCAACTTTAGTGTTGGTTGAAACAATATATGAACAATTACAAAAGTCCGGCAAAGGAAAGCTTGGAACTCAAGCCCTAATCCTAGCACTACGAAAAATTAATAGTTCAGAAAAAAAGGAGTAAATATGAAAATATTCAAAGAAGGTGCAAGCTTAAAAATTAATGATAAAGAAATTAAATTAGATGTGATTGAAGATAATGTTGGGATCACATCTATTGATATTTCGTCCTTAAGAGCAAAAACAGGAATCTTAACGTATGATCCTGGATTTGCAAATACTGGCTCTTGCCAAAGTTCAATTTGTTTTGTTGATGGTGAAAATGGTATTTTAAGATACAGAGGTTATGATATTGAAGATTTGGTTGAAAATTGTGATTTCGTAGAAGTTGCTTATTTATTAATCAAAGATAAACTACCAAACAAAGAAGAAAGACTAGATTATCAAGAATTATTAAACAATCACTCAATGTTACATTCCGATATGCAATTATTCTTCCAAAGTTATCCACAAAGAGCTCATCCAATGAGCATCCTTTCTGCAATGGTTGCATCTCTTTCAGCATTCTATCCAGAACTAGAAGATGAAGAAAATCCAGAAGATCATGTAGATTTAACTGTAACTAGGCTTTTATCAAAAATGAGAACCATTGCTGCTTTTACTTATAGGCAGTCTAAAGGTCAAGATATTATTAACCCCTCATACAAGTATTCGTATTGCGAAAACTTTTTACACATGTTGTTTGACTCTCCTGTTAAAAACTATGTGCCAGATGAAAAACAAGTTAAAGCTCTAAATAAACTACTTATTTTACACGCTGATCATGAGCAAAACTGCTCAACTACTGCTGTTAGATTAGTTGGATCCTCTGCTGCTAACCTTTATGCCTCTGTCTCTGCGGGTTGTTGTGCTCTTTGGGGCAAAAAACATGGGGGAGCAAATCAAGCTGTTCTCGAAATGCTTGAAAAAATTCTTGATGAAGGTTGGAGTATTGAGGAAATAATCAGAAAAGCTAAAGACAAAAATGATGATTTTAGACTTTCAGGGTTTGGTCACAGAGTTTATAAGACTTATGATCCTCGTGCTAAAATTGCAAAAAAACTTTGTAGTGATGTTATTGGCGATGACGCAAGTAAAGACCCTTTATTAAGCATTGCTCTTCAACTTGAAGAAACAGCATTAAAAGACCCCTACTTTATTGAAAAGAATTTATATCCAAATGTTGATTTCTATACTGGTATTATTTTCCATTATATGGGAATACCCTCATCAATGTTTACAGTAATGTTTGCCCTTGGTAGACTTCCTGGTTGGATCGCTCATTACTTAGAATGGAATAAAGACCCATACCAAAAAATTGGTAGACCAAGACAAGTATATACTGGTCTTAATCACAGAAAAGTAGTACCTCTAAATAAAAGAAAATAGATAAATACTTTTAATAAATCAAATGCACCACAAACTTAGCCTAATAACTAATATTTGTTGGTGCATTTTTTTATCTGTCAACCGGCTACAAAAATGTCTTGTTTAAAATAATCTAATTTTTTTTAGTT
>CAZJGS010000002.1:0-64883 GCA_964545735.1 uncultured Spirochaetaceae bacterium
AGAAGATATAACTTGAATTATATAATTTTCAAGCATTTTGTTAGCTTAAGCTAATGAGATATTATAAGATCTTTCTATTCTCTTAATTTCTCTCTCATATTTTAAATAATTAGGGCAAAGTTCTTCTAACTTTTTATAAAAAGTGATTTGGTGATTTTTTTCAGTTATATGAGTTATTTCATGTAAAATAACATATTCAATACACTCGGTAGGAAGCATTGCTAATCTAAAGGAAAAATTAATGTTATTATTTTTAGAACAAGAACCCCATCTGCTATTAGATTTTTGAATTTTTATCTTGGCAATATTATGTTTAAGTTGTTTTAAAAAAGGTTTTTCTTCAAATAAAGTATCAATAATTCTTTGGGTTTCTTGTTTGTAAAACTCTAAGACGATATCTCTTAAACTGTCTTGGCAAAGATTTTTATTATATAAAGGAATTATTATAAGTTTTTTCTCTCTTTCAATAATAATATTTTCTACAATTCCCTCTAATGTATTGTATAACTCATCATCAATAATATTAAATGCTAATTTATAAGTTTCCCTATAAAGCAAAAAAACATCTCCCTCTAAATAGGTATGGCTTTTTGTTGCTGTTTCCATTTCCAGTCGTTCAAGGTTTTTATTTATCCACTGCTCATTCTTTTCAATAAATTCAGTTATCTTTTTATCAGAAACTCGATTTGGGGCACTTACAACAATATGCTGGGATCTTTGTATAGTAATTGTAAGTCTTTTAAATTTATTGGATTTAATTATTTTATAATTCAAAAATTTTTCAGTTTCTAACATAGACGATAACTTTTTTTCTCTTTATAATTGTGTTCATGAATAACTTTAAAACCATTAATTTAAACCTCTTTCAACCTATTGTTTATACTAAAGAAACAACCTCTCAAAAACAAGATATTGAAAGTGTTTATCAGCAATTAATTAAAAAACTCGATTGTAGCACTGTTGCCTCAGAATGCTGCATGAATATTAAATATACCAGTTCAGATACTATCACGTTTGAAGTTATTGAAGCCGGTTTTGCAGATACACCAAATGAATCTATAGTTGAAGCTGTTAATAAAGGCCAGGAAATTCCTCTCCCAGCATATGATATGAAAATTGAACTTGGAAAATATAAATTTATTCAACTTCCCTTTTTACCTTCTGAAGAAAATCTTTTTGCAACCTTGATGCAAATTTCTTGTTCAAACAATTTAAAGCAAACAGGAAATTTCTATTTAAGACTATTAAAAGAAAATTCTCTAGTTATCCTTGCTCAATTTATTTTACTTTTAGAAGAATAATGGTATTAAGAAAGGAACCACTAAAGTCATAAACACTCCATGATACATAGATGGAATCATAACTGAGGGTCCAAAATGGGATGTAATAATAGGTAGGGTGACATCCATTGTAGTGGCGCCTCCTATGCAAACTGATGGATAATAAAACCTTCTTCCAAATTTAGATAATAAAGGGATTAAAAAGAAAGAAAAACTTTCTCTAAAAATATTACTTAAAAAAGAAATAGAACCCAATATTGGATATCCTAAATCTGTAATCATAATTCCTGACAAACTATACCAACCAAAACCAGAAGCAACGCCCATACTTTCACTTATAGTAAACTCTGAAATTAAAGCTAATATAATGGCTCCAAAATAAGTACCTAAAATAGTCCAAAGAGGTAATAATAACAATATTGGAGAGTCAAAGATCTCTTTAATTTTTATTTCTGAGTTTATTATACCAAGCCCCGAAAAAAATAATAAAAAATATAGTAAGAAAGTTATAAAATCTGGAGTATACCAATCAAAGATTGGTGTATACAATTTAAACAACAAACCTAAAATTACCGTCGAAACCAATAATAGTGGCTCTTTAATCACATATATTGATCGAACAAACCAATGTCTTTTTACTTGAATCTTAGCTTCTTCACTCAATTTAGACTTATATGCTGCGTTAATATCCCTGCTTGTGATAACACCAATATTCTTTTTTATTGTTCCATCTTGATTTACAAAATTTTTCTTTTTGAAATTAATAATAAACGAGGCTATTGTCGCTATTAGGATTGTTCCACCCAATGAAAATATTGTAACAATTAAAGCTTTAAATCCAATAGAATTTAATTCAGATAAAATGTTTTCTATTGCACCTGTATTTATACCCATAAAAAATAATAATAAATACAAAGATATGGATAACAAAATATCAGATTTTTTTAATATTTTTTTAGGCGTTTTTTTCCCAATCAATATCCCCAAAACCAGGGCCCCTATTAATTTAGATAAATACAATACTGTTTCCATAAAAGCACCATATTAGAAATAATTACTAAAATCAATAAAAACCATTGTTTTTATAATATATAATATTCAAAATGTCTTTACGCATTTGCTTTTGCAGAGTATATTTTGAGTCATGAATATTGAAAAACAAAGCGACACCGTTCATTTAATTAGATTTAACGACAACCGTGAACTCCTTTTAATTGGAACTGCACATATTTCAAAAGAAAGCGTTAACGAAGTTGAATCCTATATTGAAGAATATGCCCCAGATAGAATCTGCATTGAACTAGATAAAACAAGATATGTAAATAAAAACGACAATCAAACTTGGAGTGATAAAACAATAACTAAAGTTCTGAAAGAAGGAAAAGGATTTTTACTTCTTGCAAATATGGCTTTAGCTTCTTTTCAAAAAAGAATGGGAAATGTTACAGGTATTACCCCTGGTGAAGAAATTCTTAGCGCTGCAAAATTAGCTGAAGAAAAAAATATCCCTTTTTCATTTTGTGATAGAGAAATTCAAACAACTTTTAAAAGAGCTTGGAGAAAATCAAATTTTTGGAACAAAATGAAATTGTTAGCAACTTTAATTTCTGCTGCTTTTAGCAAAGAAGAAGTTTCTGAAAAAGAATTAGCTGAACTTAAAAAAGCTGATGTCTTAGAAACGATGCTAAATGAAATGGCTAAAGAGTTACCAACAATTAAAAAAGTATTAATTGATGAAAGGGATTTATTTCTTGCAACAAACATGTTTCTAGCTAAAGGCGATAAAAAGCTTGGTGTTATAGGAGCTGGCCATACTAAAGGTATTTTAAAAACTTTACAGGCCTTGGATGAAGGAAAACTTGGTACTAACATTGATGAAATTACTACGGTTCCAAAACCAAGTAAAATTTCTAAATACTTAACTTATATTATTCCTACTCTAATAATTGGAATAATTATTTATGGATTTGCTCAATCTGGTTGGACTAAAGGAATAAAGTTGTTTAGCTATTGGGTCATGGTAAATGCAATTTTTACTGGTATTGGAGGTATTATAGCCTTAGCTCATCCTATTAATATCTTAATTAGTATGATGGCTGCTCCCTTTACAAGTTTAAATCCAACAATTGGTGTTGGTTTAGTTTCAGGGCTGCTTGAATATAAATTAAAAAAGCCAAGTGTTAAAGACTTTAACAATATGGGTGATGATGCTCTATCGCTTAAGGGCTGGTATAAAAATAGAGCTTTACACGGTCTTTATGTTTTCTTGGTATGTTCAATTGGATCTGCGATTGGTACTTTTATAGGATTCCCAGTACTTTTAACTATTTTGACTTAACAAATGCTAAGTATTAATAATATAAACCTCTTTTAAAACAAAGAGGCTTTTTTTATGTTAAACAATATTTAATACTTCAGTTATATGATGGCATTTATAGTTTTTGATTTTTTTTGATGAACTACTATGAGGACTAATAACTTCTACAAAACCCATTTCACTGGCAGCTTTGATTCGCTTACTACTGAAGGTAACAGGTCTTACTTCCCCAGCTAAGCTTAATTCTCCAAAAGCTATACAATGTTCTCTAAAAGCTTCGCCCTTTAAAGAAGAGGTTAATGCAATGGCAAGTGCTAATTCTATTGAAACTTCTTTTAGCTTAATTCCTCCACCTACATTTACATAAATATCATAATCACTAAAGTGTAAATTAGCATGTTTTTCTAAAATAGCGGCTACTCTTGTTACACGTGAAACATCAATTCTATCACTGTGAATTTTAGAATAACCATTTTTACAGGGAATTGTTAAAGCTTGAATTTCAACAATAAAAGTTCTTGAGCCTTCTATTACAGATGTAAATGAAATACCTGGTGGTAAATGACCTTTAGCTCTCTTATTTAAAAATAAACCGGATGGATTTTCTACAACAGTTAATCCTTTATCACTCATCATAAAAATACCCAATTCATCAACAGATCCAAATCTATTTTTTACAGCTCTAACAATTCTAACACCTGTGGTTGTTTGATCAAAATATAAAACTGTATCAACAAGGTGCTCAATAATTTTAGGTCCGGCTATAGTTCCATCTTTGGTAACATGGCCAATAAAGAAAAGAGCCGATCCCATTTGTTTTATCTTACCCACCAACTCCATAGCACAACTTCTCATTTGAGTAGATGAGCCTGCTATAGATGCAATTTGGGATGAAGATAGGGTTTGCAGAGAATCTACTACAATTATTTGAGGTTTAATTTCATCAATTACATCCAGTAAATTCTCAACTTTTGTATCATTATAAATGTATATATTTTTAGAATTTAAATTTAGCCTATTTGCTCTTTGCTTAATTTGTGAAGCAGATTCTTCACCACTAACATACAAAACTTTATACTGCTGGGAACAATTTGCAACGGTTTGTAGCATCAAGGTTGATTTACCTATACCAGGTTCTCCTCCTAGTAAAATCGCGGAACCTTTCATTATACCGCCGCCTAATACTCTATCAAATTCATTAAAACCGGTGAGAAATCTCATTTCACTTTCTATTTCAATATCGCTTAAAATTACAGGTTTGTTTTGGGTAGAAATATTTACACGCTTTCCACTTTTTTCTTCTTTTTCAACTATTTGTTCTTCAAAAGAATTCCAGTTACCACAAGTAGTGCATCGTCCCATCCATTTAGATTCTACTTTACCACATGCGCTGCAAACATATTTAATATTTTTATTTTTCATAATGTTAATTCCTAATAGTTATGTTAATTAGTATATCATATAATTGATAAATGCATTAAAAAAGCACCTAGTATTTCTAGATGCTTTAATATTGTTATATTTAATTTAGAAATCTAATAATTCAACATTAAAAATTAAATAAGCATTAGGAGGAATTACTCCAGGAAAACCACCTTCTCCGTATCCCAATTCAGGAGGAATAATTAAAGTTCTTTCCTCTCCTTTAGTCATTGTTTGAAGAGCTTCATTCCAACCTTCAATAACTGTACCTATTTGAAAAGAAGCTGGCACACCTCTATTTTTAGATGAATCAAAAACTTTTCCATCTAATAATTTTCCTTCATAATGAACTGTAACATTAATACCCATTTTAGGACTTTCTTTTTTGTCACCGTCTTTATTAATTACATATAATAAACCAGAATCTGTTTCTTTTGCATTAGGATAAGCTTTTTTTATTGATTTTAAGACGTTTGCTCTCTTTTTTTTAAGTTTATCTAATTTTCCTTTATTTAAATTATTCATCATTTGAGTAAATTTTTCACGTGAAGCAACAAAAGCTTCTGCTTTTTCTCCAACTCTTTCAATAGATATTGTATTAATTCTATCTCCTTGAACTGTCAAATTAACAATATTCATTCCATCAATAACTTTTCCAAAGATTGTATGTTTATCATCCAACCAAGGTGTTTCAACATGTGTTATGAAAAATTGAGAGCCATTTGTTCCGGGCCCTGAATTTGCCATTGATAGCATTCCTGGCTCAGTATGACGTAGTGAGGAATCAAATTCATCTGGGAATTTGTATCCAGGTCCGCCTGTTCCTGTTCCAAGAGGACATCCACCTTGAATCATAAATTTATCAATTACTCTGTGAAAATTTAAACCATCATAAAAAGGAGTACCTTCATCTTCTTTATTTAAAGCACCTTCTGCTAATCCTACAAAATTCATAACTGTCATTGGTGTTTTTTCAAATTCTAAATTTAATGTTATATCACCTTTATCTGTTTTGATAATTGCATATAAACCATCTTCTAATTGTTTACTCATTGTTTTGCTCCTTATACTTCAAATAGATCTTTCCCTTGGGATAATCTGTGAAATAATTCTTCTAATTCTTCTTCGCTATTGAAAGATATCACAATCTTACCTTTATATATATCGCCTTTAATTTCAACTTTATTTCCTACAGCTTGGATAAATTTATCTTGAAATTCTATAGTTTCTATATTTTTTACATTATGTTGGTCATTTTTTGGAGGTTTTTTAGAAATAACATCTCGATGACCATTATTTAAAGCCTTTGCTAATTTTTCAGCTTCTCTTACAGAGACCTCCTCTTTATTGAGTTTCTCTAGTAATAAAACCCTATCAGCAGGATTAACCAAAGATAGTAAAGCACGTGCATGTCCTGGAGTGTAAATACCAGTAATTAAACCTTCTTGCATTTCTTTGGGTAATTGTAGCAATCTTATAGTATTGCTTATAGAGGATCTACTTTTTCCAATTTTTTCTGCTAACTCTTCCTGAGTAATTTTGGTTTCTTGTAATAAATATGAATAAGCAGCTGCTTCTTCAATTGGATTTAAATTTTCTCTTTGTATATTTTCAATCAAAGCCACTTCTAATCTACTAATATCAGTAAATTTTTTAACAATTACAGGGATTTTATTTAGAGCCGCAATTTTTGCAGCTCTAAATCTTCTCTCTCCAGCTACTATAGAGTATTTATTATTTTCAATTTCTTCAACCAATATTGGTTGTAATATGCCTTGTTCTTTTATAGATTGTGCCAATTCTTTTAAAGCCTTGTCATCAAAATATTTTCGTGGTTGCTCTTTATTTTGTTTAATTTGATTTATTGAAACATGGAGAATTATATTAGAATCTTTATGCTTATTATCAGATTTATCAAACTTAGTTGAAAATATATCTTCCATTTGAAAGCCATCAATTAAAGAACCCATCCCTTTTCCTAAGCCTTTCTTTTTATTATTCAACACGGTCTAACACCTCCTGTGCAAAATTTTTATAGGCCTTAGCTCCTAAGCAGTTGTTATCATAAGCAAAAATTGGTAATCCATGAGAGGGTGCTTCAGAAAGTCTAACATTTCGTGGAATTTTAGTCTCAAATACTAGAGAATCAAAATATTGGGATACATCCTCAACAACTTCATTGGCTAACTTATTCCTTTTACTAAACATAGTGAACAAAATACCAATAATTTCAAGGTTTTTGTTAAGGGATCTTTTTATACTAACTACAGTTCTGATTAATAAATTTAAACCTTCCATGGCTAAATATTCACATTGCATTGGTATTATTACATAATTTGCCCAAACTAAAGTATTAACTGTTACAAGAGCAAGCGATGGGGGACAATCCCCTATAATATAATCATACTTGTCCTCTAATATAGCTAAAGCCTCTTTTACTTTAAAGTTTCTATCTTCTACATTAACCAACTCGATATTTAAGCCTGCTATATCAATATTCGCAGGAATTATTTCCAAATTATTAATACAGGTCTTTTGACAAACTTCACTTGCAAGTACTTGTTTAGAGATGACTTCATAAATTCCAGAAACACCTTTATCAGCAGATAAAGAGCTGGAAAGGTTTCCTTGTGCGTCAAAATCTATAACTAATACTTTTTTCCCATTTAAAGCCAAAGCAGCACCAAGATTAACAACACTTGTTGTTTTCCCGACTCCACCTTTTTGGTTTAAAAAAATTATTTTTTTTGCACTCATAATATAAATATAAGCCATAAAAAGGAGATTGTCAGTAACAAAAAATAAAATATGCCTAAAGTAATTATTATTTCTAGACGATAGATTTATTTTTTAGTATACTAGTTTTATATAAAATTAATTATTAGGAGATTACAATGATAGATAAAATTAAAGCAGCAATACAAGATATTCGTCCTTCTTTACAAAATGATGGTGGAGATATTGAATTTATCAAATTAGATGGAAAAACAGTTTTTGTAAGTTTACAAGGTGCTTGTGCTGGTTGCCCAATGTCCCAAATGACCCTTAAAGGTGGCGTCGAAAGATATTTACGCGACAAAATAGATTCAGAACTTGTTGTAGAAAATGTTTAATGTGAAACATTAACCTTATATTAAAATACACCACATTTATTTGTAGTGTATTTTTTTTATTAAATATTTTTGTATACAAATGCCAAAAGTAGCGTTAATATAATCAAGTCTTCTGTTATTTACTTACCCATTTTTTGTTGTATTACAAAATGTGGGTATCTTTTTTTCTACTTTTCATTTGTTTTTTCTTTTACTATCCACATATTTTTAATCAAACTTTGTGATAATTTGCCTTAAATTTTATTATTTTGGTGGGTTTTTTTATTTCAAATATATATATGAAAAGAATGTTTGGATTATCTCTTATATAAATCTTTACAGGGTATATAGTTACCATAAAAATTTATTATATTGTTTCTTTATATAAGAACAAAATCTCTTTATTCTCATTTAATTAATTATCACTGAAAGTACATAATAATCACCTATTGATTACAATAGGTGATTATTATTGGTAATGTAATTACCTTTATTTTTTTATGAAAACTTCGATTTATTCTTCGTTATTTCCTTTCTCAACAACAACTTGTTCTATAGAGTCTTGTTTTACTTCTTCTTCACTCTCTTCTTCATATATAGTAGTAGAGGCCAAAGCAACAATGTGATCATCAGGACGTTTCATAGTTACAACACGAACTCCACTAGCAGTTCTTCCTTGAGTAGAAATATCTTTAACATGAATTCTAATAGTTTGTCCAAGCAATGTTACGCAAACAATATCATTTTCATCACTTACAGATACAGCATTAATTATTGTGCTACTCTTATCACCAATTCTAAAGATTTTTTGTCCTTGGGTTCCTCTGTGATGGTTCATAAATTGATCATACTTTACTTGTTTACCCTTACCTTTTTCAGTAACCATAAGAACTCTCTTATCACTATCAACCTTTAACAAGCCAGCAACATTATCATCATTACGTAGTTTTATGCCTCGAACACCATGAGTTGCTCTTCCCATAGCTCTTACATCATTTGCATTCATCCTAAGGGCAAGACCATTTTTAGTAACGAGCATAACATCATCTTCATCTTGGACAAATTCACAATGTAATAACTCGTCACCTTCATCTAAAACAACAGCTATAACACCTTTAGATCTGGCATTTTTAAACAAATCTAATCTACATCTTTTTACTACACCAAGTTTAGTAGCAACCATTAAGTATTTATCTTCATCAAATTCTTTAAAGTTAAATATAGTAGTTATTTTTTCTTCTGTATTTAATTGTAAGAGATTCTTTATGCTTGATCCTTTAGAATTTTTAGAAGCTTCGGGAATTTGGAACACTTTGGTATAATAAGCTTTTCCTGCATCAGTAACATACATTACATATTCATGAGTAGATGCAACAAACATATGCTCTACAAAATCAGCTTCTTGTAATTTTGTTGTTCTAGAACCTTTTCCAGCTCTTCCTTGTGCTTTATATTCTTCAATAGGAATACGTTTAGCAAAACCTTTATTGCTTATTAAAACAACAACATCTTCTTCTTTTATGAAATCTTCTAAATTACTTTGTCCTATTTCTTCAGGATGAATTATAGTCCTTCTTTTATCCTTTACACCAACTCTTAAAGCTAATTCTTTTGTTTCTTGAGAAACAACATCTAGAATTTTCTGCGCATCAGCTAATAAAGAATTGTAATAATCAATTTTCTTTTCCAATTCACCTAATTCATCTAAAATCTTGCTAGCTTCTAATTGAGACAAACGTCCAAGTTTCATATCAATTATTGCTTGGGCTTGAATTTCATCTAATGCAAAATTAGATACTAAGCTATCACCTGCTACTGTATTATTTGCACTGCTTTTTATAATGCGTATTATCTCATCAATATTATCAAGACCAATTTTTAAACCTCTTAAGATATGAGCTCTTTCTAGTGCTTTTTTCAATTCAAATTGAGTTCGTCTTGTAACAACATCTTCTCTATGTTTAATGTAATAAACTAGCATTTGTTTTAAATTTAATAATTTAGGTCTTCCACTAACTAGAGCCAAGTTATTAACATTGAAATTAGTCTGTAAAGTTGTTTTAACGAATAACATATTTAAAACAACAATAGCTGGAGCTCCTGTTTTTAATTCAACAACAAGCCTTATTCCATTTCTATCAGATTCATCTCTAACTGCGGCAATACCAGCAATTATATTATCTTTTCTTAAGGAGTCAATTTTTTTAACCAATTCAGCTTTATTTACTTGATAAGGCATTTCAGAAAAAATAATTTGGTCTCTACCTTTATCGGGAGTTTCAATTTCATAAGAAGCTCTTATAATAATTTTACCTCTACCAGTTGTAAAAGCATCTTTGATTCCAGTTAGTCCGCAAATATTTGCTCCAGTTGGAAAATCAGGGCCTTTTATATAATTACTCATTAACTCGTCAATTGTAATATCTGGATCCAGGATAACAGCTTCAATAGCGGCACATATTTCAGAAATATTATGTGGTGCCATATTTGTAGCCATACCAACAGCAATACCACTTGAACCATTAGCTAATAAGAAAGGAAAAGTTGCAGGTAAAACTGTGGGCTCGGTCATTGAATCATCATAGTTTGGTCCGAAATCTACAGTATCTTTATGAATATCTGTAAGCATTTCTTCACCAATTTTACTCATTTTTGATTCAGTATATCTCATAGCAGCTGGTGGATCACCATCAATTGATCCAAAGTTTCCTTGTGGAGCTACAACAGGGTATCTGAGGGAAAAATCTTGCGCCAATCTAACTAGTGCTTCATAAACTGAGCTATCTCCATGTGGGTGATATTTACCTAAAACATCACCAACAATTCTTGCACACTTTTTATAACTGCTATTTGCTCTTAATCCCATTTCATACATATCAAATAAAATACGTCTATGTACTGGTTTTAATCCGTCTCGTACATCAGGTAAAGCCCGAGATACAATAACAGACATAGCATAATTTAAATATGAGGTTTTCATTTCTTTAGAAACTTCTATATCTATTACTCTTTCGTTATTTTCAATTATTTGTTCATCATCCATAAAGATATCCTTTTTAAATGTCTAAATTAGAAACATATGCTGCATTTGCATCAATAAATTCTCTTCTTGGTGCAACATCTTCACCCATTAACATAGAAAAAACTCTATCTGCTTCTTCAGCATCATCTAGTTTAATTCTGCTTATCATTCTAGTTTCAGGGTTCATTGTTGTATCCCAAAGTTGATCTGGATTCATTTCACCAAGACCTTTATATCTTTGTATTGAAACACCTTTAGAATTAACAGTAATATTATTGTCATCAAGAATTTTTACTCTTGCCCCTTCATCATAAGCATAAAAAACTTTTTTGTTTACTGTTATTTTATACAAAGGGGGCATAGCAAAATAAACATATCCAGCTTTAACTAATGGTTGCATATATCTGTAAAAGAAGGTTAATAACAAAGTTCTAATGTGAGAGCCATCAACATCAGCATCAGCCATAATAATAACTTTATGATAACGAACTTTTTCCAAATCAAAAGTTACATTATCCATATCATCTTCATCACCTTGTACATTATTGTATCTTGTAATTCCAGCACCTAGTGTTTGAATTACTGGTTGCAATTTTTCATTACCAAGAACTTTATATTCTTGAGCTTTTTCAACATTAAGCATTTTTCCCCAAAGAGGTAAAATAGCTTGGAAAGATCTATCTCTTCCTTGTTTTGCAGAGCCTCCAGCAGAGTCCCCTTCAACTATGTAAACTTCACATTTAGCAGGATCTTTTTCTGAACAAGGTGCCAATTTACCAGGAAGTCCACCACCATCAGATTTCTTTCTTATTTGCTCTCTAGCCTTTCTTGCAGCAATTCTACCTAAAGCGGCACCAATTATTTTAGTTAGAATTATTTCAGTAATAGCTGGAAATTCATCAAAATAATTACCTAGCTTTTCATAAACAAGAGATTGAACTAAGCCAGAAACTGAAGAGTTTCCAAGTTTCATCTTAGTTTGACCCTCAAACTGTGGTTCAGGCATTTTTACAGAAACAATGGCTGTTAAACCCTCTGCAATATCAGAAGAATCTAATTTCTCAGCAAATTTTTTCAATAATTTAGTGTTTTTTAACAATTGGTTATTAATTGTTCTAGCTAAACCACCTTTAAAACCAGAAAGGTGAGTTCCACCTTCTCTTGTATTAATATTATTTACAAAGGTTATTATTTTTTGATCATATTTATCATTGTATTGAAGTGCTACTTCAACCTTTATATTATCTTTTTCACCTTCAAAAGAAATTGGAGTTTCATGTAACACTTTTTTGTATTCATTTAAATATAATGCAAATTGGGCAATACCACCTTCTGCATGGAAAGTTTCTTTTTTAAGCTCATCTTTAATTCTTTTATCAATAACGGTAATTGAAATACCTTTGTTTAAAAAAGAAAGTTCTCTAAATCTATTGGCTAAAGTTTCATAGCTAAAGCTATTTCTTTCAATAATTGAAAAGTCTGGTGTAAAAATGATTATTGTTCCAGTTTTATCTGTGTTTCCAACTTTTTTTACATCATTTTGTGGAACACCTTTTCTATAAACTTGTTTATATATCTCAGAGTTTCTAAAAACATTAACTTCTAGATAGTCAGATAAGGCGTTTACACAAGAAACACCAACACCATGAAGACCTCCGGAAACTTTATATGAGTTTTTATCGAATTTACCACCTGCATGCAATTGTGTTAATACAACTTCTAAAGAACTCTTTTTTTCAGTTGGATGCAAATCAACAGGAATACCTCTACCGTCATCTTCGACAATACATCTTTCGTTGCCATCTTCCCCAATATCAAGAGTTACTTGAATAGTGGAACAGAAACCAGCCATAGCTTCATCAATACTATTATCAACAACTTCATATACTAAGTGATGTAGACCTTCAACACCGGTAGAACCAATATACATACCAGGTCTTTTTCTCACGGCTTCCAAGCCTTTTAAAACTTGAATATTGCCAGCATCATAATCACTTTTATTTTCAGTATTTGAAGTCTCAATAAAATCTTCTACTGATGCCTCAGCCTCGTCTTTTTTAATACCGTCTATCATGATAAGTCCTTATTTGTGCAGATAAATTTAAAAAATAGAATAATTCTATTCATAATGTTAATAGCTTTGCACATATTTTAGGTTTATTCTTTTACTATTAAACATAATTAATAGAAGAAGCTTTTATTATAAAAATAAAACACCTTTTAACTATTTTATTATATCAAAATCAAGACTAAGTTACAAGTAATCACTATTATATTATAAGGTAAGTAAAGTCTTTTATAAAAACAAATAAAATATATTTTATAATACATTTTTATTGGTTTTTTTTACTGCTATTTATACTAAAAATTATGAAAATTTAGACAAAAAATTTTTTATAAAAAAGCTTGCAACCCTTATTAAGAAAGGATATTATATTTTTATGGTTAATACGCAAGAGTTCTATTCAGATTTATGGGATAAAATATTAGATAAATTAATTCAAAATAATAAATCTGCAGAAAACAGCAAAATGGAATTTGTCCATGCAAAAGATAGTAAAATATTTATTGATGCTTTTTCTGAATTTAGACAAGGTTATTATACGAACCAATATTTAAAAATATTAAATGAAGCTTTATCTGAATTAAATGATGACAAATTAGAAGTTGTTTTTATTGTTAATGAGAAAAAGTGTGAAAACTCTTTAGCAAAAGAATCTAAAAATAAAGTATCAACAGCAATAAATACTTTGAATAATAATTTGAATAACAACAAACCTGATAAAATGGATGAAAATGAGAAGTCCTACAAACCACCCAAAAAAATAATAAATACTAACTTTCAAGAAAAAAAACTAAATACAAGAAAGCAAGAAAGCAATCTAAACAAGAGATATACCTTTGATTCTTTTATTATGGGAGATAACACAAGTTTAGCTTATAATGTTTCTTATGCCATCGCAAAAGAACCTGGTATAGCTTATAACCCTTGTTTGATTTATGGGGGAGTTGGTTTAGGAAAAACACATTTATTACAATCCATTGGAAATTATGTTTTAACAAATAATGATAGATTAAAAGTAATTTACGTTACTGCTGAAAAATTTACAAATGAATTTATCAATTCACTTGGATCAAATTCTCAAATAAATAACTTTAAAAATAAATATAGAAAAGTTGATATTCTTTTGATAGATGACATTCATTTTTTACAAAATAAACAAGGAATTCAAGAAGAGCTTTTCCACACCTTTAATGATTTATATGAAACTCGCAGACAAATGGTTTTTACTTGTGATAGACCAATTAATGAATTAAAGTCTATGACAGATAGATTAAAAAGTAGATTCTCTAGAGGAATCAATGTAGACTTAAGACCACCTGAATATGAGACAAAAGTAAAGATATTAAGGGTCAAAAATAAAGAGAGAAACTATATTATCAATGACGAAATTATTGATTATTTATGCCAAAATATTAATACCAATGTTAGAGATTTAGAAGCTGCTTTTACAAAGCTTTCTGCCTTTAATAATTTCACTAAAACGAAACTCACTTTAGACAAAACAAAAGAGCTAATTGCCTCTTCATTATCCGGTGAAAATAGTGCTCTAAAAAATCTTTCAGTTGATAAAATTATAAGAGCTACTGCCGAATATTTTGACCTTACTTCCTATGATATTAAAGGTAAAAAAAGAAATAAAAAAATAGTAAATGCTAGACAAATTGCTATATACCTTTCAAGAATATTAACATCTTTTTCAACAACAGAAATTGGATATGATTTTAGTAAAGATCACACAACAATAATGCATGCAATAGAAAAAGTTGAAAAGGCTAAATCTTCTAATATAGATTTAAGTAAAGACTTAGAATCAATAAAAAAATCATTGCTTTCATTATCATAAAATAATAAATATTACCTATATTTTCTTAACTCTTTTGAGCAAAGGGTTATTTTTTTAATGCAAATTAACACCTTTTTTTGTTATATATGTATACGCTTTTCAATTTAATAATTTTATATCCCTTGTGCATAACTTGTGGATATCTTGTTAATAACTTGTGTATAACCTGTGGAAAACTTGTGCAAAGCCTCTTTTTGCTTGTGCAAAACCTGTTAATAAGTAGTGTAAAACTTGTGGAAAAGTTGTGCAAAACCTGTTAATATGATGTGTATAAATTGTTAATAACTTTTTTACTAAAGTAGAGCTTGTGTACAACCTGTTAATAACTTTTTAGTTATGCACAAGTTATACACAAGCAAGTGCCTAAATAAAATAATATAGTGTAAGAAATTAGATGAGTTTTCCACTTTTCCACAGGGCTTATTACTATTATTATTAACTATTTATATATATAATAATTAATAATAGGAGATTAAAATTATGAAATTTATGTGCGATAAAGAGTCTTTTGCTAAAAAGGTTTTCAATGCCAACGATTTTAAAAATACAAAAAGCTCAATATCAATTACAACAAATGTATTTTTGAAAACAACACAAGACTTATTAATTATAAAAGCAACTGACAATAATATGGGTTATATTTCTTCTATTCCAGTCATTACAATTGAAGAAGGTGAAACAACTGTTTCTTGTACTAAATTAGGTGATATCCTTAAAGCTTTTACAGGTATAAATAATATTATTTTAGAAACCAATTCAGATAATTTAAACATATATCCAAAAGGTTCAGAAAAGCATTTTAATTTTGAATTAAAAACTATAGATTCTAAAGAATTTCCTACTATGGAATCTGCAGATAAAAAAGAATTTTTTAAAATTAATTCTTTAGATTTTTTAGATATGATTAAACATACACAATTTGCTGCTTCAAAAGATGAATCAAGACATTATCTTTGTGGTCAATTTTTACAAAAAATTGAAGGTGGAATTGCTATGGTTGCAACAGATGGAAAACGTTTATCTTTTATAAAAAAAAGATGTGATGAGCTTGTTCCTAATTTTCCTTCTGTTACTATCCCAACCAAGTTTATTATTATACTTTCAAAAATTTTAGAAGACACTGGTGAGATGGAGCTCTATTTAGAAAAAAATCTAATTTCAATTAGATTAGCTGATGAAACATTTTTATATTCATCTTTAATAGAAGTTGGTTTTCCTGTTTACAATAGAATTATACCTCAAGATACAAAATTTAAATGTATCTTAAATTTGAGGGATACTATTGATGCTATTAATAGAGTAAAACTTTTTGTATTAGATAAAAGCAATAGAATTTTTTTAAATATTTTGCCCAACAAATTAATTTTAACAAGTGATATAACAGAACAAGGACAAGCTCTCGAAGAAATTGATTGTGAATATAATGGTGAAGAGATAAACATTGCAGTTAACTATAATTTTTTCTTAGATCCGTTAAAACCTATGGATATTGAATATTTTTCAATAAACTTTGATGGACCTAATAAAACTTTAAAATTATTACCTGAATCTCATGAAAAAAGTTATTTGCATATTGTAATGCCAATACAACCTAAATAATGAGAATTTTAAATATACAAGGTAATTCTTTTCGAAATTTAAATTTAACGCATTCTTTAAATTTAGATAGAAAACAAATAATCTTAATAGGAACAAATGGACAAGGTAAAACTAATTTATTAGAAGCACTTTATTTTATTTGTTATGGTACCTCTTTTAGAACTTCAAATTTAAAAGAGTTACTAACCTACTCATCAAAAAGTTTAAAATTAAATGTTTTTTTTCTTACTGATAAACAGGAAAAAAGACAGTTATCAGTTTCTATCGAAAATAAAAAAAGAGAAATAAAAATTGATGGAAAAATAATACACGACAGAAAACAATTAATTTATAATATTCCCTGTATTGTTTTTTCTCATGATGATATTGCTTTTATCAAAGGAACCCCGGAATCTAGAAGAAAATATTTTAATCAAACCATGTGTATGTATAACCCAATTTTTTTTGATGATTTAAGATATTATAATAAAATATTAAAACAACGAAATGCTCTATTAAAAAACAGTAGTTATGAATTATTAGATGTATATGATTATAATTTAGCTAAATATGGTTTTTTAATTATGAAAGAAAGAAAAAAAGCTGTATTGGAAATGAATGAGTTATTTCCTGATTTATATCGACAAGTTTCTAATATAGATAATGTAAAATTAGAATATAAAAGTTCTTGGAAGAATTTTGAAAGTGAAGATCAAATAATTGAAAATTTAAAAGCTAATAGAGATAGAGATATTAAATTATCACTAACTAACGTAGGCATCCATAGAGATAAGTTTTCAGTAAATACAGAGTTTGGTGAGTTATCGGCTATTGGATCAACAGGGCAGCAACGCTTAGCCTCTCTAGTACTGAGAGCAACACAATGTAAATATTTTAAAATAAAAACAAATAAAGAACCAATATTATTAGTAGATGATGTTTTATTAGAATTGGATCATGAAAAAAGAGATAAATTTCTTTCTTTGTTCAATGATTACAGCCAAGCTTTTTTTACTTTTCTTCCTGAAGAAAAATATTTTAATAAAATTGATTTAGAGACAAGTTGCGTTTATACTATTGAAAATGGAGAATTTAAATAAATGGATGATAGAATTTGCAAAGGTGATTCCATTTCAAGCAAAAAACTTGTTGAAATTTATTTAAAAACAGTTTTAAATAAAAAAAGGCCTTTAAATTTTGAAATATATGAAAAATGGGATAATATAATTCAAACAAAATTCAAACAACATTTGAAAATAAAAGAAATAAAAGATGATGTTTTAATTTTAATAGCTGATCATCCAGCTTGGCTTCAGAAAGCAAATATGAGTAAAAAAAATATTTTGAGCAAAATAAAAAAGGAAATTCCTACAACTAATATAAAATCTATACATATTATTTGTAGGTAAGCACTTGACGGATATAGCTCTGCTCTATATAATTTGCAACTCGAAGGGCCTTGTCCCCAAATAGCATTGAAACATATCCGCGAAAGCGATGAATTGGAGATAATCATGAGTTATAAAGGAAAAAGAACATACCAACCAAGTAGAGTTAAAAGAAACAGGAAGTTTGGCTTTCGTGCAAGAATGGCCACTGTTGGTGGTAGAAAAATTTTAGCACGTAGAAGAGCTAAGGGTAGACGTAAATTGTCTGTTTGTGATGAGAAAAAGCCTTTCTAAGCTTGAGATAATAAAAAAAAAGTCAGAAATTGATAATGCTTTTAAACTCGGTAAAGCTACATCAAGGCGTGGTATTAAGCTAATTTTAGCTCCAAATTATTTAAATCATAATAGAATCATTGTAATTCCTGTGAAACATTATGGTAATGCTGTTCAAAGAAATAGAATACGCAGAAGAATAAAAGAAATTTGGAGAAAAGAGAAAGAGCATTTTATTTCTGGCAATGATTTTGTTTTTTTAGTGTATCCAGGAAAGGTTTTTGATAGCAAAAAACTAGATAAAACTATTCTAGATCTTTGTGAAGAACAGGGAATTTATTTGAATAAATAAATTCCTTAGTCCATTTCCTGTATAAAACCTAATATGTTATCTACAGGAGTAGACATGGATAAACGAACTATATTAGCAATGTTTCTAACTATTGTTGTTGTAACTTTAGGTATGTTTATACAAACAACCTTTTTTGCACCAGAAATTGTACCAACTCAAGAAATTGTACCAACTCAAGAAATTGCTATTCAACAAGAAAATGTAAATAATTCAGACCAAGATGTTATATCAAGTCAAGCATCTTCACAACAGATAACTTTAGATTCAACGACTAATTATGGCTATATTAATGAAGCAGAAGCATGGAATTCAGGTAAACCTGGTTCTTTTGTAGCAGTAAAAGATCAATCGAATGAAAAAGAATTTGCTTATGAAAATGGTGTATTAAATATTACCTTTGATACCAAAGGTGCATCTATTTCATCAATTAAACTTAACCAACATTTAAATACAGATGGTAAACCAGTAGAATTATTATTTAAAGGTAATTCAGATAAGAATGCTTTATTAATGTATGCAGGAAAAGATAGAACAAATCCTATTGATGCAAATTTTAATTATTATATTAATGGAAATGATATTATATTTACAAAAACTTTTGCCCTAATAGATGAAAATTCAAATATTAGTGATACTTTTAAAATTACAAAGACTTATACTTTTGGAGAAAATGAATATTTATTTGAAGTAAATATTAATATTGAAAACAGTGTAAATAAAGCAATACCTTTAAATTTTGAAAACAGTTCTTACACTTTAGCTTTTGAACCACAAATTGGACCAGCTTTTGAAACTATGAGTAATAATAACTATTCTTATAGAAGATTCTATGCTAAATATGATGGTGATTCAAAAAAGAAAACTGTTAAAGTAGATGGTACAGAATTAATCCAAGAATATGTTACTTGGACAGCTTTAGCCGGTAAATATTTTGCATTAATTGCAATTCCAGATGCTACAAAATATGATATTACCTTAACACAAGACCAAAATTTAGATGGTTTAGCACAATCTAATAGTATTTTTTATACAAGACCAGTTATAAAGAGTTCTTATAATACAGATACCTTTAGATTCTATTGTGGTCCAGAAATTTCAGAAGCTTTATCTATATACAACAATGCTAGAGATAATTCATTTGGATTATCCGGTTTAAACTTAGAAAAGGCCGTTGATGCTTCTTCTTGGTTAGGTTGGTTGGAAAATATTTTAAAATGGGCCTTGAGCATGTTAAATAAAGTAATTCCAAACTATGGTATTGATATTATTTTGTTAACCATTATTTTAAAAATACTGATCAATCCTTTAACAAAAAAAGGAATGCAAAGCTCTGCTAAAATGAGTGCTATGGGACCTCAAATTGCAGAATTAAAGAAAAAGTATGAAGATAATCCAGAAAAACTAAACAAAGAAACGTCTGCTTTGTACAAAAAGGAAAGTATAAACCCAATAGGTGGTTGCTTACCGATGTTGATACAATTTCCTATTCTTATAGCTTTCTATGGCTTGTTAAACAAACATTTTGAATTAAGAGGAGCAATGTTTATTCCAGGATGGATAACTGACCTCTCTCAACCAGAAACTATATATACTTTAAAATTTGTAATTCCATTTATAGGGAATCAAATTCACTTGTTACCAATTTTCTACACTGTTAGTATGATTTTCTCTATGAAAATTACCCAGTCTGGCCAAGGTGCAGCTGGTGGACAATCCGCTTCAATGATGAAAATGATGACTTATGGTATGCCAGTTATGTTCTTCTTTGTTTTATATAATGCACCATCTGGGTTATTATTATATTGGTCAGTAATGAATACTATTAGTATTTTGCAGCAATTATGGAATAATAGTAAAGTAAAAGCAAATAAGAGTAATAAGATTGCCTTTTCTAAAAACATGAAAAATAAGAAAAAGTAGAAATAAATGAGTAGAAAGAACTTCTTTCTGCCACGGAGAAATATATGACTCGAGAATTTGAAGGACGTAGCGAACAAGAAGCTATTTCAAATGCTGTCGAAGAGCTTCAAATAGATAGGGAGGATTTTGATATTGAAATTCTTCCTCCCAAAAGAGTAGGATTATTCAAAAAAAATGTTAGAATAAAAATTTATTTTAATGATGGAAAAGATAATACCTCTGAGGAAAATGAAGCTCCAATAAATAGTGATTTTGAAGAAAAAGTAATAACGTTTGTAACAACATTAATAACAAAAATGGGTTATGAAGCAAAAGTAAGTGTCAGTTTTAGAAAAGAAAGAAAACTCGGTTTAAATATCGAGAGTGAAAATTCATCTATAATTATTGGTAGAAAAGGTAAAAATTTAGATTCAATTCAATTAATAACAAATGTTTTTGTTGGTAGATTAGATCAAGATCAAAAAGTAATAATTGATAGTGAAAATTATAGATTACGACATGAAGAAAGGATTATAAGAACAGCTTATAAAACTGCTGAACAAGTAAAATATAGTGGTAGAAGTAGATTATTAGAACCAATGAACCCCTTTGAAAGAAGACTTGTTCATACTGCTTTAACTGAATTTGATGGAATTGAAACTAAAAGTGAAGGCGATAGTCTATACAAACAAATTAGAATAATACCAGTAAAATAAAATATATTATTTTATTTAATAAAATTAATAGTATTTGACATTTAATCTATACAAATAGAAATGTCAGTATTATTAATTTTTTTTGTATTATTGACAGCTTAATTAAAGTATACTAAATTTGTAATGTGTTGTTAGTAGAAAGATATAACTAATTAATGAAGTAAAATTAGTTATTAGGAGAAGCATATGAAGAGAAAAGTAAAAAATATTATATTTTTTAGTCTCTTTTTTATTTTATTTATCAATCCTATCTTTGCAGTTGTAAATGAATTGAAATATGAAAATGATAGTTTGGTAATTAAAGTATTGGGAGAAGTTAAGATAGAAAGTTATGTTGCTGTTATTTATTATGAAGAAGAAAGACTTTTAAATGATTTAACAATTTTAAATAACTTCAATGATAGATTTAATATATCTGAGTCTGGAAGAACAAAAGAATTTCGAGTAGTCATAGAAGGAAACCAAGTAGAACCAAGAACCCTTGAGGTAAAAATACAAGGTCAAAAGTTTGTTGGAGTCCCTGGAACAAGAACCGCTAATGTAGATACACTATTATTTGTAAATGCAATAGCTTCAAGCATTCTAAATAATATTACTCCAAATAATAACATTCCATTTATTTCTTCCTTAAATGTACCAAAGGGAATACATAGTATAAATCAAAATATAATTGAAACTAGATTTGTATTAGCTTGGCAAGGAAATACAGACTTACCGGCAGGATTTTATTCCTCTGATATTGATATTGAGTACTCAGTTATAGATTAAAAAATAAGCCACTTCTTATAAATTATTTGAAGTGGCTTTCTTATACTCTAAATTTCTAATTTAATAATTTTTTCCCAACTAACATCTTTTCCACCAAAATGTCCATAATTTACATTATCTTTGTAAATTGGTTTTAATAAATCTAAAGTATTTATAATTCCTTTTGGAGTTAAATCAAAGTTATTTCTAACAATAACCTCTAATTCTTTATGATTAAATTTACCAGTATTAAAGGTGTTAATATAAATTGAGATAGGGTTCGATATTCCAATAGCATAAGCTAATTCAATTTCACACTTTTCACAAAGCTTGTTAGCAACTAAATTTTTAGCAATAAATCTAGCCATATAGGCTGCAGATCTATCAACCTTTGAAGGATCTTTACCAGAGAAAGCCCCTCCTCCGTGACGACCCATACCGCCATATGTATCAACAATAATTTTTCTTCCTGTTAATCCTGTATCTCCTGCTGGACCACCAATAACAAAACGACCTGTAGGATTAATAAAGAAATTTGTTTTATCATCTAATAAAGAGGTCGAGGCAAAGGTTGGTTTTATTACTTGATTGATCAAGAATGTTTCTAATTCTTCTCTACTAATATTTTCAGAGTGTTGATGACTCATAACAACAGTAGCAATTCTTAAAGGCTTGTTATTCTTATCATATTCGACTGACACTTGAGACTTTGCGTCAGGTCTTAGAAAGTCTACTACTTTGTTTTTTCTAAGCGCAGTGGCCTTTTTTAGAAGCTTATGAGAATAGACAATAGGTAAGGGCATTAACTCTTTTGTTTCATTGCAAGCAAACCCAAACATCATACCTTGGTCACCGGCCCCTTGATCTTTAAATAAATTAGTATCTTCAGTAACACCTCTAGAAATATCATCACTTTGAGAATGGAGTAAATTGGTTATTTCAACAGTATCATAGCTAAAACCACTATCTTTATCGGTGTATCCAATATCTTTGATTACATCTCTGATAATACTATCAATATCTAAATTTGCTTTGGTTGTAATTTCACCCGCAACTATAACTCTATTTATAGTAGCTAGTGTTTCACAAGCAACTCTAGATTTGGGATCAACACTTAAGCATGCATCAAGAATTGCATCACTAATTTGGTCACAAACTTTGTCTGGGTGACCTTCACTTACACTTTCTGAAGTGAAAATATGGTTATTTTTATTAGAAATCATAAAAAGACCTTCCTTATTATTTATATTTAACTGGGGAAGGGGACACACGGAAAAAAAGAAAAAATTTCCGTTCCCTCTTTAGCAGTTTATACGTCCGCAAGCTGGGAGCTATTCAAATCGACATTATACAAAGGATATTTATAAAAGTATTTTTGGTAAAGGGACAATCTACCTTTTTTGTGTAAAAAGGTATGAATTTATTAAAATCTTTATGTTATAATAAGAATAATTTACGAATGGAGATATCAATGAGTTGTTATAAAATTATTGGTGGTAACCCTACTTATGGTGAAATTAATATAAGTGGAAACAAAAACGCTGCATTACCCTTATTAGCTGCAACTTTGTTGACGGATGATGAAGTTATCTTAAAAAATATCCCCAATATTAAAGATGTTGAGGTTATGTGTAATTTATTAAGAAATCTTGGATCTACCATAAAACAAGAAAGTAATAACACCTTGTCTATTAAAAGTGGAAATAGAAAAGGAATACTAAAAAAAGAAGAAATAGCGTTAGTTAGAGGCTCAATTTTATTAATAGGTCCGTTATTAGCTGTATTAAAAAAAGTTCAAATACCACCTCCAGGAGGAGATGTTATTGGTCTTAGAAGAATTGATACACATTTTACAGGCTTAGGTTATCTAGGCTGTGATTGTAAAATTAGTGATACAGGTGATTTAATAATTGAATGTAAAGAAATACAAAACAATGAAATTTTTTTAGATGAAGCTTCGGTAACTGCAACAGAAAATATATTAATGGCCTGTGCCCTGTCTTCAAAAGAAAGCTTAATTAAAAATGCAGCATGTGAACCCCATGTTCAAGATTTATGTAAAATGCTAGTTAAAATGGGATGTAAAATTGAAGGAATAGGTTCTAATTTATTATCAATAAAAGGTGCTAAAAAATTAAGAGGCTGTGAATATACCATAGGCTGTGATTATATGGAAGTTGGATCCCTCATTGGTTTAGCTGCAGCTACAAAAGGTCATTTACTCCTACATAATGTACAACCCGAAATATTAAATAGCTTAAAATTGGGTTATAAAAAAATTGGAATAGAATTTGAAGCTAAAGGAAAGAGTGATTTATTAGTACCCTCAAATCAGAATAAAATTATGTATAAAAGTTTAAATGGGCTAACTAATAAAATCGATGATGCACCCTGGCCAGGTTTTCCAGCTGATTTATTATCTATAATAACAGTAGGTGCAACACAAATGAATGGCTCTATTTTATTACATGAAAAAATGTTTGAATCTAGAATGTATTTTGTAGATTGGTTAATCAGAATGGGAGCCGACATTATTTTGTGTGATCCTCATAGAGCTGTAGTAAACGGACCCACCAAACTTCAACCAGCAATAGTGACAAGTCCAGACGTTAGAGCCGGTATGGCGTTAGTTATTGCAGCTGCATGTTGTGAGGGAGAAAGTGAAATTCAAAACATATATCAAATAGAGAGAGGCTATGAAAATTTACCGCTAAAGTTAGGTAGCATAGGAATAGACATAAAAAAAGTATAATCAATTGATAATATAAATAAATGTCAAGGTATACAGAAGTTATGCACAAGTTATCCACAACTACAACATCTGTTAAGTATATGAATTACTTAACGAATATTATTCTAGCATAGTGTGAAAAAAAGTTTATATAAAATAATAATAAATCCTTATAAGATAAGAAATTAATTTATTTGACATATGATAAAATGTTAATAAATATTATAGTATTATAGTAGTTCTTATATAACAATATATATTAAAAAAGATAATAGAATTTTAGACTTATCCACAAAATAGTGATAAATAAAGTTAAAATTGAGAAAAAAATCAAATTGATTATATTTGTTGTTTTTTTAGGGTGTATGTTAATCCTCAAAGTTAGCTAATTGTAAGCAAAATTATTGTAATCTAATTACATGTCATATAATAAATTAATAATAGTATATATTCCGCTAACAAACATATAAAAAAAAAGATAACATTAAAAAAAATCCTTTATTCAGAGGCTGATATCTTAGATTTTAATATCAAAAAACTTATACAAATAAACAAAATTAACCTGTTATAACTTTAATAACCATGTAAAAAAGATTTTAAAAATTGCGAATACTTTGTTTTATTTGACAATAAATGTGTAAAATATATCTTAATTATATGTATGAAAAGAAATTAAAAAAACGAAAATTTTTCTAATTTAATATTGACATTTTTATTATACAAGACTAACATGGTTTATGAATTAAGTTAGTCTTATCTAACGTAAGGAGAATGTATGCCATTATCAATGTTATCACTAGGAGAATCTAAGGAAATTATTTCAATTAGTGCTTCTTCTGATTTAAAGCAACGTTTATTATCAATGGGTTTTGTTCCTGGTAATTCAGTTACTATTGTAAGTATGAATTCTATGGGGTTAGTTTTAGAAATTAAAGGAACAAGATTAGCATTAAATAAAGGATTAGCACATTTAATCCACGTAGCTTAATATAAATTTTTTTATAGTATTTTAGTGAGGAGTTTTTTTTATGACTTTATGTGATTTAAAGCCAGGACAAAAAGGGAAAGTTGTCTCTTTTGGTACTGAAGGAGTACTACGCCATAGATTACTAGATATGGGAATTACTACAGGAATTGAGATCCAACTTGTAAAGGTCGCCCCACTGGGTGATCCTTTAGAAATTAGATTGAGAGGATATAATCTTAGCTTAAGAAAAACAGAAGCTAGTGTTATTGAGATAAAGTAAAAAGGATTTTATAGTGAAATATACTTTAGCTTTAGCGGGTAACCCTAACTGTGGAAAAACTACGCTATTTAATATATTAACTGGATCAAGACAACATGTAGGTAACTGGCCTGGTGTTACAGTTGATAAAAAAGAAGGTGTTTGGAAAAAACATACAGAATATAATATACTTGATTTACCAGGTACTTATTCTCTTTCTCCTTACAGTGCTGAAGAAAAAATTGCAAGAGATTATATAGTCAAAGAAAGACCAGATTGTGTTATTGATATTGTAGAATCTCCAAATTTAGAGCGTAACTTATATTTAACTCTTCAAATATTAGAAACAGGTGTTCCAACTGTAATTGCTTTAAATATGAGCGATGAACTTGAAGAAAGAGGAGAATCAATTGATTCCTCTTATTTAGAAAAAGAATTTGGTGTAAAAGTTGTAAAGATTTCAGCACGTAATAATAAAGGTGTTCAAGAGCTTTATGATGCTGTTGTTGAAACAATAGAAAAAAATATTACTCCAAAAAAAATACCTTTGTTTGAAAAATTACAAAAATTAGATGATGAAGGTGTTGCAAACGCAAGATATGAAAAAATTTCTGATGTAGTAAAACATGCATACAAAAAAAATAGTAAAGTTCAAAATGAAGAGTCACAAAGTAGTAAGATTGATAAAATTTTAACAAATAGACTTTTGGGTTTACCTATTTTTGCTTTGGTAATGTATTTATTATTTCAATTGAGTTTAGGTGAGAATTTATTTTTTTTAGGAATTCCAGGCTTAGGTGTTTTTTTTGCCGGTTGGGTTGATATCCTTTGGAGTGCTATAACTAATTTAGTAGCCACTGGACTAGTTAATGCTGCCCCTTGGGCGCAAGGCTTAGTTATTAATGGTATATTTGGTGGTATTGGAGCTATTTTAGGTTTTATGCCATTAGTTTTAGTTCTATATATGTTCTTAAGTATATTAGAGGATAGTGGTTACATGGCTAGAGTAACCTTTGTATTAGATAGAGTATTTAGACGCTTTGGTTTATCTGGAAAATCTTTTATCCCTTTATTAATGGGCTTTGGTTGTGCTGTTCCCGCTATCATGGCAACAAGAACCTTAGATGAAGAAAAAGATAGACATATTACAATTATTATTACAGCTTTTATGCCTTGTGGAGGTAAGCTCCCTATAATAGCCATGTTTGTTTCTATATTATTTGTTGCTGATAATGCTGCAAATATTACTTTTTTAATTTATGTAATGGCCATGACTGTAGCTATATTAGTAGCTTTGATTTTAAATAAAGTTTGGTATAATGGAGCAACTTCAAATTTCTTAATGGAATTGCCTCAATATAGACTGCCAGCACCAATATCTGTTTTACAGCATGGACTTGAAAAAATTAAGGGTTTTGCAAAAAAAGCTGGAACAATTATTCTAGCTTCAACAATTCTTGTTTGGTTTTTAACTAGTTTTAATATTAATTCATTTAATGGCGTTAATAAAGAAAGCAACGTAAATAGCAGTGTAATGAGTGAAATGGATGAGTCCTTTATGGCTTCAGTAGGTAAAGTATTTAGCCCTATTTTTGTTCCATTAGGTTTTCATGGTTGGAGGCCAACAGTAGGTATTATTACTGGTTGGATTGCAAAAGAAAATGTTGTAACGACTTTTGCTCAAGTTTATTCTGATGATATTACAGATCAATATTTGTTAGAATATTTTGATGGTAAGAATGCAAGTAAAGAAGAACTTTTAGACGTTGGATTTGAAGAGGGCCTTTACGAAAGTGAAGTGGCTAGAGAAATTTATGAGGGTTTATTACAAGAAGGTGGAGATGCAAATGCACTTCCGACTGTAAGAAGAGATATTCCTACAAAAAGTGCTGGCTTTGCTTATATAATGTTTAACCTATTATGTATGCCATGTTTGGCAGCAGTAGGAGCTATGAAAAGAGAGTTAAAAACCTGGAGAAAAACTTTTGGTGGTGTTGGCGTACAAATGCTAACAGCATATATTATCGCTTTATTAATAAGACTAATTGGACTCTTATTCGGGTTTTAGGAGAAGTATATGATTAATTGGATTATTGCAATAGTAGCAGTAGCTATAGTTATTTTTGGAATAGTTAGCTTTGTGAAAAAAGCTAAAAAAAAGAATGATTGTGACGGAAATTGTGGCGGTGGCTGCAGTGGTTGCCACTTATAAAAAAAAAAAATCTTTCCCGCTTTTTAGTGGGATTTATTTTTCCATTAATAATGTATGAATAGCACTGAGAGCAACAATAGCTGCTGTTTCAGCTCTTAATATATTTGTTTTTAACATTACAGGAATACAATTTTTATCTAATAGTATCTTACATTCTTTGTCACTAAACCCACCTTCTGGGCCAATAAAGATCCCAATAGGTGTACTTGTATCAAAGTCTTTTAATTTTTCTTTTAGAGAAACCTTTTCATCAATATTTATTTGATGAAAAAATAGTAATGGAATATTTAAGCAATTAACAAAGTCTTTAAAAGTTGTAATTTTATTGAATTGAGTCATTATAGGAGAACCTGATTGCTGAATTGCTTCTTTGACAATAGCTTCATATCTATCTGTATTCGATGATTCTTTTTTAGCTATACAGTGTTCGCTTTGTACTAGAGTAATTGATGATACGCCTAATTCTGTTGCCATTTTAATAATGGTTTCATTTTTTTTACCCTTACAAACTGCTTGAAATAGATGAAGTTTCGGATAATCGCCTACAAAAGAGGGAAGTTCATCAGTTGATTCAAAACTTTCTCCACTCTTTAGTTTAACAACATCTAATAGACAACTAGACTTATCAAACTCTAAAACTGTTAGTTGATAGGATAAGCCATTTTTATCTCTAGCTAAAATTTTATCATTTTTTTTTAATCTCAAAACTCTAGTAAAATATTGGCTATCTTTCCCCTTTAACTTAAAAGGGGACTCCCCTTTAAAGTTATTGGGTAAAATATATTGGCGCATTTATTTCTCCAATTGATTAATAGCTTCAACTAAAGCTTTATCAAGGTATAAATCAAAAACAGGTCTGTCCTCAAAGTTCATTCGTGATAAGTATTCATTTCTTACAAGAACCATAAGAGCTGAGCGGTTTAATTTTTCATTATTAATTTCATCTGCAAATTTTTCCAAGTTTTGGTGAGTATATTCTGGATTTGTATCAACAAAATTTGCTATCTTATCTGATTCCATCAACTCTTCAAATATAGGGATTGCCTCATCTTCAAAAATTTCTTCTTTAATGATGATATCGGGCTCAATTCCAACTTCATGAATATCTATAGAGTCTGGAGTTAAATAATGAGCAATTGTAAATTGAATAAAACCTTTACCAAAGGCAAAAACTTGTTGCATTATGCCTTTACCAAATGTTTTTGATCCAATTATTAATGCTCTATCATTATCTTTTAAAGCACCTGTTAGTATTTCAGAAGAAGAAGCTGTTCCGCCATTTACCAATAAGACTACTTTAAAGGACGATTTAACCAAAGTTTCTTTATTAGCCTTAGTTATTTGAACATTATTAGGAAGAGTTTCTTTTTGTTTTGTAATTAAAATTGTCTCATCTGAGATAAAGAGATCTGCAATATTTAGAGCTGAATCTACAACACCACCTGTATTATTTCTTAAATCAATAATTAAGCTATCAATATTACTTTTTAATAAAGATTTAAAATCTTTTGTAAATTGTTCTGTTGTTTTTGGCGAAAATTGGTTTATTTGTATATAACCAATATGATTATTGATTATTTCTTTTAATGTTGTTGGTGTTTCAACCATTTGTCTTTTTAAAGTAAGATCAAAAGATGTACTACCTCTAAGAACCGTAACTACAACCTCAGTATTAGGTTCTCCTCTAAGTTTTAAAGAGGCTTCATTTGCACTTAAATCATTAACAGATTCTCCATCAATGTGTGTAATGTAATCATTTGCCTTTAGCCCAGCTCTGTCTGCTGGTCCACCAGGAAATGGGGAGGAGATTGTTACATAATAATCAGTTTCTACTGTATCTTCTTTACTGTCGATTACTTTAGGATTTTTTTTAGTTAAGTAAGTCCCGATACCACAATACAATCCAGTTGCTTGCTCTTGATAAGTATCAGAAACTTCTTCCGGAACATAGAAAGAGTATTCATCACCCAATGAATCTAATAAACCACTTACCATTCCTTCAAGAGCTTTATCATTATCTATTTCATTAATTGATAGAGCATCAATTAGCTGATACAGATAAGCAATATTGTTTATATTTTCTTGAATGATTGGAGTATTAGCAGATGGTTCTCTTTGTGCTTGACTAGCAGGCTCAGTATTGCCACCAGCAAACAAAATACTTGAGGAAAAAATCAAAATAATTGTAATTTTATATAACTTATTCATATTAAATATAATACATACAACTTTAGGTGTTGACCACCCCTAGAGAGGTAAGTAAACTTTGAAATATGTTATTATTTATTAATTTTCCTAAATGGATTAGTGCTGAGATTATCCCGGGATTACCTATAAGATGGTATGGCTTAATGTATGTTTTTGCTTTTGTAACAACATATATTGTTTTTAGATATCAAGCTAAGAAAAAGGAAATCAAAATATCAGCTGATGATACTCAATCTTTATTTCTATTTGGTATTATGGGCGTGCTTCTTGGAGCAAGACTCTTTTCTGTTTTGATTTATAACGGAACTTCTTATTATTGGCTTCGTCCTTGGTTAATTTTTTGGCCCTTTAGCAATGGCTCTTTTGTAGGACTTCCTGGTATGAGTTATCACGGAGGCTTGGTTGGCGCTATTGTTGGAGTATTAATCTACTCTTATAAAAATAAAAGAAGCTTTTTTGAATTAGCTGATGTTGCCTGTATTGGTATTCCTTTAGGATATACTTTTGGACGTCTTGGTAATTTTATTAATGGGGAACTTTGGGGCAGAGTAAGTACAAGTAACATAGCTGTATTATTTCCTTTTGCTGATAGATTTTCAACAAATTATCAATGGGTAAGAGATATAGCTGACAAACTAAATATAGAATATGTAGTGGGAAATTTTGTTAATTTACCTAGGCACCCTTCTCAACTATATGAAGCCTTTTTTGAAGGAATAATTTTATTCTTATTTATGTGGTTTGTTATTAGAAGAAATAGAAGTAAAAAATATAATGGTTATTGTTTATCCTGGTATTTGATAGGATATGGTGTTATTAGATTCTTTATTGAATATTTTAGGGAACCTGATTCTAATTTGGGCTATATCATTCAGTTTGATAATCAAGCAAATAATCCAGCATTATTTCAAACTGTATTAAATTTAAGTATGGGCCAAATATTCTGTTTATTGATGGTTGTATCTGGTATAATTTTATCGTTAATATTAAAAATAAAACAAAAGAAAGCTGTGGAGGCTATAAATGAAAATAGAAAATAAATTATCTAAACTTAGAGAAATAATGAAAAAAGAAAACATAGATGGATATTATATTAATGGTACAGATCCACATAATAGTGAAAATGTTTGTCCTAGATGGAAGACTCGTGCCTTTATTTCTGATTTTACAGGAAGTGCCGGATCTGTTTTAGTTACAAGTGATAAAGCTTATTTATGGGTTGATTCACGATATTATATTCAAAGTGATCAACAAACAAAAGATTCAGAATTTATTGTTATGAAATTGGAAAAAGATAATACTCCAACACCTACAGTCTTTATAAATCAAATGTTTGAAAAAGATAGTAGAATTGGTTTTTCAAAAGATACATTGATGATTGATGAGAAAAAACAATTTCAAAAAGATTGTAAAAATGTAGAGATAGTAGTAACGGAAGATTTTTTAAATGAAGTTTGGGAAGATAGAGCCCTTATTCCAGAAAGCCCTGTTGTTGAAATGGATGTTAATTTAACAGGTTTTTCTAGAGGCCAAAAGTTAAATATGATAAGAATCTATTTGGGTGAAAAAAAAGCTGATTATGCTTTTATTGCTTCACTAGATGATATTGCCTGGACTCTTAGTCTAAGAGGAAGTGATATTGATTATACCCCTGTCTTTATTGCTTATTTATTAGTTACAAAAGAAAAGGCATATTTATTTACCAGTGATAAAAGATTCGACAAAGATCTTTTAGAAAAGGTTAAAAAAGATGTTGAAATATATCCTTATGAAGAGGTTGTTTCAAAACTAGGCGAGATTATCGAAAAGGATAAAACTCTTTTAATTAATGAGAAAAAAGTAAATACACTTTTTGAAAAAGTAATTAAAGATTTAAATATAACTATTGTTGATGAATTAGAAGTTACAACAAGATTAAAAGCTTGTAAAAATGAAACAGAACTTGATGGAATGAGACGTGCTCACCTATTAGATGGTGTAGCTATGGTTAATTTTTTAGCAACCTTGGATTTTGATAAGGGTGAATATTCTGAACTTAGCTTGGTCGATAAAATTGAAGTGCAAAGACTTAGAAACAAAGAATGCTTGGGTTTATCTTTTAATACAATATCTGGATTTAAAGAAAATGGAGCAATTTGTCATTATAGTGTTAGTGAAGAAAGTTCTAAAGTAGTAAAAGCAAATGGTTTACTAGTATTAGATAGTGGTGGTTGCTATGAGAGTGGAACTACCGATATAACAAGAACTTTATTATTTGGTGAAGCAAGTGAGGAAGAAATAAGAGATTATACTTTGGTTTTAAAAGGCCATATAGCCTTAGCTTTACAAAGCTTTCCACAAGGAACCAAAGGCCATCATTTAGATATTCTTGCTAGACAATTTTTATGGAATTATGGACAAACCTATTTCCATGGAACCGGTCATGGTGTAGGTCATAGATTAAATGTACATGAGGGACCACAAAAAATTTCACAAGTTGTAAATGATTATCCACTTCAAAAAGGTATGGTTCTCAGTGATGAACCAGGCATTTATAAAGAAGGAAGACATGGTATAAGGATAGAAAATTTGATTGCTGTGCAAAATAATGTTAAAACAGAATTTGGTCAGTTTTTAAACTTTGAAATACTTACAATATGTCCTTATGAGCTAAGGTTAATAGATATTGCTTTACTTAATGATATAGAATTACAATATATTAATTCTTATCATAATTGGGTTTATGAAGAGTTAAAAGATTTGGTAGATAAAGAAGCTTTAGATTATTTAAAGAAAGCAACTTTAAGGATTACAAAATAGTTAAAACTATAGTTTTTAAATTATAGAGCTTCAATTTTGGAAGCTTTACTAAAGGGTAATTATTGTAGTAATCTTAATCTATAAAAATAAGTAAATAATTATCAATACAAAAATTAGGAGAAATATAAAATGGTAAAAACCTTAAACAAAAATGGTAAAATAAGCCGAAAAGGACCTGTTGTTCTTGTAATTATGGACGGTGTTGGTTTTGGTAAATACAAGGCAGGCGATGCTGTTGATGCAGCGCATACTGAAATATTAGATAATCTATATAAAGAAAATTCTTGGACAAAATTAAAAGCTCATGGCGTTGCTGTTGGATTACCTTCAGATGATGATATGGGAAACAGTGAAGTTGGTCACAATGCAATGGGTTGTGGTAGAGTTTTTGCTCAAGGTGCTAAACTAGTTGCTAAGTCTATTTCAAGTGGAAACATGTTTACTGGTGATACTTGGAAAAAATTAACTAATAATACAAAGACTAATAAAACAACATTACATTTTATTGGATTGCTATCTGATGGTAATGTTCACTCTCATGTTAATACTTTAAAAGCAATGATTGAAAAAGCAAAACAAGATGGTGTTTCTAAAGTTAGAGTTCATGCTTTATTAGATGGCCGTGATGTTGGAGAGACAAGTGCTCTAGATTATTTTGATCCCTTTGAAAAGTTTTTAGCAGACCTTTCTGATGAAAGTTTTGATGCAAGAATTGCTTCAGGTGGTGGACGTATGGTAATCACAATGGATAGATATAATGCAAACTGGGATATGGTTAAAAAAGGTTGGGAAACCCACGTTTTAGGTGAAGGTAGAAAATTTGAATCAGCTCACCAAGCTATTGAAACACTTAGAGAAGAAACTGGTGCTATTGATCAAGATTTACCTCCATTTGTTATTGAAGAAAATAATAAACCTATCGGAACAATTGAAGACAATGATAGTGTTATATTGTTTAATTTTAGAGGGGATAGAGCCTTAGAAATAACAAAAGCTTTTGAGGCTAAAGAGTTAAGTGAATTTGATAGAAAGCGTTATCCTAAAGTAGAATATGCAGGTATGATGGAATATGATGGTGATCTACACGTTCCAGAGCAGTACTTGGTAACACCTCCTTCTATTGATAGAACAATGGCAGAATACTTGTGTGCATCAAATATGAAACAATTCTCTATTTCAGAAACCCAAAAATTTGGCCATATAACTTATTTTTTTAACGGAAATAAATCTGGTAAGTTTGATGAAAAGTTAGAAGAATATGCTGAAGTGCTTTCAGATGTTGTTCCTTTTGAACAAAGACCTTGGATGAAATGTGCTGATATAGCTGACAGAGTTATAAAAGAGATTAATGAGGGTTCTTGGGATTTAATAAAACTTAATTTCCCTAATGGAGATATGGTAGGACATACAGGTAATTATGAAGCTGTTATTTGTTCAATGGAAGCAATGGATTTACAAATTGGTAGAATCAAAAAAGCTCTTGATGCTACAGGCGGTGTAATGATAGTTACCGCTGATCATGGAAATGCTGATGATATGTTTGAACATTCAAAGAAAGGTGATGTAAGTATAAAAGAGAACGGAACTCCAAAAGCTAAAACCTCTCATTCATTAAATCCTGTTCCTTGTATTATTGTTGATCCTGAGTATAAAGGCGAATATGATAAAAAATTAAACGAAGACTTAGGTATTAGTTCAATTCCTGCAACAATTATGAATTTCTTAGGTTTTGATGCACCAGATGATTATGATAAGTCTATTATAAGTGTAAAATAGTAATAGATTGTTATTTATAATTTATAAAAATATAAGAGAAAGGATAGACATAATTATTCCTTTCTCTTTTTTATATTGAATAGGATTTCATATTTATTATCAGTGAAACTGTACTTGCAACAAGTAGAACTAAAGTAACTATTAATACAATAAAATTTAAATTAAGACTATATCGTAATACACTTAAAGCTATGGTAAATAATATATATGAAAATGTTTTAAGTTTATTGTGAGTTGTTTTATCTTTTAAGTAGGATGGAATAAAACTTAATACAGCAATAATTGTAAAAATTATAAAAAATATATTTAATAATGGGCTTGCTATGATCATCTTTAAAGGTTCTGTAGTGGTTGGGCTATTTATTTTAATTAGATAAGTAAAGATTAAGGACAAACTGAAGGTAAAGAAAACCGTTTGATTACTAGTTTTTTTATTTGTTTCTTTTTGATTAATACCACATAAAATTAAAAAGAATGTGGATGAAATAATAGAAAAAAGATGAATTTTACCTATTAATATAGGTGAGAGTAAATATATATTTGTAGTTAAATATAAAGTTGGTAATACTATAATTCCATCTATTGATAAGGTTAATAGCACATAGTGTAATAAGGGGGAATCTCCCCATCTTCGGGGCTCATTCATTTGACATAAACCTATAGCTAAAAACATATATGTCAATAATTGGATAATGATTGAAAAGAAATTAAATGTTAGAGAATCAATATTAAGATTAAATCTTAAAGCTTCTACAAAAGAGAAACCTATACAAAGAATAAAAAATAATGAAATTATTCCTTGTAGTGATACTAAAAAATATTGGTAATTTTTTTTCATGTTTTCCTCTTTTCTAATTATATAATAAGAGGGCCCTTTTGCAAATCAAAAGCCTTTTTATTCTTTGAGAAAAGGATTAAAGCATATTATCATATGGGACATGTACTAATTGAGAGAGTCCTTTTTCTTTATGTAAAATCCAAATATTTGCAGTTGCTGAAGTGAAAGATCCAATAAGAACATCTATCATTGTACCTAGACCACAAAGAAGAGGAAGAATTCCAACAAGAGACATTTCAGCAGTATGTAAATCAATAGCTAGAATTTTTAGTGTGAAATATGTAATAAAGAAAACTTCAAAGCCTAAAAACATACTACTAAAGAAAGAAACAAAAGCTGTACACAAAGCAATAAATATAGATAGAGAAATACTTGGGGCCACTCCTGTTGTTGCATACAAAAGAGAAGCTATCGTAAATGAAGCAACCATTGCGCTTCCACCTCTAGCAAAAATTGTTGTTAATGAAATAGAAGTTGAAGAGACTCTTTTTTGTACACCAAGATTCATTCTTGATAGTGAAAAGTTTATAGGAGTTGCAAAAAATATATTTCCTGAAAACAGACCTGCAATTGCAGCAGCTAGGGACCTGTATATTATTTTATATGGGTTTTCTTTAAAACCTGTTGTTATGGCAAAAATTAGAGGAAGTATTCCTAGAATTGCAATTAAAGTAATTGCTATTAGAGCAAGGACAAAAGATGGAGCTACAAAAACAGTTGCCTCATCTTGTAGTACTGCAAAGAATGACGCTGTTATAATATAAACAAAGGCAAAACCAAAGAGAGCATAAGCTCTACTTATTTTATACATTACTTCACTAAATGAATTTACAGTAACATAGGCAGGTTTTAAAACATCACTTGAAGGTTTTAAGAAATAACCAAACAAGAAGGCAATAAATACAATTGGTGCTAAAAAGTTTTGAGAAGCAGCCATTGAGTAAAAAGGATTTACAGGAATTAAAGCTTGTTTCATTACCTCGATAGAAGTTTCAATATATTCAATTACTGCACCTGTTGAGGCTCCAGCGCTTGAGGACGCAGGAAAAGAAATTGGAAATAACGAGAAAAGTGCAACACCGGCTAGGGATAAAACTAATGAGGATAAAATAGTCCAAACAAAAGTTGATGCAGCTAATCGCCCACCCATTCCATCTTTTCTCAATGAAGCTATCCCAGAAGTAAAAGTTATTAAAACAATTGGGAATAAAACAAAACCTCCAAATTGGATAACCAATGAGGAAAACGATTGAATAAAAATAATATAGGTATCGAATTGACCTAAAAGTAAAGTTGTAGCCAAACCCATAAAGATTGCTACTAAATATGTAATCCAAGTTTTCATATAATTAGATTACCGTAACATTCAATACAAGTCAATTAAATAAGCATTATAGCAATTGTTTTTTCACATTTATGCCACAACTGGACAAGGATAATAAGAATATATAGTGTAAGATTGTTGACAATTTTATCACCTTTAAAAAAGGGAAAAAAACTATATGTATAAGATAACTTATATTATTTTTAATGTATAAGAGACAATAAAAAATTAAGGAGACTCTTTAATTATAGAGTCTCCTATATTATTAAATACTATCAAGGAAATTTTGTAGTTTATATTCTGCTAAACCTTCTGCTTTTAATAATGTTGAAATGTAATTATCAATATCAAATTTCTCTGTTGAGAATAAAGCAATTGAAATTGCACTTAATACTATTAGTTCTTGAACGGCTTCCTTTTTGTACCAAGTAATATTTTTGTATTCATTACATAAAGTATATTTTTTAATAAAGTTTTTTTCAAATAAAGCTTTAAAATTAATAATTGGGTCTTTTTCAATAAGTTTATATGAGGATAAAAATACTGAGATACCATCAACAACTCTTTGTTGTTCATTTTTATTTAGTTCCAATTTTTTAATAACATCTTTATAGAAAAAAGAAATTAATAATTTTTTACTTAGTTTATTTACTTCTTCTATTGTACTTTTAGCATTAATAAAAGGGTAAACAAACAAACTTGAGGCAATAATTAAAGGAAGTTCATCCATTGAATATCCACAATTAGTTAAAATTAGATTTTTTTCAAATAGTTGCGAGAAATTTTCAAATGCTTTTAGCAAATTAGCTGGTTCAATCACTCTGGGTTTGTTAGAAAGATAAGTTTTAGTTAGATCACTTATTTTCTCGTAAGAAACAGGAAGAGTGGAATAAAGTTGGGCTATTTGCAAAATCATTTTTTTATTTAAAGAACTTGTTGATAAACCTTTTGTAATTTCTTCTAATCTTTTTAGTAAAGAAGGAGATCTTAGATTATCTAAAGCTTTGTAAATAGGATGTAATCTCATAGCTGAGATTGCTAAATCAATATCTTCTACGCCTCTTTGAGAAAGATACGAATATAATCGGCTATAAGCGCCATCAATATCTTTAACTTCTCGAATGTTAAGCAAAACTTTAGTTTCATATCCATTTAGATGTATCCAAAGACCTTCATCATAGATTTTTAGTGAGGGCATTAGATAAGTTAAACCATCATTAAAGTTTTTATATACCAAGAAAGTTTTACCACTGAATGATAAATTTAGGTTTTCAGCAATAGAAGAAATCTGTTTTTTATTTATTTGCTTATCTAATTTTGGAGCAGAAGATTTAATATACCCTTCAACACTTTCATATTGATTATTATAAAAAACAATAGTTTTCTCTTCTTTTGTTCCATTTGAATAACAAAAAGTAGAATCATTTGTGTTGCCATTGTTTGATAAATTGTAAATATTAAAATATTCAATACCACTGAAAAGGTATCTTAATTTTAGTAAAGGGAAAATCCTTTTATGGTGTTCTCCAATTAAGTAATCACTTGGCCATTCATCCCAGTAAGCTTTACTATATTCCATTCCATACTTTTCTTTTAATCCTTCAAGTTGACCATGACCATACATTGGAAGGCCTGGCATAGTTGAGAGTAAAGTACAGACACCAAAATATTTATCTCCATCACCAAATTGGCCAATAGCTGTTTCTTCATCCGGGTTACTCATAAAGTTTACATATCTTTTTAAGATTTCAGGATCAAATTCTAAAGTTTTTTTAATTGAAGCAATATATTTGTTATTTTCTTGATTTTTTAACATATTCATAAAAGCACTATTATATACTCTATGCATACCAAGAGTTCTAACAAAATATCCTTCCATCATCCAAAAGGCTTCTGCTAAAAGGAGTGTGTCTGGAAGTTCTTCAGCCATTCTGTCTACTACTTCTCTCCAAAACTCTTTTGGAATTCTTTGGTTAAATTCACTATCGCTCATACTATAAATAGTTCTTCCTGCAATATCTCCGCCATGGCCAAGTTTAGGATACCAAAGTCTTTGAATATGTTTTTTTGCTAAAGTCATTGCTGCATCAAAACGAATGATTGAAAAGTTTTGTGCTACATGTCTAATTTCTTGAAAAACAGCTTCTCTTGTCAAAGGATTTAAGAAATCAAGTTGCGCAGTATCATTCCATGGCATTGATGTACCATCATTTCCATGGAACATATAGGATGTTTCATTTGTTCTTTTATCCCATCTTTTAAATGTTACAGCAGCATCACTTTGATCAAAGTAATGATCTTCAATTTTTAATTCAACATTAGGGTTTGTTGATAAATTTGGACCATTATAAGAGTAGGAAGGAAAAGGAGGATAAGACTGTTGAACAAATAAATTAGGTTTATCCATAACCCAATCACTATCTATTCCAGTATGGTTAGGAACCATATCTGAGGCTAATCTAATACCGCGTTGTTCACATCTTTCTTTTAAGTTAACTAAGGCTGACCAACCACCAATTGATTCTGAAATTTGATTATTTTTTAGTGAATATGCTGAAGCTTCTGCTTCTGGATTGCCACAAAGGTTTTTAATTTTTTTACTAGCATCACTTCTTTGCCAAAGCCCTATTAACCAAAGAGCACTAAACCCTCTTTGTCTTAAATTATCAAGTTCTTGATCTGGAATTTGATTTAAAGTTTTAATATCTCTTTTATAATATTTTGATAATTGATCTAGCCAAACCAAAGTGCTTTTAGCTATCATTACTACATTTGGCATCCAGTTCCTGTCATCGGTGAAAGCGTCAACATCACTATCAAACATTGAATAATCTGGTACAAAGGTTTCAGCATTGCCACCACCATTATTATCAAAGAAAACAGGTTTGTTTTCTTCTTTTGTTAAATCAATAGCTTTGATTAAATTAACTTTTAATTCATCAGATAATAAATGAGACCAATCTTCTAAAATAAAGGAAATTTGGCTTGTTAGTGAATCGGGATGTAAAAGAGCGGGTGTTAATAAAAATGAAAATAAATCTTCATCACTACCGTCAACTTTAGGACTTTTATTAGCAAATTCTCCCATTATTGCAGAAAATGCTTTAGTTGCTGGAGGGAATTTTAGTTCATCTCTATATATTAAAGGTCTTACAGCTTTAATTAAAGCTGGATTATGTGTCATTACACGATGAACAAAGAATCCTCTAGCAGTTTCTTCTGTATAATAGTCCATTGAGAATTCATCAGAGCTAAGTAAAGGGGACGGAAACTCTTTAGAATAAAAGGCTAGAACTTTATTGACTGATTTGTTTTTTGAAACCAAAGGAATCATACGAGAAAAAAAGCTAGAATCATTATTTTGTAAATATTGACTAATTAAATTTTGATAAAGTACGTGTAATATAGCACAAGCGTTTAGCCTTGAAGCACTAATATAGTCATTAATTTTTGTGTTTGTATTATATTTATAAGACAAGTCTTGAGCCTGTTTGTAAAATGAATTAATAGGGCTGTCGGTTTGAAAAAAGATTGAATAATCTTTTATTTCGCTTCTAACAATGTTAGAAACTCTAAAATCTCTTGAAGTCATAATTCCTCCTGGATAAATCAAGTATAGCATATAGTTTTTTGTAGTTAAATAATACTTTGTGTAATTATCTTTTCAAATAATACTATTTTTTCTTTTTTTATTAACCTTTTTAAGATTATGGAAAAATAATACATGATTAAAAAGAAGCAAAATATAAGTTTATTATGTTATTTTATCTATTAGTTTACAAGCTTTATCTAAATATATAGGTAAAATTGCTCTTTCATCAATATCAAAATTTGATAAAACAAAGGCAGATACATTGTTATGGTTTGGTCTTCCTACCCCAAAGCGTAATCTAAAAAAGTTGTCATTTTTAATGTGGCTTTTTATACTTTTTAAGCCATTGTGTCCTTTTAGTCCTCCCCCTTGCTGAACTTTAACTTCTCCAAATGGAAGTTCAAGATCGTCGTGAACCACAAGTATTTCATCACTGTTTATGGAAAAATAACTCATGGCAGCTTGAGTAGAGTGTCCGCTATTATTCATAAATGTTTGAGGTTTTAATATTTTAATACCTTTTTCATTTGCAAAAAGGCTATTGAATTTATTTTGAAAGGTGGCATAATGATATATATAGTCGCACAAGCTAAAGCCAATATTATGCCTTGTGTTTTCATATTGTTTACCAGGGTTGCCTAAAAAAACAATCATTTTTATCATATCTATAATATAATAATAGAGTGGAGTAATTACAAGATGTTTTATTTAATAGTGTATATTCCAACAACACATTTAGAAAAAGTCAAAACAGCTATTTTAGAAGCAGGAGCTGGAAAAATAGGCGGATATGATTATTGTTGTTGGCAAAGTAAAGGTATTGGGCAATTTAGAGCTGGAAAAAAGATGAATCCTTTTGTGGGTGAAGTTGGAGAAATCCATAAAGAAGAGGAGTGGAAAGTTGAATTTGTTGTTGAAGAAAAATATATAAATGATGTTGTAAAAGCAATGAAAGAGAGTCATCCATACGAAGTCGTAGCATATTCAGTTATCAAAACTCTCGATTAATAATTTATCTAGATTTTATAACACCAATTTTAGGGCAATGCTTATTTTCTCTGCAAATGCTACATTTAGGACTAATTGGAGTGCAGATAATTTGACCATAAGAAACTAATAGTTCATTTAAAACAATCCAATATTTTTTTGGCATTACTTTTTGAAGTTCCTTTTCACTTTCTTCTGCTGTTTTAGTGCAAATCCATCCCAGCCTATTTGCTATTGTGTGGACATGACAGTCAACACAAATAGCTTGGATGTTAAAAGCTAAATTTAAAGTTAAATTAGCTGTTTTAATTCCAACCCCAGGCAATTCTAATAATTGCTTAGAAGTTGAAGGTACTTTACCCTCGAATTTTTCTATTAATATTTGACTAATTTTGTATAAGCTTTCTGTTTTCCTTTTATAAAAGGCACAGGGATATATAGCTTTTTCAATCTTTTCTTTATCACTTTCAAGTAATTCTTTAGCACTTGTAACTAGGCTAAATAACCTATTACTTGCTTCAAGAGTTATTTTATCCTTTGTTCTTAAAGAAATAATTGTAGAAGCTAAAATACAAAAAGGATTATTATTAGTATTTATTGCAATAACAGAAACAGATGGAAGAGGAGCTCTTTCTCTTTCTACTGTTTTTTTCATACTGCTAAATATGTCGTCCCAATACTTTTCATTCATAATAACTCTTTAACACATAAATAATTGTTAAACAAGATAAAAGTTATTTTTTATTACTTGATTTTTTTAATTATAGAGAATAAAGTTTTTTCATGATTATAATATTAAACAAACAAATAAAACCAAGCCAAAAAGAAGATATTAAAGATTTTCTAAAGCAAAAAGGCTTTAAGGTTAAGGAAATCGTGGGACAAGAAGAAACTGTCCTTGGTGCTGTTGGTAGAACAAGTATAGACCATCGAATTGTTGCACAGATGGAAGGGGTTTCTTCCGTTGTTCCCATTTCTAAACCATATAAACTTGCTTCAAGAGAACTTAAAAAAGAAGATACAATTGTTCAAGTTGGTAATGTTAAAATTGGTGGTCATAGAATTGTAGTTATGGCAGGACCTTGTGCAGTTGAATCCGAAGAGCAAATAATGACAATAGCTGCTCAAGTTAGAGAAGCTGGTGCTGTTATATTAAGAGGTGGTGCATTTAAACCAAGAACATCTCCATATTCTTTCCAAGGTTTAGGAGAAGAAGGTCTAAAATATTTAAGAAAAGCAGGCGATACTTATGGAATGCCTGTAACTACAGAGGTTGTTTCTCCAGCTGACGTAGAAATGATGACTAAATATATTGATATGTTCCAAATTGGAGCAAGAAATATGCAAAACTTTGAATTATTAAAAAAAGTTGGAAAAACAAAAATGCCTGTTTTGCTTAAGAGAGGTTTGTCTGCAACTATCGAAGAATGGTTAATGGCAGCTGAATATTTAATGGCAAATGGAACAGATCAAATTGTTCTTTGTGAAAGAGGTATTAGAACCTTTGAAACAGCAACTAGAAATACTTTAGATTGTAGTGCAATTCCAATCGTTCAAAAATTAACACACTTACCAGTTATTGGGGACCCCAGTCACGCAACAGGTATAAGAGCTTTGGTTTCTCCAATGTCTTTGGCCTTAGTTGCAGCGGGTGCAAATGGCTTAATGGTGGAAGTTCATAATAAACCCGAAAATGCTTTAAGTGATGGCCCTCAATCTTTATATCCTTCCCAATTTGAAAAGTTGATGAGAGATGTCCAGTCTTTATCCACTGTAGTCGGAAAAACTTTAGAAAGAATACCAAGAACTATTCCATCAAGTTTAACTGATATAGAAAATGTCTATTCGAGTTCTGACAAAATAGCGTTCCAAGGTGAAAGGGGTGCTTTTAGTGAATTAGCCGTTAGAAAAACCTTTGATGATAAAGCTGTTTTACCTTGTGAAACCTTTGAAGACGTTTTCGAAGCTGTTATGAAAGGAGATGCCTTATATGGTATGATTCCTGTAGAGAATACTTTAGGTGGAACTCTTAATGATAATATTGATAATTTAATTAGTTATCCAGATCTTTTAGTAATTGGCGAACAACATGTTAGAATTATTCATAACCTTATTGCGTTGCCAGATGCAAAAATTGAAGATATTAAAAAAGTATACTCTCATCCTCAAGGTTTAGCACAATGTGCTCAATATCTTAAAAAAGAAGTCACAAATGCTACTGCTTTACCATTTTATGATACTGCAGGTGCCGTTAAGTATATTAAAGAGCAAAATGATAAATCTTTAGCTGCTATTGCAGGAGCTCCTGCTGCTGTTTATCATAAGATGAATGTTTTAGCCGCTGGTATTGAATCTCATCCAAGTAACTATACTAGATTTTATATTATCTCTAGAGTTGAAAATGCAAATAATTTTCTAAGTGCAAGCAAACCAAATAAAGCAGCTATGATTTTTAATGTATCTCATAAACCTGGATCTCTTTTTGAGGCTTTGAAAGTGTTAAGTGATTATGGTCTTAATTTGAAAAAATTAGAATCTAGACCAATATTAGGAAAACCTTGGGAATATTCATTTTTTGTAGAAGTAGATATTCTAAATCAAGAAGAAGCTTTTGATGAAGTTGTTAAGGTACTAAAAGAAAAATGCTCTATGTTTAGAGTCTTAGGTAAATTTAATTCAACAAATTAAATATTTATAATCATATTAACAAAGCTGTTGGGATTTATATTTCAGCAGTTTTTTATTGCCCTATTTTTGAATTTATAATGCAAAATGAATAGAAAATAGATAAAGAGAGATATGAAGAATAAAGTTTGTTTATTAATTTTTTTCATATTTTTTCTTGTATTTTATTCAAGCTGCGTTGCTACTTTTAATTATAAGCAAGTGGAAATAATTATTGAAAGACAGCACCCGTTTGAAGTTTCAAGTGGACAAGAACTTTGGTATACCCTTAGCTATACCACCGGTCTTGGTGATATTGAAAATATACATATTAATAAAAATCAAAGATCTATAAAAATCTGGGTGAAAAAAAATATTTCTGTATTTGTTTGTGCAAAAGCCTTAAATGATTTTTCTCCTATTGGTGGCGTTATTAATCCAGGGGATGACAACAGAGTAGTCCTTAATTACAAAAATGGATATCTTGTTAGCTTTTTACAAGATTTATATATTCAAAATCCAAAAGCTACGAGTTCTCTAAATTATGAAAAGTTATATCAAATTTTAAATAAAAAAGGGATACTTTTTTCCTTCGATAAATTGATGTTAGCGAGAGGTTTATTAAATGGTGAATTGAGTGAAGAATCTCTTTTTGAATTAGACAATTTACCTATAGAATTGTATCAAGCCATTGAAGGTTATTGGATAAGTGAAAACCCTGATGAAGGTGGGTTTGTAATATCTGATAGCAATTACAAAAGGGTAAGTTTGAGTTTAAGTGAGGGAGAGCATTATTATATTAATTTTGAAAAAGGATATAGGATATTAATAATTGTCGATACCCGAAGTAAAAAATATTTCGTTAGGCTCGAGTCTATAAATCCCGAGTTCAAATAAAAAGACTGTACCTTTTAAGATACAGCCTTAATGAGTAATATTTAAATTATTTTACAACAATATTAACAAGCTTTCCTGGAATTGCAATTTTTTTAATTATTGTTTTTCCTTCTAGCCAGTGTTTGATTTTTTCATCATTTAAAGCGATTTCCAACATTTCATCTTTGCTTGTTTCTCTGCTAATTTCAACTTTTGATCTAAGCTTTCCGTTAATTTGAATAACAAGTTGAATCTCATCATCAATAGTTAACTTTTCATCATAAGTTGGCCAAATTGCATTTGCAATAGGTGCTTTATTACCTGCTTTTTCCCATAATTCTTCTGCTAAGTGAGGAGCATAAGGACTAAGTAATAACAATAAGCTTTCCCAAATTTCTCTAGGTAAAGTATCAATTTTATAAATATCATTAACTAAAACCATCATTTGACTTATAGCTGTATTGAAGTTAAGGGTATCTGTATCACCGGTTACTTTTTTGATTGATTTGTGAAGAGCCTTTAGTAAACCGGCGGAAGGTTTATCTTCAGTTATTTCTCTTTCTTCACTGAGTCTCCAAATTCTGTCTAAAAATCTATAAACTCCACCCATACCAGATGTTGACCAAGGTTTTGAAATTTGAAGAGGCCCCATAAACATTTCATAGATTCTCATTGAATCTGCGCCAAATTCACTTATTATATCATCCGGATTAATTACATTCTTTAAACTTTTTGACATTTTGGCAACAACTTTTTCTAGTTGATTATCTGTACCTATTTCAAAATATAATTCATTTTTTTCTTCAACCATATCAGTTGGAACTAAAGATTTATCCTTTCTTTGATAAGAAAAGCTGGTTATCATTCCTTGGTTTACAAGACGTTTGAAGGGTTCACTAGTTTGAACAAGAGACAAATCAAATAATACTTTGTGCCAGAATCTTGCATATAGTAAGTGAAGTACAGCGTGTTCTGCACCACCAACATATAAATCTACAGGCATCCAATAGTTTTCTTTTTTAGGATCAACAAATCTCTCACTATTATTAGGATCTAAATATCTTAAATAATACCAACAAGAGCCTGCCCATTGAGGCATAGTGTTTGTTTCTCTCTTTGCAGCGTGGCCACAAACAGGACAAGTTGTATTTACCCAATCTTCAATCAAAGAAAGAGGACTTTCTCCTGTACCACTAGGTTCATAACTTTCAATTTCAGGTAATTCTAACGGTAGAGATTCTTCTTTAATATGTACAATACCACAATTTGGACAATGTACTAGAGGAATAGGTTCTCCCCAATATCTCTGTCTTGAAAAAATCCAGTCTCTAAGTTTATAGTTTGTAGTTTTATAGCCGGCATCTTTTTCTTTTAACCAGCCAAGCATTTTATCAATAGCCTCTTCTTTATTTAAGCCATCTAAAAAATCAGAATTAACATGGATACCATCCTCAACCCAAGGGGCTTCTTGAACATCAATTTTGCTTTTTAAAACTTCAACAATAGGAAGGTTAAACTTTTTGGCAAATTCCCAGTCTCTAGTATCATGAGCTGGAACAGCCATAATAGCCCCTGTTCCATAACTAATTAATACATAGTCTGCAATCCAGATTGGTATTTTTTTACCATTAACAGGGTTAATAGCATAACTTCCTGAAAATACTCCTGATTTGTCTTTAGCCAAATCAGTTCTTTCTAAATCACTCTTTTGAGTTGTTTTAGTAAGATATTCATCGACCAATTTTTTATATTCACTGGTGGTTATCTTATCTACAAGAGGGTGTTCAGGTGCAATTACCATATAGGTTGCACCAAATAGAGTATCACAACGAGTTGTATATACTTCTAATTTATCATCTGATTTTTCAAGTTTAAAAAATACAGAAGCACCTTTACTTTTTCCAATCCAGTTTCTTTGCATAGCTTTTACAGAATCAGGCCAATCTAAAGTATCTAAATCTTCAAGAAGACGATCTGCATATTCTGTAATTTTAAGAACCCATTGTCTTATATTTCTTCTAACAGTTTGGGTACCACAACGCTCACACCTACCATCTTTAACTTCTTCATTAGCTAGACCCGTCTTACAATTTGGACACCAGTTAATTGGAGTTTGTGATTCATAAGCTAAGCCTTTTTTAAATAGTTGGATAAAAATCCATTGAGTCCATTTATAATAATCTTTGCTGTGTGTTGCAACTTCTCTGTTCCAGTCATAACAGAACCCTAAACTTTTTATTTGTTTTCTGAAATTTTCCATGTTTTGTTCAGTGGTAGATTTAGGGTGAGTACCTGTTTTGATAGCATAGTTTTCTGCGGGAAGCCCAAAAGAATCAAATCCCATTGGGTGTAGAACATTATAACCATTCATTCTTAAGAATCGGCAATAAATATCTGTAGCAGTATAGCCTTCAGGATGTCCTACATGAAGTCCCGCACCTGATGGATAAGGAAACATGTCCAATACGTATTTGCGCTTTTCTTTAGGTACAGACGCATCTTCGCTAACTGCAAAAGTTTGGTTGTCTTCCCAATATTTTTGCCATTTTTTTTCTATTTTTTCGAAAGGGTAATTACTCATAAATCCAATAATACATTTGCATATAGAATCAGTCAACAACAGTTGTATTTTTGCTAACAAATTTTATATAAAACCTTCTAAAATGATGAATAATATAGGCCTTTACTTAGAAGGATCTATAATTCTATTAAATTTAATCTCTTCAATTCTTCTTTTGTTCATTTTTAATATGGTGTAAATACCATATTCATCACTAATAAAATCTTTTTCGTTTGGAATATCTCCTGTTAAACTCATCAAATAAGCTGCAATTGTTCCAACTTTTTCTGCTTGTTTATAATCAATATCCATTTCGTCACAAAAGTAAATAAACGGTGTTTCTCCCTGAATAATGTACAAATCTTTAACACCCTCAACTTGTTTTATGATTTCTCCTTGAGCATTTTCATGCTCATCATAGATTTCACCAAGAAGTTGCTCTGCAACATCTTCCATAGATATTACTCCAGCAAATCCACCATATTCATCTAGGACAATTGCCATTTGAAGTTTTATTTTTTTGAATAAAAAGAAAATATAGTTAACATGTTTTGTTTCAAGTACAAAAATGGGTTCTCTTTTTATAGACATAATAGGTTGGTCCATTTTGTTTTCTAGTTGAGCTTGTAAAATATCTCTAATAAGAACAATTCCAATAATATTTTCTTTATATTCAAAGTAAATTGGGATTCTTGAATATCCAGAATTTACAATATCTGAAAAAGCCTCACGGATACTAAGATCTGCAGAAACAATAAAAACATCTTTTCGGTGAGTCATAATTGTTTTTATTGGATTGTTGGAAAAATGTAATACTTTTTGCATTAAATCGGATTCATACTGGTCTACTATCCCAAAATCTTCAGCTGCATCAACAACGTGCATTAGGCCTTCTATTGTTAAAGTTTTTTTATTTCCCTTACTAAAGACTCTATCAACAAAATTACCAAAAAATTTTATAAAGTATACAAGTGGATATAGAATTTTAGATAAAATAAAAATTGGATAGCTCATTATTCTTGCAATTTTTTTAGAATTATTAATTGCAATTTGTTTTGGAGTAACTTCTCCAAATATAAGAATAACTAAAGTTAAAATACCTGTAGCATAGGCAACCATACTTTGTCCATAAAACTTTATACAAAAAGTAGTAACCAAAGAAGACACACTAATATTAACGATATTGTTTCCAATTAATATCGTAGTTAGCAATATATCTTTTCTTTTTGTTAGTTTTACAGCTAAGTTAGACCCTTTTTTTTTGCTTTTTTCTAATTCTTTGATTTGTATTATTGAAAGCGCTGTATAAGCTGTTTCTGTGGAGGAAAAAATACCACTAAGAAAAATTAGAACTATTATAAAAATTATTTCACTAATCATAAAGCTCTACCTAAAATAGATAAATTATACGGATTTTCATCTCCATCATTCGATTCATTCATAATAGAAATATAAAATAAAAAGCCAAAGCAAGCAAGTAAAAACAAGTAAATTAGTATTTATTTATTTTATATTATAATCATACCAAAGGATAATAGAATTAATGCTAGAGTATAGGTTCCCATTATATGCGTATCAGTAAATTTTATTTTGTCACTACAAATGTTTTTAGCAATAAAACTGTCGCTTAGTGTAAACAATAATGTACCTATAATGAAAAGTGGATTTAATGTTGTAGCACTGAATGCAATAAAAAGCATTAATAAAAAAGAATAAACTACCATTGGGTACTTTAACTTGTCACACTTTTTTATTATTCTAAGCATTAGTATTTCAGGATAAATTAAAAGAATTAGGGTAATAAATAAGGGTACAAAGGATTTAGCAAAACTAGTAAGGATTATAATAAAAACTATATGTCCTAGTAAAAAGCTTATTAAACCTGAGGCAAAAAGCCATATTTTTTCACTTAATAAAAGAGTATCACCTAGCAAATAAAAGCTATAAGTAATACATATTAAAGTAATAATACTATTATCTAAATTTGAATTAATTAACAAATTAATTAAGGCTAAGGGCGCAAGAGTGATTTTTGATAATCTTATCATCATTTTGTGTTTTTTATTACATGCTACTATATTAATAATGCTCATAATAATAAAAATAATTGCTACACTAATATTCATGGCTTAAGAATATTACACATTTGGTAATAAAGCAAATAATTTTACAGAATTAAATAGTTTTGTGGTAAAATACAAATATATATTAAGATATAAGTGCTTTTTGAAAAAGGAATTATAAGATATGAAGTTTAATGTATGTTTGAAAAAAAGAGAAATAAATGTATAATGATACTGATATGGCAAAAACAAAGAACAATAATAATAATAATATGAATACAAAGAAAAATGATATCAAGTATGATGAAGATCAAATTCAATCTTTATCAGCTTTAGAGCATATTAGATTAAGAAGTGGAATGTATATTGGTCGTTTAGGTAATGGAAGTAACCAAAATGACGGTATCTATATTCTTTTTAAAGAAGTTATTGATAATAGTGTTGATGAATTTAATGAAAAGAGTGGAAATAGGATCGAAATAACTCTTAAAGATACATTGGTTTCAGTAAGAGATTATGGCCGTGGTATTCCTCTTGGTAAAGTAATTGACTGTGTTTCTAAAATAAACACTGGTGCAAAATATACTAATGAAGTTTTTCATCGCTCAGTTGGTTTAAATGGAGTTGGAACAAAAGCCGTTAATGCCCTTTCTTCTCACTTTAAAGTTATTAGTTATAGAGATGGTAAATTTGTAAGTGCTATCTTTTCAAGAGGGATGTTGTTAGATGAGACAAAAGGACAAGACAGTACTCAGTTAGATGGTACATATATTGAATTTATACCTGATTTAGAAATCTTTAAAAGTTTTACATATGATGAAGACTTTATAGAAACTAGACTTTGGAATTATGCATATTTAAATACAGGATTAGTTTTAAAGTATAATGGGAAAAATTATAGAAGTTCCAAAGGTTTATTAGATTTATTAGATAAAGAAATAGAAGGTGATGAATTATACTCTTTAATACATTTTAAAGGGGAATATATAGAATTCGCTTTAACTCATGTTTCAAATAGCTATGGTGAAAATTACTTTTCTTATGTAAATGGGCAGCATACCATGGATGGTGGAACTCACCTTTCAGCCTTTAAAGAGGGCTTTTTAAAAGCTGTTAATGATCATTTTAAAAAAAGTTGGTCAGCTCAAGATGTAAGAGAAGGTATCTTAGGAGCTATTTCTATAAAGATTGAAAATCCTGTATTTGAAAGTCAAACTAAAAATAAATTAGGTAATACAGAAATAAGAGGTTGGATTGTTCAAGAAGTTAAAGATGGTGTAATTGATTTTCTACTTAAAAACCCTGAAGAAGCTACCAAAGTATCAAATAAGATTGTACACAATGAAAAACTTAGAAAAGAATTAAATGAAGTTAGAAAAAGTTCAAGAAGTTCAGCAAAAAGAGTATCTTTAAATATTCCTAAATTAAAAGATTGCCGATATCATTTGAATCAAAGCAAATCACATGTTGAAGAGTGTGAAAATTCAATGATTTTCTTGACTGAAGGAGATTCTGCTTCAGGTTCAATTACCAAAAGTAGAGATGTAAAAACACAAGCTGTTTTCTCTCTCAGGGGTAAAATATTAAATGTTTTTAATAAAAGTAAAGCAGAAATCTACAAAAATGCTGAACTGTACAACATAATGAAAGCTTTAGGAATTGAAGATGGTATTGAAACTTTAAGATACGGAAAAGTTATAATTGCAACAGATGCTGATACAGATGGCTTTCATATAAGAAATTTATTGATGACTTATTTTCTAACATATTTTGAAGAACTTGTTTTTAAAGGTCGTGTTTATATTTTAGAAACCCCTCTATTTAGAGTTAGAAATAAAAAACAAACAGCATATTGCTATTCACTTCAAGAAAGGGATTATTTGCTTTCCCAAATAAAAGGTGCTGAAATCACGCGTTTCAAAGGACTTGGAGAAATTGACCCTAAAGAATTTGGTATGTTTATAGGGGAAGACATGAAGTTAGAACCAGTTACAGTAACCTCTTTAGGAGAAATACAAAAACTTCTTAGATTTTATCAAGGAGATAATACTCCAGAGAGAAGGGATTTTATAATGGAGAATTTGATTTAAATGGCACAAGTAGAGAAAATATTTAAGAAGAATTTTTTGGAATATGCTTCCTATGTAATCAAAGATAGGGCAATAGCTGATCTAGAAGATGGCTTTAAACCCGTTCAAAGAAGAATAATACATTCTCTTTTTGAAATGGATGATGGTAAATTCCATAAAGTTGCAAATGTTGTTGGGTGGTCTATGAGATACCACCCTCACGGAGACTCATCTATTTATGAAGCTTTAGTAAATTTGGCAAATTTTGATTTGTTGATTGAAAAACAGGGAAATTTTGGAAATAGTTTAACTGGTGATAAAGCTGCAGCTTCTAGGTATATTGAATGTAGAATTTTACCCTTTGCTAAAAAAGTATTATATAATCCTGAACTTACTACTTTTGCTGATTCCTACGATGGAAGAAACAGAGAACCTGTTTCATTTTTAGCGAAACTTCCATTAGTTGTAATGCAAGGGGTAAATGGAATAGCTGTAGGTATGGCTACAACCATCTTTTCACACAATGTAGATGAAGTTTTTGATGCTATGAAAAAAGAATTACATGGAGAATCTTTTATTCTTTATCCTGATTTTGCTTGTGGTGGGTATGTAGATGTCACAGGTTATGATGAAGGTAGAGGCTCTGTTATTGTAAGAGCTAAACTAGATACAACAGACCCTAAAAGCATTATAATTAAAGAACTTCCTTTTGGAATAACTAGTGAAAGATTAATTGCTACAATTGATGATGCAGCAAAAAAAGGTAAATTAAAAATATCTTCAATCAATGATTATACTGCAGAAAATGTTAATATTGAATTAAATCTATCAAGAGGAACTTATTCTGAAGATGTTGTTAAATTGTTATATGCTTATACAGAATGCGAGAGAAAAATATCTTGCAACCCTCTAGTAATTAGAGATAATATTCCAACAATAATGAAAATAAGTGATATTGTAAAATATCACGCTCACCACTTAATAGATGTTTTAAAAGCTGAATTAGAATTAGAAAAATCTAAATTAGAAGATAGATTACACTTAAGAACTTTAGAAAGAATCTTTATTGAAGAGCGAATTTATAAAAAAATTGAACAAAAAAAATCTTCCCTAGCAATAATTGAGGCTGTTATTAAAGGCTTTAAACCATACAAAGAGCAGTTGTATAGAGATATTGAAGAAGATGATGTTGATAGACTATTAAAAATTCCAATTAGAAGAATCAGTTTGTTTGATATTGAAAAAAATAAAAATGAGATAGATTCTTTAAATACTAGTATTGAAGATGTTGAAAGTAAATTAAATAATCTGATATCCTATGCTATATCTTATCTAGATGAATTGAGAACTATGGTAAGTAAAGAGCGAAGAAAAAGAAAAACAGTAATTAAGAATATGGAATTTGTTAAGGAAAAAGAAGTTGCTCAAAGAGATAAGATTTTAAAATATGATTCATCAACAGGATATTTAGGATATACCATAAAAACTGGAAAGAATGTTTTAACTATTAGCTTATTTGATAGAGTCTTAATTATAATGAAAGATGGATCTTATAGATTTTTAGTAAATCCTGAGAAAGAATACATAGGAAAGGGTTTATTATACATAGATTATGGTGAGAAAGAAAATCTAGAGCAAGTTACGTTTTCAATGATTTTCCAGCAAAAAGTGTATAAATACTTATTTATTAAGAGGTTTAAAATAAAATCAGGACAATTAAATAAGGTATATCCTTTATTGCCAAATGAAAAAGATTATAAATTAGCCAAGCTTACTTGGTTAGAAAATGCTGAAATCAGAGTAATTTATAAACCAAAAACTGGTTTGAGAATAAAAGAAGAAAGTTTTTATTTAAGTGATTATTTGATAAAAGGTAGTAAATCTAAAGGTGTTAGATTAACTGTAAAAGAAGTAACCTCATTGAGAATGAGAGCTGTGAAAGAAATAGAGAATGAAGAGAAAGATCTCTTTAATTAAAGGAAAAAATGCAAAATATAAAAGACAGAATATTATATGAAGATAACCATCTAATAATTGTGAACAAATTACCAAAAGAACTTGTTCAAAGTGATATAACCGAAGATCTTACCTTAGCTGATAAAGTTAAAGAATATTTAAAGGTTACTTATAATAAAACAGGTAATGTTTACTTAGGTATTCCACATCGACTCGATAGACCAACTAGTGGGATAGTTATTTATACCAAAACAGAGAAAGCTTTGAGTAGAATGTGTAATATTTTTAGAGAAAATGAAATAAGTAAAAAATATTTGGCAATAGTAGATAATGCACCAGTAAAAGAAAAAGACACTATTACTCATTATTTGATAAGAGACTCTAAGAAAAATAAGAGCTTTGCATATTTAGAGCAAAGAAAAAATGGTAAAGAAGCAAAATTAACATATGAGTTAAAAGGTGCTTCAAGAACTTTTTATCTACTAGATATTGATTTGCACACAGGACGCCATCATCAAATTAGAGCCCAATTAGCAGCTTTAAATATTCATATAAAAGGCGACTTAAAGTATGGCTTTCCACGATCTAATAAAGATGGGGGCATAGCACTTCACGCAAGAGAAGTTTCATTTATGCACCCTGTAAAAAATGAACTAATTACTATAACTGCAAATCCACCAAAAGATATTGTTTGGGATTTTTTTGTAAAAGCTATATATAATTAATCTTTTATTTTAATAATACCTTTACTGTGTAAACCATTTATTTTTATAATGAATGGTTTTTTTGATTTGTAATGAGTAAAGTATTTACCACTAGAGACAACGGGTAATTCATATATTTGATCTGTATCTAGTTTTCCATCATTAAAGCTTGGGTTTATTGTCATATACCTAGTTCCTAGTAAGGTAAGATTTTGAAAGAAATGGGTTCCCTGGCTTGGTTCAACTTGAAAAGACGGGAGACCTGTTTCTATAATAACTTTGGCATTTGATATTTGAGACCAATTAGCAGGAACGCCTAACCAAGGATCACTGGAACCGAGTCTTCCAGCTACTACTAATATATATTGAGACTCACCATTTTCAAACTTTGAATTGAGTTCTTCAAGTTCAGCTGGCATATTAACCATATTTGTAGAATCAAAATTATCAAGATTAATCATTATGAAATCTTTAATATTATCAATTTTACCATTACCCATTACTGAGGAAGAAACAATTATAGCTTTTTTTTCTTCTTCTTTGGAAATTGCTACATCACTTTCTTCATTGCCCTCCGCTATAGGTCTTATTTGTAAGAGACTAAATTCTGGTTTTTTGGGTAATTTTTTATTCAAGTTTATAGCAAATTCTATTTCAACAGGAGTGTTCATAGCTTCTTTTCCAAGTTGTAGAATATCATAAATGATAGCAGCTAAAGGGAACATGTCATATTTTAATATTCCATTAAAAGTAATAATTTTTTCACCAACAGCTCTAACACTTTCGCTAAGCATTGATGTGTTTAAATCAAAAGTACTAGCACAGCCTTTTAAACTTTGAGGATGCTTTGTAGCTTCACTAATATTTAGAAGTTTTAAATTATCCAAGTCTTCAAAAGGATCAAATGGTGTTTCTAGATCAAGACCATAAAAATGAGTTTGACTACTAAATTGATTGCTTCCTAAAAAATGTATTGGTCTTTTAGGATTTTTTGGTGAAAATCTAAAAACACTACCATTATCAACAACACTTTTACCAAAACCAAAACTAATATTGGCAACCCCATCATTAATATCTTCCCCAGCAATTGGGTAATAATTAAGGGATCTTGCAACACCACTAATGTTTGGATACCAATATCTACCATGTTTTGTACCAATAACCTGCTGAATAACAACCGCCATTTTTTCTTCTTCAATCATATGTTCTGTAGCTTTTAAATATTCTTTAGCATTATGAAAGAAGGTGGAGGCCCAAACGGTTTTTATTGCCATTTCTAATTCATTTAATCTTGTTTCATCATCCCCAATGTTTCTAATCATGCAAGTTTCATATACCCCTGCAAAAGGTTGGAAGTGAGAATCTTCTAATAATGAAGAAGACCTTATTGAAATAGGTTGTCTAATTACATTTATTATTTCTTTTAAATCCTCTCTTAACTCTTGTTGAATTGGTTTTTCAATAAATGCTTGTAAAAGATCTTTATCACTAATTTTTTTAACAATAGTGGATCTCAATTTATTGTTTGATATAAATGTAGAAAAACCATGTGTTGATATTACAACAGTCCTTGGAATAGAAAGGTAAACCTCTGGATATTTCTCAAGTATTTTACTTGCTCTTAATTCCATATCAATAAAAGCAAGACCTCTTCCTTTTCCACCTAGAGAGCCCTCTCCTATCCTACTAAAGAATAAAGTTTCATCATAAACTTCTTTTGAAAACTGAGCTAAAACGCCTTTGGTTCTCTCAGCTCTATATTCTTTTATAACTTTTATTATATTAGCCCTTGTCTCTTCTTCCTGTCCTTTAATTACTACAATAGGTTTAAGTCTTGATGCAAGAATATATAAGCTTTGCGCTCTTAACCATTTTGAGAAATCATCTCTGTCTGAGTGATAAATAAAACTTTCAATAGAAATATTTGATAAAGCTTTTTGCAACTGTCTCATTGTATTAGCTTGGCTTATTGTTTGATTAGAAAGAGAATCTTTGAATAAAAAAGGACCAAAGCCATAATTAGCTGTAACATAGTCTTCTAAATCAAATAATAAATCATCTGCTTTTTTCCAAAGAAATTGTGCGCCAGCTTCCTTTGCTATGCTCTCATTATCTTTGTTCATACTTTGAATTAAAAAGGGAAGGCGAGGATTATCTTTTCTAACAGTATTACAAAGCTTTAATCCAGCTAACTTATCATCCATTTCATCCTTTTCATAAGACATGTCTGAAATGATACCTAAAATATTATTATTGTATTTGTTGTAAAAAGAAATTGCTTCTTCATAAGTTTTAGCAAGCAATATTTTAGGCCTACCTCTCATTCTTAATATTTTTCCCCAAGAGTTTAAGCCTTCTAATATTGAAGATCTGTTTTGAGTAATTAAGCTTTTATATAATATAGGTAAGAAAGAGGAGTAAAACCTTACAGAGTTTTCAACTAAAATAATTACTTGAATATCAGCTTCATTTGTATCGTGATCAATATTCATTCTATCTTCTACTAGTTTTATCATAGCTAAGAAAATCATCGGATCTCCTTGATAATAGAAAAAATGATTTATTGAGGGGGTTTTTTGTCTTTTTATTAGTTTATTTCTTTTGTGAACAGGAGAAGGAGATAAAACAACAATCGGCATATAAGGATATACTTCTTTGATATCATCAGCGAGTTCCTCAACATGTTCATTGCCTAAATCTAACATAGAAATAACCAATTCAAATTTTATGCTTGTTGAATTTAGTATATCAAGAGTTTCTTGAGGGGTATTTACATGAGTGATTTTGGGTGGGTTTGATAAACCAAGTTGAGTGTATTCTGTATAAAGTGCCTCTTCTACTCTGCCATCTTCTTCTAATAAGAATCGATCGTAATCACTACATATTAATAAAACATTATAGATATGTTTTAGCATTAAATTACTAAAGGGCAACCAGGTCGGATCTAATTTATACATCCAATAATAATAACATATCAAATATGGATTAACAATTAGAATATTAAGACTTTTTTATTATTTGTTAAAAATAATTTTTATTTAGTTATTTATAAATATAAAATAAAATAATTACGTAAAACTAAAAAAAATATAATAAATTACTGTAAATTGAAACTTGACGATTGTAAAAAGAGGGTATACTCTGTTGTTGTAACAAATAGTTTTATATCTAAAAGGAGATAAAATAAATGTATGATTTAGACGCCTTTATGGCTCAGTTAGAAAAAAAGAATCCAGGACAAAAAGAATTCCTACAAGCATCACGCGAAGTAATAGAAAGTATTTTGCCTGTTATTAATGAAAATCCAATTTATGTTAAGAACAAAATTCTTGAAAGAATTACTGTGCCTGAAAGAATTATTGAATTTAAAGTTGAATGGGAAGATGATAAGGGTGAAGTTCAAGTTAACAGAGGCTGGAGAATTCAGTTTAATAGTGCTTTAGGCCCATACAAAGGTGGCTTACGTTTTCACTCATCTGTAACTTTGGACACTTTAAAATTTTTAGGCTTTGAGCAAACTTTTAAAAACAGTTTAACTACACTTCCAATGGGTGGTGGTAAAGGTGGATCTGACTTTAACCCAAGAGGAAAAAGTGATTCAGAAATGAGACGTTTCTGTAATGCCTTTATGTCTGAATTGTATAATTATATTGGTCCTGATACTGATGTACCTGCAGGTGATATTGGTGTAGGTGGAAGAGAAATTGGTTATCTTTATGGTCAATACAAAAGATTAAAACATGAGAATACTGGTGTTTTGACAGGAAAAGGCCAAGGTTGGGGAGGTTCTTTAATTAGACCTGAAGCAACTGGATTTGGTGCTCTTTATTTTGCTAATGAAATGCTAAATCACAAAGGTGATGCCTTGAAAGGTAAAAGAATTGCACTTAGTGGCTTTGGTAATGTAGCCTGGGGTGCAGCAGTTAAAGCAACAGAGTTAGGTGCAAAAGTCGTCACAATTAGTGGTCCTGATGGATATATTTATGATGAAGATGGTATTAATACAAAAGAAAAATGGGACTACATGCTTTATCTAAGAGCCTGTAACAATGATGTTGTTGCTCCATATGCTGAAAAATTTGGCGCTAAATTTGTAGCAAAGAAAAAACCTTGGTTAGAAAAAGTTGATTTAGCCTTTCCTTGTGCAATCCAAAATGAATTAAATGAAGAAGATGCTAAAATATTAGAAAAAAATGGCTGTCAATATGTAATTGAAACATCTAATATGGGCTGTACTACTGAAGCTGTAGAATATGTTTTAAGTAGTAAAATGGATTTTGCTCCTGGCAAAGCTGTAAATGCAGGTGGAGTAGCTGTTTCTGGACTAGAAATGTCTCAAAATGCAATGCATATTTTCTGGACTGCAGAAGAAGTTGATGAAAAATTAAAACAAATTATGAAAAATATTCATAGACAATGTGTTAAGGAAGGTACTTTAGAAGATGGAAGTGTAAACTATCCACTAGGTGCTAATATAGCAGGATTTAAAAAAGTAGCTGATGCAATGGTTGCTCAAGGCTATTAATATTATAAGTAATACTTGAAAAGGTTTATGGTTTTGTTGGTTTTGTTTGGCGAGTAGTAAAATACTCGCCAATTCTTATTTAAATACTTAAAATAATATAAGTAAATTTGATTTAAAAAATAAAATAAAAAAATAAAATAAAATAAAATAGTAAAAATAGTTAAGCAGTTTTTCTTGAAATAAGGTGAAAATATAAAAATTAATTATAAAAAAAGCTTTCATAGTTTATATATCATCTATAAATAGTAGTAATAATAGTATATTAATTATAGTAATTTTATATAATAATATTAAGTTTTTAGTGTTTAGTATTTTTCAATAAATTGATTGTTGCGGTTATATTTTTTTCGTGCTAGTGTATTTGTGTTGTAAGTAATTGTGTTATTGAGGAGACAGAGGTTTGATAGATTATTTGTATGAAATTAAAACATCTAGAAGAAATAGAACTTTAGATAGTAAGCGCTTTAGCACTGAAGAAGTTGAGAATATCTTTTCGCCTTTAAAGCAGGTCAAATCAACTCAGTTGTCAAAAAAGAATATAGCAAAACCTGTTGAAATGGAAAGTGTCCATATAGACATAAATGATGCTATTTGTAAAAAAGGTGTTTTTAAGATTTTTAAAAAAATAAAAAAATAATAAAGTGTTAAAATAACTAAAATATATAATAATAATTTAATTAAAATTAGAATGATTACATTTCTTGTGATTGTTCTAATTTTTTCTCTTTAATAAGAAAACAATCACAATAACTAGATAATTTTCCAATAAAATAAACCAAATTTTGATAATATTTATCAATTGTAATTTATTATTAAAGCAAGAATTAGATTTGTTTTGTATAGGAAAAATATAATTTGATAATACTTTGCTTGGTGTACTTGAAAACCCCTAAATGGTGTATTATAATTTAATATGAATATAGGGGTATTTTTATGCCTTTATTCTTTTGTAGTAATAGAAAGATTTTAAAATTTAAATCAAATATTATATTTTAGTAATGGAGTGTCAAAAAATGGACAACAAAAAAATGGTAACTATTGATGGTAACACAGCTGCTGCGCATATTGCATATGCGTTTAGTGAAGTTGCTGCAATTTACCCAATCACACCATCTTCACCTATGGGTGAATATGCAGAGATTTGGGCAAGTACTGGTAAGAAAAACCTTTGGGGCAAAACAGTTGAAATTGTTGAAATGCAATCAGAAGCAGGAGCAGCTGGCGCTGTTCATGGTGCTTTATCTGGTGGTGCATTAACAACAACTTTTACTGCTTCTCAAGGTTTATTATTAATGATCCCTAACATGCACAAGATTGCAGGTGAAATGATGCCTACAGTTTTCCATGTTTCTGCTCGTTCTTTAGCATCACAGTCTCTTTCAATATTCGGTGATCACTCAGATGTTATGTCTTGTCGTAACACAGGCTTTGCAATGACAGCTGCAAGTAGTATTCAACAAACAATGGATATGGCTGTAGTAGCTCATTTAGCAACTTTAAAAAGTGATGTTCCTTTCTTAAGTTTCTTTGATGGGTTTAGAACATCTCATGAAGTACAAAAAGTAGAAGAAATTTCTTATGATGATATTAAACCTTTCGTTGATGAATCATTAATTGAGAAATTCCGTGCAAGAGGACAACGTCCTGAAGCTCCAATGATTAAAGTTGCAGCACAAAACGAAGATGTATTCTTCCAAGGCCGTGAAACTGTTAATAAATATTATGATGCAGTTCCTGAAATTGTTGAACATTATATGGCTCAAGTTTCTGAATTAACAGGTAGACCTTTACATTTATTCTCATATTCTGGTGCAGCTGACGCAACAGATGTTGTTATTGTAATGGGTTCTGGTGCTGATACATGTGAATGGGCAAGTAATTATATTAATAGCAATGGTGGAAAAACAGGTGTTATTAATGTTCATTTATATCGTCCTTTCAGTGCAAAACATCTTGTAGCGGCTTTACCAAAAACTGTTAAGAAAATTGCAGTTTTAGATAGAACAAAAGAACCTGGTTCTTTAGGTGAACCTTTATACTTAGATGTAGTAGCTGCATTAAAACAAACGGGCTTACAAAACCTTGAAGTTATTGGCGGTCGTTATGGATTAAGTAGTAAAGACTTCCCACCAACACATGCAAAAGCTGTATTCGATCATTTAGCTGGTCCAGCTTTCCATAACTTCTCAGTTGGTATTAATGATGATGTTACAAATCTTTCAATTAAGATTGGTGAACAAATTGATGTTATTCCTAGTGATGTTTCCTCATGTATGTTCTGGGGTCTTGGTTCTGATGGTACCGTTGGTGCTAACAAAAACTCAATTAAGATTATTGGTAACAATACAAATAAAAACGCTCAAGCATATTTTGCATATGACTCAAAAAAATCTGGTGGTATTACAGTAAGTCACTTAAGATTTGGTGATAGTGAATTGAATATGCCATGGTTAATTGACCATGCAGATTTTGTTGCTTGTCATAATGCCGCTTATATTGGTCGCTATGATATGTTAGGACCTTTAAAGAAAGGTGGTGTATTCTTATTAAATAGCCAAATCCCTTCAGATGAAGTATTTGAACATTTAACAAAAGAAATGCAAGAAACAATTCTTGCAAAAGGAATTCGTTTCTACAATATTGATGCTTTAGAAATTGCAAGAAAAGCTGGTTTAGGTACTAGAATTAATACTGTTATGCAAGCTGCATTCTTTAAGATTAGTGCTGTATTACCAGAAGAAGAAGCAATTAAATTAATCAAAGAATATATCAAGAAAACTTTCTTAAGAAAGGGTGAAGAAGTAGTAAATAAAAACTGGGCTGCAGTAGATGGTGCATCAGATGCATTATTTGAAGTAAAGGTTCCAGCTAAAATTACTAAGAGCTATGTTCCTGCCCCATTAATTAAAGATGATGCTTCAGACTTTGCTAAAAATATTATTAGACCAATCATGCATCGTGAAGGTGACAGTATCCCAGTTTCTCAAATGTCCTATGATGGTAAATTACCTTCAGGTACAGCTAAATTAGAAAAACGTGGTGTTGCTCCAGCAGTTCCTGAATGGATTTTTGAAAATTGTATTCAATGTAACCAATGTGTACAAGCTTGTCCTCATGCAGCAATTCGTGCAAAACAAATTGAACCTGCTAACCTTGAAAATGCTCCTGAAACATTTACAACCCTTAAATCAAATACTAAGAACGATAAGGACTTAAGATTTAAGATTCAAATTTACACAGAAGATTGTCAAGGTTGTGGTGTTTGTGTTGAAGCTTGTCCTGCTAAGAATAAAGCTTTAGCATTATCTCCTATTCAAGTTGAAAGAGATAAGGGTGAAGATCAAAATACTGAATTCTTTGAAGATCTACCATATGATGTATTTGATGGTACAAAAATTACAACTGTTAAGGGATTACAATTCAAACAACCTTTATTTGAATTTAGTGGTGCTTGTGCTGGTTGTGGTGAAACTCCATATGTTAAACTTGTTTCTCAAATTTGTGGTGAAAATATGATTGCAGCAAATGCTACAGGTTGTTCCTCAATTTATTCAGGAACATTCCCAACAATTCCATATACTACACGTCAAAAAGATGGTAGAGGTCCAGCTTGGGGTAATTCATTATTCGAAGATAATGCTGAATATGGTTTAGGTATGCGTCTAGCTGTAGATAGCAATAGAAATTTATTAAAAATTTATATTGATAAACTTCTAGAAGTAGGAACAACAAAAGAATTAACTGAAGCAATTAAAGCTAGTTTAGAGGTTTGGGGTTCTGCTAAAGAAGATGCTATGGACGCACAAAATGTTGTTCAAGCTGCTTTACCTGCTGCTATAGCTGCCGCAACTGATGAAAATAAAGATTTCTTGAGAAAGATCAATGAATTAAAAGATTATTTCTCAGACAAAGCTGTATTTATTATTGGTGGTGACGGTTGGGCTTATGATATTGGTTACGGTGGTGTAGACCATGTTGTAGCTTCTGGTAGAAATGTTAATATTCTTGTATTAGATACTGAAGTTTACTCAAATACTGGTGGACAAGCTTCTAAAGCAACTCCACTTGGTGCTGTAGCTAAATTTGCTAATACTGGTAAACAAACAGGTAAGAAGAATATTGGATTCATGTGTATGACTTATGGTTATGTATATGTAGCCTCTATCGCTTTAGGTGCAAACAGAATGCAAGCTCAAAAAGCTTTACAAGAAGCTATTGATTGGGATGGCCCTTCAATTGTTTTCTGTTATTCTTCATGTATCAACCACGGTATGAACATGAGATATAGTCAAGTTGAAGCTAAGAAAGCTGTAGACGCTGGTTACTGGCCATTATATCGCTACAATCCAGCTCTAGAAGAAGGAAAGAGATTCTCTTGGGATGTAAAGAAAGAACCAACAGTTGCTTATAAAGACTTCTTGAAAGGTGAAGTTCGTTATACTTCTTTATATAAAACTAATCCTGAACATGCAGATGAATTGTTTGAGAAAGCAGAAGCAGATGCAAAACGTAATATGAAATTCTTTAAAAGTCTTGCATCAATAATGTAATTTTTTACTGAACTATTATAAAAATAATGAGGTCCTTTCGGGGACCTCATTTATTCTTGCAAATTGTTTTTTATAATGATTTCTCTTTAAACCCTTCTTTCGTTAAAGTATATATTTTACTAATATTATTCTCTTTTAAAAGTTGTTCAACATAATCAAATTTGCAATTTAAATGATTGATACTATGAGTATCAGAGCCTACAATTATTTTAGAGTTTAAGTCTTTTAATATTTTGAAAATAGGTAAATCTGGATATGGTGTTGTTCTGTAGCCTTTAGCAATTGCACCAGTGTTTATTTCAATTATCTTATCTAATTTATTTAATTCTTCAATTGTATTTGTGACTATATCTAAATACCATTTTTCGCTCGTATTAAATATTTTAATTTGTTCATTAAATTTGGTATAAATATCTAAATGGCCCATAATATCAAAATTGCAAGTTTTCGCAAAATTTAAAACTTCTTCATAATATTTGATTACAAATAGTTTTTTACCTCCAACAAGTTCAATAGCAGATATTAACTTCTCAGCATCAAAATCAATAGGAATAATCTGTCCTTTAATCTTTAAAAAATGGATAGAACCAATAGAATAATCTAAATTCCCTTCATGAGTTGGATTTAATGAATCGAGTTCTAGGCCTTTAAAAATGTTTATTTCTGGATATTTTTCTTTGTATGATTCTAATAAATTAAAATACGCCTTTTGATCTTTTTTCTCAATTTCTTTACAATCTATATCAAAACCGCATTGAGCATGTTCGCTAAATCCTATGGACTCAAAGTTTAATTCAATCGCTTTTTCTATCATTTGTAGAGGAGTATTAAGCCCATCACTATAAGTAGTATGAGAATGTAAATTAGATAAAATCAATTGTTTCTCCTTGTTTCTATAATATCTGTTATAAATATATCAACAATTGCACAAAAAACTAAGTGGCAAACTATTTGTTACTGAAAAAAATACATTTGCATTTTTTTTGTTAGTGTTATAATAATTACAGTATAAAAATTTTTTAAGTGGATAGTATAAATGGAATTAGTTTTCAAGCGGAGGCGTACTGTAGCAGCTTCAGATAAAAATGCTGTACTTTTAATGCTTTTAGGCTATAATATCTATTTTTTAGCCTATTTGCCGTGTATTATTTATAGCAATAGTTCTAAATTAATAGGCTTTTTTGTTTTGTTTATAGCTTATTCATTAAATGTGTGCATCAAGGGGAAAA
>CAZJGS010000003.1:0-62645 GCA_964545735.1 uncultured Spirochaetaceae bacterium
TATCGCTAAATCCGCGACAATGCAAATTTAGGTGGGGCACTTCATATTGTATATTATGTTTTCCCTTTACATATAAAAATAAAAACTTCTATACTTCTTGATTATTAAGGAGACTTTTATATGAAGAAAAAAATCAATGAAAATGTATATAAATTAGACGGGAAAGTACCTATCAAAGAAGCTATTCCTTTAGGACTTCAACATGTCCTTGCAATGTTTGCAGGTAATCTTACCCCAATCATTATTATTGCAAGTATGTGTGGTATTGCATCGGGTTCCCCTTTACAAATAACTATCATCCAAAATGCTATGGTTATTTCTGGTTTAGTTACTTTAATCCAAATAATAGGATTAGGCCCAGTTGGTGGTAAACTTCCAATCGTAATGGGAACTAGCTCAGGCTTTGTAGGTGTTTCAAAAAGTATTGTAGCAACTATGGGCGGCGGTGTCGTAGCTTATGGTGCAATTTTAGGTGCAACATTAATTGGGGGCCTTTTCGAAGGTGTTTTAGGCCTTTTCTTAAAACCTTTAAGAAGATTTTTTCCCCCAATTGTAACAGGAACGGTTGTATTATCAATTGGTCTTTCTTTAATTACTGTAGGTATTAAATATTTCGGTGGTGGTTTTGGTGTAAAAGACTTTGGCTCATTACAAAACTTATTTATTGCTACTTTAGTATTAGTGACAATTGTTTTTTTCAAGCATACAAATAACAGTTTTCTAAGTGCTACTTCCATATTAATTGGTATTATCGTAGGTTATATCCTCTCTGCTGTAATGACAGGCTTTTTACCAAATACATTTATGGTTGAAGGTCAAGAAATAACAAAATCTTGGGTATTACAATGGGATAAAGTACAAAACGCAGGATTTTTCTCAATTCCTAAATTGTTACCAGTAAAATTAGTATTTGATCTTAGAGCTATAATCCCTATGTTAATTATGTTTATTGTTACTGCTGTTGAAACTATTGGTGATGTTTCTGGTATCACACAAGGTGGATTAAAAAGAGAAGCAACAGATAAAGAAATTTCAGGTAGTGTAATGTGTGATGGTGTTGGATCTTCCTTAGCATCTGTCTTTGGTGTTCTTCCTAATACTTCATTCTCACAAAACGTTGGTCTTGTTGGTATGACTGGTATTGTAAATAGATTTGTAGTTATGTTAGGTGGAATATTCCTTCTTTGTTGTGGATTCTTCCCTAAATTAGCTGCTGTTGTTTCAATTATGCCTAATAGTGTATTAGGTGGAGCTGCAGTTATGATGTTTGCATCTATTGCTGTTAGTGGTATTCAACTAATTACAAAAGAACCTATTACTTCAAGAAATGTTACAATTTTAATTGTTTCTTTAGGCTTAGGTTATGGTCTTGGTAGTACTCCAGGTGTTTTAGATAACTTGCCTAGCTTTGTTAATTTAATTTTTGGTGGTTCGGGTATTGTTCCTGCTGCTATATTCTCTATTTTCTTAAATATTATCTTGCCTAAAGATAGTTCACACGAAAAAGCAAAAGCTGAAATGAGCATGTAATATTCATTTCAATTGTTTGTAGGCTGAGTTTATTCTCAGCCGATTTTTTTTATTCAAATAAACAAATTATTATCAGTATTATTTTTTACTTTCACCTACGATAAAACCCTTTTTCATTTATTGTAAAAGAAATATATTTAGAGTAATGTAATATGGTAGGAGCTATTATGATTAATGTTACATCTGAAACTGGAACTTTAAAAAAAGTTCTACTGCATAGACCTGGCTTGGAATTAGAACAACTGACACCTGAGTCTTTAAAGTCTCTCTTGTTTGATGATATTCCATTTTTGAAGGTGGCTCAAAAAGAGCATGACACTTTTTCAAAAACATTAATTGATAATGGTATAGAAGTTGCCTATCTATCAAAATTAATGGCAGAAACCTTAGATATTAGAGATACAATAAGAAAACAATTTATTGAGGATTTTATTGACGAAAGCTCAAATACTATTGCTCATACTTATAAAAAAGAACTAACCTCTTACCTATTAGACATTGAAGATAATCATGATTTGACTCTAGCTCTGATGGGAGGAATTAAAGCCGATCAAATAGAGAAAAAAGAAAGAAACCCTTTAGCTTCTTTGTTAATTGATTCGAGAATTAGTTTTGCTTTAGATCCTATTCCTAATCTTTATTTTACAAGAGATGCTTTTGCTACAATCGGCAATGGAGTTTCACTAAACCATATGTATTCTCACACCAGACGACGTGAATCAATTCTTGGAAGATACATATTCAAATATCATAAAGATTATTCTACGACCCCGCTCTACTACACTAGTGAGCTCTCACACAATATTGAGGGTGGAGATATATTAAATATAAGTGAAAAGCTATTATTGATTGGTTTATCTCAAAGAACTTCTCCTGAAGCTGTAGAAACCTTAGCAAAGAACTTATTTAATAATCCAAGTAGCAAAGTTGAAAAAATCATAGCCCTCGATATTCCAAGTATCAGAGCTTATATGCATCTTGATACTGTCTTCACTCAAGTTGATGTAAATAAATTTGTTATTCATCCTAATATCTTGGATAATTTAAGATTATTTATTATTAAACCCTTAGGGAAAAAATCTTTAGATGTTAGAGAATATTTCAAAGGTTTACAAAGACTATTAGTTGAACAACTTAAAAGAGATGATATTGAGTTAATCAGTTGTGGTGGTAATGATTTTATTGCCGCTGCTAGAGAGCAATGGAATGATGGCTCTAATACTCTTTGTATAAGGCCAGGCACAGCTATTGTATATGATAGAAATACAATAACAAATAAAATTCTCAATGATTATGGAATTGAAACTTTAGAGATTCCAAGCTCTGAATTATCGAGAGGACGAGGTGGCCCTAGATGTATGAGTATGCCATTGATAAGAGAAAATATTTAGGAATATAAAATGAAAGATTTAACCTTCTGCCCTAACTGTGGCAAACAAACTTTAAACTATATCAATAATAGAAAATGGGGCTGTAGCAGCTGTAATTTATCGCTTTACAACAATGTAGCTACAGCTGTAGGCTTAGTTATTATTGTCAAAGATAATAATAACAATAATAAGGTTCTTTTAATTAAAAGAGGGAAAAATCCTCATAAAGGCAAATTAGCAGTTCCCGGTGGTTTTGTAGATCCTGGAGAAGGTGCTGAAGAAGCCGCTATAAGAGAATGTAAAGAAGAAATTGGACTTGTGCCAACATCACTTGAATATTTAACTAGTGCGACAAATAACTATACTTACAAAGAAATTGACTATACTACTTGTGATATCTTTTTTCTAGCTACTATTGAAGGTTATGATGCAACAAATATTATGGATCATTTAAAGGCTGAAGACCAAAACGAAATAACAGGTTTTGTTGTTTGTGATTTAAACACAAAAGACGATATAGAAAAAATTGATTTGGCTTTTTATTCAGCAAAAGTAGCTTTATCAAAACTCTTTAAATAGGTTTCCAATAAAAAAGTTATTAATTCTTATTAATAGCTTTTTTTATTGGTTATTTAAATCAAATCTTTAGTTGGATTTTTGAATCGGGACTATATATTCGACTTTTTTCTAACACACTATTTAACTGTCTAACATTACCTGGCCAATGAAGCTCTTTAAGCTTTTTAACAAAATCTTTCTCAAATACTCTTTTTTCATTTTTCTTACTGTAATAATGAAATATTAATTCATCAATATCTTCTTTATGTTCTTCTAAAGAAGGTAATCTAACTTGAATTAAAGAAATTCTAAAATAAAAATCATCTCTAAAAACTTTTTGCTTTACCAACTGATCTAGATCTTTGTTAGAAGCTGAGACCAATCTAAATTTACTTGTCATTAAATTAGTATCACCTATTTTCCTATATTCCCCTAATTCAATAGCTCTTAATAGTTTTGATTGTGAATTGATTGAAATATTTTCAATTTCATCAAGAAAAAAAGTGTTGTTATTAGCCTTTTCAATCAAGCCCATTGTATCTTCTTCAGCTCCAGTAAAAGAACCTCTTTTATGGCCAAACAATATAGAATCAGCTATATCGGTATTTAATAGAGAACAATTAATACTAACTGCATCTTTGTGGGAATAAATACCGTATTTATGGAGAGTTTTAGCAGCTAATTCTTTACCTGTTCCACTTTCTCCAAATAATAAAATTGGACAATTCTCCTTAGATAATAATAGTAACTCTTTTCGAGTTGTTTCCATTATTAAGGAGGATCCAACAAGTAATTCATCATTATTATATATTTGGGATTGTACAAGCTTTTTGTTTATATGGTCATTTAACAAAAAAGATAGTTTATCAAACTCCAAGGGCTTTGTATAAAAAAAGACCCTACCACTCTCTCTATAATCTGCAAATTTTCCATTCATTAATAAAACGACTTTAGATAGAGGGAATGCAAAAATAACTAATTTTAGTATTTCAAAAGAAAAAGAAAACTCATCGATAATAAAAAAATCAATATCGGAGTTTTTTTCTAGATAATTTATAACTTTATCTTTTGAAGATACCATAATACATTTATCAGCTATACATTTATTTATTAAAGTTCTTATATGCCCATCTCTAGACAATAATAATATCTTCAAAATTAAACCTCTTAGTTAAATAATTTACCAATAGGTCTACCATAAGTAAAGAAAATTGCATTACTTAATAACTATAATTGATAAAGTTTTTCTACTTCATCAAGGCAGTCTAAAGTATCTAAGATAACTTCTATAAAGAAGATTCTCAAACTCATTAAATCTGTTTCACCTGTATAAACACCCATATCTTCTTTTTCATCAGAAGAATATAATACGCAATGAATGGGACCATAATAAGATTTTGTTTTATATTCTTCTTGTATATCTTTTAAACTACACCCAAAAGAAGTTGCTAAAGCTCTCAAATCATCTTTTTCTAAATTAATAGCTAAGATAATCTTTCCCTTATATTTAGCAATCATAGCATAATCAATAAATACTAAATTTTCTTGACTTTGGGTTAATGGATTTTTTAACATTTTTAACTCAAAATCACCAACTTTATAGCATTCATCTTTTATAACGCCATAAGTTTCACTAGGCACAGAATGCCAACTTAAAGAATTCAAAGGTTTAAAATTATTTTTATCAACAAGCATGTAAGTCTCCCGAAAATCATTAGATTATTTAAACTATATCCTTTCTAAAAGATTTTCAAGATTTAACTTGCCCAAAGAAGTAATTCCATGGCCATGAATTTGAATAACAATAGCTTCACCTGCTGTATCCTTATCTTCATAACTTATTTTATTTAAGCCATACAAACCATCTACAACTGGTTGGATCAAAATATCTGATAAAGGTCGTGAGGGGATAAATATAGTTCTTCCATTATTAGTTGGAATCAAATAATTTAAATTTAAAAAATAATCTAAATAACCATAAAGTCTTTTATCCGGAATAGCCAATCTCTCATTCATTTCACGAGTTGAAGTTGCTCCTTTACCTGCTCTAAAATTATCTCCAATTAGCATAATAATATTTACACCCTCTGAAATAAATTTAGCGGGGGTTTGAACAAGCCCTTCGCTTTTTTCTAAATCTGGTCGAAATTGGTAAACATAAGATAATTCAACAGAAAAGAGAATTATTACCCATAACATGTAGAACCAAACCAAAAATAGGAAGAAAGCTGCAAAAGAACCATAAATTATTGATAAATTAAATGCAAAAGAGGATAAATTAAAAAATATAGTATTTGCTACTAATACAATAAAACTACCAACAGTCGAGCCAATAGCTGAAGCAGAAAATTCTACTTTTGTATTGGGAACAAAAAATATCAATAAAAATAATGCAATCCATAAAATAAAAAAGGGAAGAAAATAGCTAATAAATTGAGCTGTATCACTTATTGTTTTTAAACCCATCAATTCTACATATCGCTCACTTAAGCGGGATTGTACATTTATAAATGCTGCAATTGATAAAATGGAAACTATTGCAAAAGAAACAAAATTTGCAAATCTTTTTACAATATTTCGATTCATAGCTGATCTATAAACACCATTTATTACTGACCATATTCTATTAATTAGTAAAATCATGGTAAGTAAAAAGGATACCAAACCAACGATACCCAAACTAGTTGCATTTTGAGCATAGTTAGATAATATCGTAACTATCTGATCTCCAATATTATTATTGCCAAATTCGTTGATTGATGAAATTACAAAACCTTTAAAAGGTGATAAAACCCCTAAAGCGCCAAAAAAGGTAAAAAAAACAGTTAGCGCAGGAATCAATGCTGTTAAAGTTGTATAAACTAGCCCGGAAGCTGAAATAAAAACTTTATCAACAACAAAGTGATTAGTAGTTACTTGCATTATTTTTAAAGCACTCTTAATTCGCCTTTTTATTTCTTTTTTCAGAGGTTTTAATTTCCCCATACTATTTCACTTTTTCCGATAACCAGGAAGCAATAAACTCGTAGGTATCTTCTTTGTCAACTTCATTTAAAATTTCATGCCTAGCATTTTCAACTAATTTTAGTTCTACATTAGTTAATCCAGCTTTTTCATAAAAAGCTTTAACAGTCTTAACACCTTTTCCAAAATTTCCAACAGGGTCCTCAGCTCCACTAATTAATAAAACAGGGTAATCATTAGGAATTTGTTTTGCTAAATTTATATCATTAGCCATAAATACCCCTATTAACATATCATAATAAAATGAACTGGTACAAACAAAACCGCACCAATGATCTTTTTCATATTTTTCAACTTGTTTTGCATCGCTACTTAACCATTGGAAAGCAGGCCCTTTAGAATCAAACTTATTGTTATACGAACCAAAAGTCATATCATTTAGTTTTTGATTTAAAAAGTGTGCACCATTTTTCTTGATACTATTTTTTGCAATCATTTTTCCTATTTTGCCTTTAATTCCAGGATTGGAACCTGTACCCATTACTATGGCAGCTTTATATAAATCAGAATGTTGTGTAATTAATATTCTAACAATAAAAGAACCCATCGAATGTCCCATTAAAAATAGAGGAATTTTAGGATTATCTTTAGCTATTTTTTTTGACAATTCTAAAGCATCATTTACAACTAGATTCCAACCATCAACTTCTGCAAAAAAGCCTAATACTTCTTTTTCACCAGTATAGCCATGACCTCTATGATCTTGAGCATACACTTTGATACCTTTTGTATTTAAAAAAGTTGCAAATGAATCATATCTAGCACTATGTTCAGCCATTCCATGATTAATATGCAAAATGGCTTTAAGCTCCCCTTTAGGTTCCCAAACATGATAGTAAAGGACATGAGAATCATCGCAAATTAGTTTTTCTCTTTTCATTATATTACCTCTTTTACAACTTAATTGAATTGTTTAAATGTTTATTGTTTATCCATTATTATAATAAACAAACCATATTATTGCAAATTAATAATAATTAATATTTACCATATAAAATAGTAAGATTTGCCACCCAAGGTAAACAACCAATTTATGATTAAACACTACAATTGAAAAAATATCTAAACTTAAAAATTATATAACATTTAAAACCTTTTTACACAATTATGATATATAATATGGTTATAATATTTTTAGTTAAAAACAATTTCAATTGACAGTATAAACCAATTACTGTACAAATTTCATAGTAGGAGATTCATAATATGCGTAAAATAATTTTAATTTTAATAGTATTAATAATTACATCTAGCATTTTTGCTAATGAAAAGCGATCTATATCTACCAATTTCAGTATAGTTGCCAACTCAGTTGCTTTTGAATATAAAATCAATAAAAATACTCAAGTTAGTATTCCCTTTGGAATGAATCTTCTAGAATATTACGGAGATGATATACCACCAGTATATGTTGGGATATTGATTGAGCATGCTTTAAATGAGAACATACCTAGTGAAACAGTCTTGCAACTAAAAGTTGGATATGGGCTTGCCGCTCTTTTTAATTTCAACGAATTAAGTGGCGTGAATATTCCTAATCATATCTTCATACCTGTAATAAGCGGACAATTAGAAATGTTTATATCTGAAAATCATAGTTTATACTTTAGAACAACACCGCCTCTTGCATTAATATCCACTGAAAATGGAATTGAAATAAACATGCTAGGATCTGAAAATATCTTTGACTATATGCAGAAAGTAGAAGTCTTATCCCTAATGACGTTCTCTGTAGGGTATCGTTATACTTATGATTAAGGCAGTATAAATGGAAAAGATATACGTATGCTCTGATGTTCATGGAGATTATGAAGGGTTTAAAGTATTTGTTGAAAAGGCCCAATCAAACCCTATAATTATATGCGGGGATTTAACTCCTTATGCTCAAAGTTTCTCATATCTTTTTTCTAAAATTGATAATGACTTGTATTTGGTAAAGGGAAATTGTGATAATGCTTATGATTTTTCAATTGCAAATATTTATATTCCACCCCGCATAAGAGTAGAAACTTTTTTCAACCGAAAATTTGTTATTACACATGGAGATTTGATTTCAAATGTTAGTCAAAGTGGAATTGCTTTAACAAGTGGTGATCTTTTTCTTTCTGGTCATACACATACACCAAGACTTATTAAAGATGATAATGGAATAATTTATCTCAATCCTGGCAGCTTAAGTAGACCAAGAGGCCATCAGGATAAAAGCTATGCTATAATTTATGAAAATTGGGTTGAGATAAGATCCCTTAATAAAAATAAATTAATATTGTCTTTAGATATTTAATTTTTTTTTCTCATATTCAATCAAAGTTAGATAATCATCCAAAGTAGCTCCAACTGAAACTACCTTCTCTTTAAAATTACTAGCTCTATTTATTAAAAAATGTATCGGTACATTACTAATTGAATAGTCAACATTTTCTTTGCTCTTTTCTTCTATTTTTCTTCTATGGAAAAAACTTCTTTTGCCAAAATCAAATAAAGTATCTTCACTTATTTTATAACCTTCACAAATAGCAAAAACTTTTGTTAATATTTTTAAAAATCTATTATTAAGGCTCTTATAGCTACCATCAACATTTGCTAGATACATTACACTCTTCCAGCTAATTCCTAAAGTTTCACATATTTCTCTATATATTTGAGCATTATATAAGGCTTTTGCGACATTCGTCTTTCGTAAAGGCTTAAATAATTCCCAAGGTACCAAGGTATCATCATCTAGTGCTGTAGCTAGAGAGAAAGCTTTGAGGCCTCTTAAATCTAAGGGTAATAATTCTTTCTTTAATGAAGTAAAATTATTTTTTTCAAATCCATATTTTTTTGATAAATTATCAACATTTTCACTTAATGCTTCAAAAATACCCTTAGAAGAAGATAAATATTCTAAAATAATAATTAATCTACTTAAATATGGTAATTTCTTGTCAATTTTTAAGTTAATAATATTTTCAGATTCGGCTTCAATTATCCATATTAAATAATTACTAATAGAAAAGGGATCAACACCCAAAGCTAAACAACATTCTTCTAAAACTTCGACTTTCTTAAAGTCATAAATTCCAAGATTAGAGCCTAAAGCTAAGGCCGTTAACCAATCTATTTTACAGTCTTTTGTTAAGTTACTACCGAGTCCCCATAATCTGGGATCGTACCGATATTTATATGACTCTACAGCTGCCCATCCTAGCTTATTAGCATATTCTAGCAAATTGACTTGTTTTCTTGTATCAAAATAATGTTTAACATGATCTCTAAGTGGTTCGAAATAAGCATTTCTAAAAGCATTATCATTATTATAAAATGCAATATATTTTAGATTTTTTGTTCCAAAAACAGCACCTATTGCTGCACGACCAACATTTTTCGAATCAATATTTAAAGAAGCATAATCAATACACTTTTCTCCAGCTGCTCCAATAGATATTAAACTTGAATAATCTTTTACAACATTCTCAATATCCCTGGTATTAAAGTTGTGATAACTCTCACATAAATCAATTTTTACTAGATCCTTCAATATTTCAATACTAGTTAATCGTCTAGCCCTTCCTTTAATTACTAAAGCACTAAAACCTAGAGAACTTAAAGTTAGAGCAAGTTTAGATGAAGAAAAATTATAACTAACCACAGATTTACTTTCCAGAGAATAGGATAGTACAGTAGAACTTGATGCAAAACTATAGCCAAGATCGCTAGCGACTCCTAAGCAAATAATAATTGGAGCACCAATATAAAGACATTCTTTATTTATCGTAGTCCAATCTGCATAATCATCCCATAGCTTATAAGAGAGTGCTCTTCCGCCATGATATTTCATTCCTATTTCTTTTGCCATTGGTGAATAACTATATTCATCTTTTGTTAAATCAACAACTAATATTTCTCGATTTCTATAGGGATACCCTTTTTCTATTTTTTTTTCCATTAATATTTTAATTATACCCCTTTTCTCAATATTCGCAATATTGTTATCAAAAATCACCTAAATATTATCTTAGTTTATATTTTAAATTAAAAATAGCTTGCACTCAATTAAAAGCGTTGTACAATATAAAATATGAATACATCTATAAAAACAACATTTAATAACAAAACAATTGAAACCTCTTGTGGAATTTCAATTGAAGAATGCTTAAAAAATCATGGATTTAAATTTGAATCAAACTATCAAAAGAACCCTCTTGTCGCAGCAAAAGTGAACTTTGAATTATTACCCTTATCTTATAAATTGACTTATGACGCCTCTATCAAACCAATATATCTTTTTTCAGATTTAGGAAAAAGAGTATATAGGCATAGTATTTGTTATTTACTTTGCTATGCATCTTGGAGAATATTTCCAGAAAGACAACTTACAATAGGTCATAGCTTAGGTGATGGCTATTATTTCAATTATACTGATTCATATATGTTAAATCCTTCAGATATGACTTTATTAATAGCTGAAATGAAAACTATCATAAAAAATAATTATCCAATTAACTATACTAATATTACTTACAACAAAGGGTTAAATTATTTCACGGATAGAGGATCTCTTGAAACTATTGATTTGATTAAATTTCAACATGAACCTACAATTGCTATCTATAAAATTAATGAGTTTATGGATAAAAGTTATGAACCATTAGTTGCACACTCAAATATTTTAAGTCTTTGGGAGTTGAGAAAATATGGCTCGAAAGGAATGTTATTAAGATATCCAAGATCAAGTGATTTTACACAACTGCAAGAATTTAGAGATAATCCATTACTTTATAAGGTTTTTAAAGAATATAAAGTATGGAATAAAGTTTTACATTTTCAGTCCCTTGGGAAATTAAATATGAACTGTATAAACAATGATATAGCCCAATATATCCGCTTAGCTGAAACTCTTCAACAAAAAAAGATTGCTCAAATTGCTGACACTATATGTGATAAAAAACCAACAAAGGTTATTTTTATTGCGGGGCCTTCATCTTCAGGTAAAACAACCTTTACACATAAACTTGGAATTCAATTAAAATTGCTTGGGAAAAATCCTATTCTTATATCCCTAGATAATTATTATAAACTTAGAGAAAACGTACCTCTTGATAAAAATGGAAAAGTAGATTTTGAGTGTTTAGAAGCGTTAGATACAACTTTATTTCAGAAAAATATGTCAGATTTATTTGATAACAAAGATGTTGAATTACCAACTTTCAACTTTAAGAAAAATAGGCGCGAATATATTTCTAATAAGATACAACTAAAAAATAATACTATATTATTGATTGAAGGTATTCATGGATTAAACCCAAAATTGATTCCTTACCTAGATAAGGACACAACTTTTAAAATATATATATCCGCATTAACTCAATTAAATCTTGATGATCATAATCGAATTAGTACCACCGATAACCGTATTTTACGAAGAATTACAAGAGATCATATGACTAGAGGAATTAGTGCTACGGAAACATTAAATATGTGGGATAGTGTACAAGCTGGAGAGAATAAACATATATTTCCTTATCAAAATAATGCAGACGCTATGCTTAACTCTGCTCTTGAATATGAACTAGGAGCTATTAAACCTTTTGTTGAACCGTTACTAAAAACAGTTGAACCCTCAGACTCTATGGCTTTTGCAATAGCAAGACGATTATTAGCCTTTTTATCTAGAGTTCACACTATTTCAGAAAGTGCTGTGCCAAAAGATTCTCTATTAAGAGAATTTATTGGAGGAAGTGAATTTAATGTTACCTAAAAAAAATCGCTAGGATCAAACCTAGCGACATTTTTTTTATTTACCATAAATGTGACGATATTCATCAAACAAGTCTTTTACTTGATCTTTACATTTACCACATTTAGTACCATAGTTTGTCAACTCTTGAAGTTCAGCCAAATTTGTTACTTTATCTGTTTTTACCAATTCTTCAATTTCTTGATCAGTAACATTGTTGCATTCACATATAACTACTGCTACATTCTTTTTTAATTCATTTGGTAAATTATTTTTTTCAAGATAATCATCAATAGCTGCTCTCAATCCTTTATCACCCAAAACTGAACAGTGAAATTTATGTTGTGGAAGACCACCGAGGTGATCTGTTATCATTTTTGGAGTAATATGATAAGCACTTTCAATACTCATGCCTTTTACTAGCTCACTCATAGCTGAAGTACTAGCTATTGCTGAAGCACAGCCATAAGTTAACCATCTGACATCTTCAATAATATTATCTTTAACTTCAATTCCAATTCTCATCTGGTCTCCGCAAGCTAAGGAACCTACTTCTCCTACTCCATCAGGATTAAAATCATCCTCTTTTTTCCATATATTTCTAGGATTCATAAAATGATCCTTAACTACATCTGTATATACCCATTGTTCTAAAAAACTACTCATCTTGTACTCATCTCCCTAATTCTTTTAATGATTGGTGGCAATTTTTCAATTACATAATCTACATCTTCCATTGAATTATATCTTCCAAGACTAAAACGTATGGAGCCATGTGCAATTTCTATATCAAGTCCACCAGCTAATAATACGTAAGAAGGCTCTAGGCTACCTGTAGCACATGCAGATCCTGTAGATACTGCAATACCTTCCATATCTAAATATAATAGTATTGATTCCCCTTCTGCTCCAGGGAAGGAAACATTTAGGGTCCCAGGTAAACAATGTTCTTGATTACCATTTACTACTACTTCATCAATTGATTCTAACAAACCTTTTCTAAGTGTTTCTCGCATTTCCCAAAGTTTTTCTCTCTCATAAGATAAATCTTTTTTTGCAATAGAACTAGCTTTACCAAGTCCAATTATTGCGAAATTATTATAAGTTCCAGGTCTAAAACCTTGTTCTTGATGTCCACCATGCATAAAATTATAAATTGGAGCTTTTTTTCTAATAGCTAAAACACCAACACCTTTTGGTCCATAAAACTTATGAGCTGACAAGCTTAAATAATCAATACCGATTTCTTGCATAGAAATTTTTTCTTTTCCGATTGATTGTGTTGCGTCACTATGAAATAGTGCTCCAACTTCATGTGCTAAATCTGCAATTTCTTTTATTGGTTGTATTGTGCCTGTTTCATTGTTTGCACTCATAACACTTACAAGTACAACATCTTTATCTAATTTACTTTTTAAATCATGTAAATCTATCAAGCCTGATTCATCGACATTAACTAAATCTATAATATAACCTTTTTTCCTAAGAAATTTTGCAGTTTCTATTATTGCAGGGTGTTCAATTGTTGTTGTAACAATTCTACCTTTGCCTTTGTTTTTATCAATTATTGAAGTGGCAATATTAAACACAATATTATTTGATTCTGTTGCACCACTGGTGAAATAAATTTCTTCTTTTTTTGCACCAATTAATGATGCTACTTGGCCTCTTGCTGTAGAAATACCCATTGCAGCGGCTCTGCCGAAGCCATGCATACTTGAAGCATTTCCAAATAATTGTTGAGCCTCGCTCATAACTTGCCAAACCTCAGGAGCTATCTGAGTTGTGGCATTATTATCAAGATAAACGAATTTGTTATCCATAATTTTTTTCCTCTAGTTAAAATATACAAAAAATAATCATAAAATCAAGTTTGACTTTATGTACCAACATTAAAAACATTGATATATAGAATTATCTGCATCATCTTCACTAGAAGGTTGTTTACTATGAATCAAACGTAGCATTCTTATAGAAGAAAAACGAATACGTTTTAATTTAGCCCATTCAACATAACCACACGTTGGGGGCAAATAAGAAGCAAACATAGCTTTTGCCAATGTTACTTTTTTACATCTAACACTATCGACAAACCTAGTTGCATAAATTTTACAAGTTTTAGTTTTAATATCATAATGTTCACAATATGAATCTAAATCGATTACTAAAGTATCATTAATTATGACTTTTTCATGGCAACAAAGGCCACATTTTTTACAATGGGATTCCCAACCTTTCATTAGGACCTCCCTTCTAAAGTTAATAACTTTTCATTAAGAGCGGACATTGTAGGTAAAACTTCTAAAATTGATACAGCTATATAATTATTATTTACTAATTCATAATCTGTAATTGAAGGATATTTATTGGCAACAAGAATTGGTCCAGTTGCAAAGGGTTTTAAACCTAAAATAATTTTATTGGTAATTGTCTTTTTTATTTCTTCTATTGTTCCCTTGGTAATTTCGGCAACATCCTTGTAATCTAACAAACCAACACAACCTGTTTTCCAAGGGCCTTTGATAGTGTGTGGAACATTTATATTCACAATAGAATTATTAGTACATAAAGGATAAAAATCATTCAAATGTTCTGCTAGAAATACAGCAGCAGCTTTAAAATTAAAATCTGAACCTTCTGGAGGCACTTCAATTGATATTGCTATTGCTTTAGCTCCAACCATTACAGCTTCTTTTGCAGCACTTACAGTTCCTGAATATAATATATCACTTGAAACATTTAATCCGTGATTGATACCACTTATAACCAAATCAATATCTTCAAGCGCAAACAAACCACTTTTAAAACTATAAAGCAAACAGTCAGCAGGAGTTCCAGAGCAATGATAATGATCTTTTGAAAATGAGCTAATATGAATAGAGTCTTGTAAACTAACTGCATGAGAAAACGCACTTCTCTGAGTAGAAGGCGCACAAACACTAACCTTATGCCCATAAGATTTTAATGTTTTTTCTAATTCAATTATACCTTTACTGTCAAAACCATCATCATTGGTAAGCAATATTCTCATTTATTATTTTGAAAACAATACCTCTGAACTTTTTGTTGGTACGAAATCTTTACAAGTCGCATCAAAGCCAAAAATATGTCCGTAATCCTCCATCTTTTCTCGGTATAAAGCAAGAGATTCATTGCTAATTAATAACATTATTGAACCACTATTTCCATCAAAAACTAGGTGGGCACCTTTGCAGCCTTCAATTTCACTAGCTCGCTTCACTAACCAATCGACTTCAGGACAAGTTATTTCAAGTTTATCTCTCAAATCCACTTGTGCTCTGTTCATAACCCTACCATATAGCACAGGCTGGTTTTGTTCAAGTAAATTCTTTGCTTCCTGAGCAAATCTAGACTCTCTTAAAGTAAAAACACAGATGTTTCTATACTTTTCTTCAATAGGGATTATTCTAGAAACAATATCTTTTTCGGGTATATCTCTTCTTGTAGTATCTTTGTAAAAGACATGTAATTTATCCATTGCACCTTGAGTAAATTTATGTGCAAAAATATTTTCATCTCTCATCGCTTGTGCAGGAATTTTACTATCGATTATTACTGTTTTATATTCTGAAATATCTTCTGTAAATGGAAAATCTACAAATTGATAAGTACTATGCTGATGATCAAAAAAAACTACTTTATTTTCAAGGCCATTTAACAAAGTCATTAAATCACCAATTCTACAGGTTTCATTATTAAATGATGTATTTGCTTGATGAACTACTCTAACAATATCTTGCTGAGATAGATTTAATCTAAATAAAGAGTTTAAAGCCAAACAAGTAGCTAAAGCTAAACTTGTGCTTAGTGAAGTATTATCACTGTTAAGTCCGTCACCCTCTAAAGTAATATTCATTCCGACAAATGAGTGACCTTCTTTGATTAATACCGCAATTACGGCTTTAACATAATTAGCCCACCTGTCTTCTTTTCTAAATCGTAATGCGTTAATAGCAAATCTCTTTCTATCACTTCCATCTGCTTTAACCACTTTAATAAGATTGTCAGTTCTTCTTGAAATAGCAATCATAACAGAATTTACACCGCAACAAAGTATTGAATACCCCTGACAAGCATCTGCAAAGGCACCAAATAAAGTACAAATTATTGGAGCTTTAGCAATTACTTGAGGTTCTATCTTATCATAATTATTTTTATGTTTAGCAATGATATTATTCATAAATGGCCCTTTTATCTTATTCTAAGCTATCTAATGTTATATTGCAACAAAAAAATTTTAATTAGAAGGCAAACAAAAACCACTGAGTCACCCCAGTGGCTATATGATATTTACTTTGAAATACCGTATCTTTTTTTAAAGCGTTCTACACGACCTGTAGTATCAACAAGTTTTTGAGTACCTGTGTAGAATGGATGACAAGCAGAACAAATTTCCACTTCAACATTTCTTGCAGTTGTTTTTGTGTTAAAAACATTACCACAAGAACAATGAATTTCTTGTAATTCATATTTAGGATGAATTTTATCTTTCATAAGATGCCTCCGCATATATCTTAATTTGCTGCTACGAGAAGTCTCTTGACAGCAAACAAATTTCAATTTCAATCGCTACTTAGCTATAGCTGTATTAATAGATTTAAAGAACGATTCATTATTCTTTGATTTTCGCATTTTGTCAATAAGGAAAGGAGTCTGCTCTACCTCATCCATGTCATTTATTGCGTTTCTTACAATCCAAATACGTGCTGCTTCATCACTAGGTATTAGTAAATCATCTCTTCTTGTTCCAGATTTCTTTAAGTTTATTGATGGGAAAATCCTTCTATCAGATAGTCTACGATCTAATACAATTTCATTGTTACCTGTTCCCTTAAATTCCTCGAAAATAACTTCGTCCATTCTAGAGCCTGTTTCGATCAAAGCAGTAGCAACTATAGTTAAACTTCCACCACCTTCCATATTTCTTGCAGCACCAAAGAATCTTTTTGGCTTATGTAGAGCATTTGAATCAACACCACCACTTAAAATTTTACCACTTGCTGGAACGGTTTGGTTATAGGCTCTAGCTAATCGAGTAATCGAATCTAATAAAATAACAACATCTTTATCTGCTTCAACCATACGTTTTGCTTTTTCAATAGCCATTTCTGCCACTTGAACATGTCGTGTAGCTTGTTCGTCAAAAGTAGAAGCTATTACTTCACCTCTTACATTATCTTTCATATCAGTAACTTCTTCGGGCCTTTCATCTACTAATAATACAATTAGTTCAATTTCAGGATGATTTTCACTAATAGCATTAGCTATTTTTTGCATCAAAACCGTTTTACCAGTTCTTGGAGGAGCTACAATTAAGGATCTTTGACCTTTACCAATTGGGCAGAACATATCAATAATTCTTGTTGAAATATCGCCACTGACATTCTCTAATATCATTCTTTCGTCTGGAAAACGAGGTATTAAACTATCAAAAGATGGTCTTGTTTTTGCCTTAATAACTTCATCATTATTGACTTTTATAATTCTATGCAAACCATAAAATCTTTCAGTATCTCTTGGTTTTTTTACTTGGCCATATACTAAATCACCTGTTTTTAATGCATTATGCTTAATTAAATTAGATGAAACATATATATCTTCAGGACCAGAAATATAACTATTTCTACTACTTCTTAAAAATCCATATCCATCAGGAAGAACTTCTAATGTACCTTCGACAACTAAAGCTCCACCCTTTTGGCAATGATCTTTTAATATTTCAGTAAGAATTTCTTGATTCTTATAATCAAAGATATTTTCTTGGCTCATACCAAGTTCAATACCTATTTGTCTAATATGATCAAAACTCATACAATAATAATCATTAATAAATAATTTTTCTGCACTTGGATTTTCTTCTAAATTGAGTTCTTCATTTCTTTCTTCATAATGCTTTCTAATATTTTTATTTCTGTTATTGTTGTTAGTTCTTTGAGTATTATTTCTTCTGTTAGTATTATTGTTATTATTACTAGCGTTATTGTTATTGTTGTTATTGTTATTATTACTAGCGTTATTGTTATTAATATTTCTTTGAGTATTATTTCTTCTATTATTTTGAGAATAATCTCTTTGACTTTTTTCTTCTTGCTTTGGATTTTGCCTTAGATTGTCGTCATTTTTAATTTTATCAGGATTATTATTTGCTTTTATAACTTCTTTTTCAACTGAATTAGAAATTTTTTCTTCACTTGAAGCGTTGTTTGCAACATTATTTTCACTGACTTCAGTTTTTTTCAATTGAGGTTTATTTTTTTTACGTGAAGCTATTTTAGTCTTTTTCTCAACAATTTCTTTTTCATTATTATTTCCATTATTAGAATCATTTGAGGATTTTAAAATATCAACCGTAGTTGCATCACTATCCGTATTAGAAGTTTGGACTTTTTTTCGTGGAACTTTTGTTTTTTTTGCTTCAGGTTTTTTAGTTTCTTGCTTTATATCAAATAAAGAATCAACTGCACTTAATAGCAATTGGGAAATATCTTCACTTGGCTTATCAACTTTCTTAGTATTATTAGTTCGTTTTTTTGGTTTTTCTAGAACTTCAATGGGTGATTCAATTTCAGCATTAATTGCTTTTTTTCTAGTTGCTCTTGGTTTTTTTTCATCAGCACTTTGAGTTGTTGCTTTTTTTACTCTTTTTTTTACAACAACTTTAACACTCTTTTTTTCATCAGTCGCAAGAACATTCTCTGCTTCTTGCTTAACTTCTTCAGCCATATAGTTAGCTCCGTTTTGTTATTTAATGTATTTTATAATTTATCTGTAGATACAAAGAAATAAATTAGGTATTTTATTTATACTAATTCACTTCACATCATTTTTTATTTTGGATATATAAGTCTTTAAACTAGAAATCTGTTAATAATATTAATTAGAATTATAGCTTAAATATAAGTCTTTCAAAAAGAAATCATATAAGCATTTTGATATTTTAAATATATTCCCACTTATTGATAATGTCAAGCAAACAACCGCCCTTAAGATATAAGCTTGTTAATAAAAAGGCAGCTACAGCCGCTCTTTTTCTAATTCCATTTCTTGTTGAGATTGCAAATTTCAAACATACAGCTTGAGAAGCCATACCTTTTTTACTAAAACCTAGCCAAACAGTGCCCACGGGTTTTAAAGTAGATCCCCCATTTGGTCCAGCAATTCCTGAAATTGAAAAGGCAATATCTGTGTTAAATAAAATTCTAGCGTTTTCAGCCATTTCAATAACTGTTTCTTGAGAAACAGCTCCATTTTCTTCTAATGTCTCATTGCTTACTTTAAGAACTTGGTTTTTTATTCTATTTGAGTAAGTTACAATTCCTCCTTCAAAAAAAGAGGAACTACCACTTTTGTCTGTCAACATTTTTGCACAAAGTCCACCTGTGCAACTCTCAGCACAGCTAATAGTATATTTATTTTCAAGCAAATCATTTATTAATAAATCTAATGCTTCAACATTATTATCTAAAATTAATTCTTTTCCAACTTTTTCTCTTAATAGACCAATCATTAGTTGTGCGTTTTTTCCATAAACAAATAAGCTTGTCTTATTTTCTTGAAATCGAGTTCCCCATTGAACTTTATCTAAAGTTAAACTTGCACAAGCTTCTTCTAATCTACTTTCTCCAATTAAAAATGTTGATAATTCCGTGTCAACTTTTTCACTATAGCCAATGTATTTCTTAAGCCAAGGTAAAACCAAATCGAAAAACATCGGTTTAAGCTCTCTAGGAGGACCGGGCATGCTAACTATAACAGTTTCTTTATCAGTACTATTTATACTACCCATAAACCCTGCTGCAGTTCCATATGGATTTCTAAGAAGGGTAAAACCTTCAGGAATTTGAGCTTGGCTATAATTAGCTCCATTTATCCTATTTCCTACAAGCTTATACAAATCCTCATATGCTTGGGTGTTCTCTACTAATTTTTTATTAGCAACATTAGCTATTGCAAATCTAGTGAGATCATCACTGGTCGGTCCAAGGCCGCCTGTTACAAATATTATATCATTAGAAGTTAACCAAGATTTTAAAAGTCTTTCAATTGAACCATCATCATTTATAATTGAAATTTGATTTACAGTTATATTTAATTTATTCAACTCTAGAGATATCAACTTGGAATGTTTATCTTCAATAATGCCCTTTGTTAATTCAGATCCAATAATACAAATTGATGCAGATATATTACTCATGTTTCCCTCTATTGATTATTTTCAATACTATAGCAGCTAATAATAATATAATAGATAAATATACTGATATTATTGCAAATAAATTTGGATGTAATGTAAAGAAAGCATTACCATTTGCCTCAGTTGTATATACTGGTACATTATAAATTCTCCACCCAGGCTTAAAGGGTTTCATTACATCAATCATTCTTCCAACAGGGTCAATTAAGCAAGTAATACCACTATTTGTGCTTCTAATTGTGCTTCTTCTATTTTCTATTGATCTAAAAACTCCAATAGCAGCATGTTGCATTTCACTTACAACAGAATAAGCCCAACCATCATTTGTCATGTTTACAATTACATTTGCACCATGTCGAACAAAGTCTGCAGAAATTTCTCCAAACACATCTTCAAAACATATTGGGGTAGAGAAAGTAATCCCTCTTTGAGCTGTAAAAACTACAGACTCTTCTCCCTTTTCCCACCAATGATAATCATTAGCTTCTAATAAAGCATACAAATATGGTAGTTGTTTTTCATAAGGAAAATGCTCAGTAAATGGAACCAAATGTTGTTTTCTATAAGTTTGTTCAATCTTTCCATTGTTAAAATAAATTACAGTATTATAATCTTTTCTATTCCATTCTCCATTTTCTAGTATGGCAGGTTTAGAGGTATCTTCAATAGCACCTTCAGGATTTCCTGTTAATAAGGGTACTGTTAATTCAGTTCCGAAATCAACAAATTCTTTTACTAATTCACTAGTTTCTTCATCACTAGGATACTTTTCATGCCAAGCTACACTTGGTACAAAAGCTGTTTCACTCCAAATAACAATATCTGGATCTTCTTCTAAAGCTTCAAGAGAATATAATCTTAAATTGTTAAAATTACGTTTATAAGTAATATATCCACCTTTCCATGTATCAGAGCTATGTTGTATACTTGCAACTTTCCAAGAATCTTGTGGTTTTGTATTATCCCATTTGCTCATTGATATAAAACCAAATATTAAAATAGATACAAAAACAACAATATAAATAATTATATCAAGTTTATATTCTTTTAAGAATTGTTTAAAATCTTTAGATTTACCACAAAGAGAATCGCCAAAATATATTCCAAACAAAACTTGAGGCAAGACCATAATGAAATTAATTCCCCAAATTCCAGTTAATGAAGCTATTTGAATAAAAGGAATAAATTTATATGGAGCATAACCTAATATACCATAAGGGTAACCAGCAAACCAATTTTGAGATACATAAGTATAGGCTGTGTAGATAATAGCAATTATTAAGAATCCTCTTTTTTTAAAAGCTGAATCAATTAATTTGAATAGGGAAAAAGCAACTAATAATTCTCCACCTTTTATGATAGGAACTATTAATATAGCTAAAGGATGAAAAGCTTTTAACCAATAATTGAAAATTAAATAAAAGACAAATCCATAAATAAACCCATAGATAGGCGTTAAATACCATTTGGTATTATGTATAACTGCAAACATAGGTATAAGAGCCACAAAAGATAGGACCCAAATACCAGTTACATTAATAAAACTTGGAAAAGAAATAGCCAAGATGAATGCAGATATAATTAATAATAAAACCTCAGAGACGACTGTTCTGAGGCTTCTTTTAGAGTGTAATTTAAACAATTGTAAATCTCCCTTAAGTATAGGAAATAAAATTAATCGCGAAGAGTCCAAACTCTTTCTTTTAACTCACGCCCAGGTCTAAAGAAAGCTACTCCATGAGTTTCTACAGTTACTGGAGCACCAGTCTTGGGATTATGAGCACGATCTCTCTGTTTTCTAGTATGTACTTCAAAAGTACCAAAACCTCTGAGTTCTATTACTTGATCTCGTTTTAAACCATCTTTAACTTCTTCAAAAAACTCATCAATAAGCATATGAATTTCTGTTTTAGTCATATCGGTTTCTTCATAGCGCTCTTTTAATTTAGTGTATAAATTATCGATAATAATAGATTTTGTTAACTTCTTTGATTCTGTCATGAACAATGCTCCTTAACAATTTTTTTTTAATTACTAGTTTAATTTAGCTAGAGCAGCATAAATTCTAGACTTTTTACGACTTGAAGTGTTTCTGTGAATAACACCTTTAGAAGTTGCAGAATCTAATAATTTGAAGCTTTGTTTCATTGCTACTTCAGCAGCAGCCTTATCTTCAGCTAATATACTTTTTTCAAAACTTTTTAAAGCTGTACGAACTTCACTCTTAACAGCACGATTTCTCATGCGGCGAGTGTTATTTTGTCTTTCTCTTTTTTTTGCAGAATTGTTGTTAGACATGTAATACCTCCGAAATATCACGTAAATTTTTTTAATTATTTTCTTATCATTTATAAAATTAAATGTGTTGATGTATTTCCAACAAGTACCTAAAATATCACAAGTGTACAAGGTGGGTCAATACAAACTCAACTTTTAACTAATAAATAATTCATTTACTCACAAAATAATACATTTTTTTCCCCTATCAGTATTTAAGTTCTTAATCTTCTAGGAGTTGTTTAACATATTCTTTATCAACCAACCAATATTTGTTTTCACTATTATACTTAGTTTGAGTAGCATCAATAGTAATGCGTCTACCATCCATCGATATTAGTAAAAGTTTTTTTGTAATAACATTAAGCTCAGCGACTCTCATTAATTCCCTACCAATTTTTAATTTACTACCTTCTGGTGGGTATTTTAATTTTTCTTCAACATAATAATCTTGTTCATATGCTAAACAACACAAGAGTCTTCCACAAGGACCTGAAATTTTCATAGAATTTAAAGATAAATTTTGTTCTTTTGCCATTTTAATTGATACCGGTTGTAATTTATCGGTAATGCTATGGCAACAATAATCACGACCACATACTGCAAGACCACCTAAAACACGACTTTCATCACGAACACCAATTTGTCTTAATTCTATTCTAATTCTAAAAATACTAACAAGATCTTTAACCAAGTCTCTAAAATCTACCCTTACATCTGAGGTAAAAAAGAAAACTATTTTTGGCTCTACAAGTAAAAAATGAGCAGTAACTAACTTCATATCTAGTTTTTGGGTTTTTATCTTTTCTCTACAAAGCCTTAATGCATCTTGTTCTCTTTGACATAAATCCTTATATCTCTCTATATCATGTTTTGTTGCAAGTCTTTCTATCCAAGCAATACTATTTTTAATTTTAACTTTTTCTTTATCACACTTATTACAGCCTTTATCTAAATCTTCATAATTTTGATAAAGTATTACTTCTTGTTCATTTTCATCGCTAGTGGAATTCTCATCTATTTCTAAAGGTATTCCCTCAGCTTTTAAATCACTATCATCTTCTTCAACGCTCTCAGCACAAATACATGCACCACAAGGCGTCGTTCCACCAACTTGATACGGTTGCCCCAATTTTGAAGCATCACCAACGACAACCCCTAAATCAAGGCCATAACGAGTTTCAAAAATTACCTTTTCTCCTGAGTTTAGAAATGAATCCCAAGCGCACAAAGCTACCTCGTTTGATGCAGGATTTTTAACCAAATATATATAACCAGAATCGGAATGTTTTTGCTCTATATCTTTATTATTTTGTTGTTTTTTATTATTCATAAAGTTCCTATTAGCGTAACTTAATTCAATATGACGCTACAAAATAAACTACCACGAGAAAAATAAAAAGTCAAACATTCTGAGCGTTTAGCAGATATTTTACTGGTTCATTTTTCTTTTAACTTACAGCAATCTTAACATTTTTGAATATACTAAATTGAATATCTATCACAACTTTTACCAATAAATTAAAATTTATAGGATATATTTAATATAAATTATTTAAAATAATGCTAAATGAGCGAATATCTTATTTGATAATAATGTATCTATCTAACCTCCATGCTTTTATTATGAAAGGTTGTATCAATGTAAGATAAATTCAAACTTGATATAAAGTCTTTATTTCGAACATTATTATAAAATATCTATATAATTTTATTATAAGCTTTGATAATATGAGCATTATTTACTAGAAAAACTACCTTTAAAAATGGTACTAATAGGTTATACAAATTATTAGGAGATAGTATTGGATAATTCATCATTATATCATCCCATAAAAATAAAGAATGTTGAGATTGATGGTAATATTTTTTTAGCACCGCTTGCGGGTTATACAGATATACCTTTTAGAACAATATGCAAAAATTATGGCGCTAATCTAACTACATCAGAGATGGTTAGCACTGAGGGGATAGCTAGAGACAATCAAAAAACAGAAAACTTAATGACAAGAGCTTCTAATGAAGAGCTTTTTGCAATTCAAATTTTTACAAATACTCTTGATTCTCTTGAAAGAGGATTTGAAACTTTATTAAGTTATAATCCAACAATTATCGATATTAATTGTGGTTGTCCTGTTCCTAAAGTAACAAAAACAGGGGCCGGAAGCGCCTTAATGAAAACCCCTGGAATAATGGCTTCTTTGGTTAATTTTATCAATAAAAGTACTGAAATTCCTGTAACAGTAAAATTCAGAACTGGTTGGGATTTACAAAATGAAAACTATTTGGATTTTGCAAAACTAGCTATCGATAGCGGTGCAAGCTCAATATGCATGCATGCTAGAACTAAAACTCAAGCATATATGCCAACTGCAAATTGGGATCACTTAGAAACATTAGCACAAATGGTTCACTCTCATTACAAAGAAATTCCAGTATTCGGTTCTGGTGATCTATTTGAGCCAAAGGATGGTCTAAAAATGCTTAAAGAAACTAATGTTGATGGTATTATGTTTGCTAGAGGCGCTATTGGCAATCCATGTATATTTGAGCAAACAAGAAATTTATTATTAAATGGCGAGGCTAATTATCCCACACCTGTTGAAACTAGAGTTGAAATAATTAAACAACAATTAGATTTAATGTGTCAAATAAAGCCGGAAGAAATAGCTTTTAGAGAAATGAGAAAACATTGCTGTGCATATTTAAAAGGTATAAGAGGTGCCTCAAAAGTAAAGCAATTACTAATGAGTGCAAGTAGCAAAAAAGATTATACAGAAGCATTATCATTATTATAAACAAGATTATACAACTATGTGTTTCAAAAACATATTGACCCTTGCAATATGATAATGGTATCTTAACTTAACTAAGGGGGATCTTTAATGAGATTATTAGTACTTGGCTCTGGAGCAAAAGATCATGCAATTACATGGTTTTTTTCACAAAGCAAACTTATAAATGGATTATATGTAGCTCATGGTAATATAGGGACTGAAGGAATTGCAGTTAATTTAAAATATGTTAATCCTTCTTCTCCTGAAAGCGTTTATAGAGCTTGTTTATTACATAACATTGATACAGTTTTCATTGGAACCGAAGCTCCTTTAATGACTGGCGTTGTTGATTTCTTAAAAGAAAAAGGTATTACTGTTTTTGGAACACCTTCCCACTGTTTAAAACTTGAAAATGATAGAGAATATGCTCGTGATTTTTCAGCTAAAAATAATATTCAAATTCCAGATCATCAAATATTTAAAAATTATGATGCCCTGGCTAAATTCCTCGATCAAAACGAAAACAAGAGATTTGTAATTAAGAGTAACGAACAAGCTCCTAGCAGAGTGATGGTCGACAGTGATAACAAACAAGCTTTACTAAATTTTTCTAAAAAATTGCTAGACACTACTCCCGTTCTCATCGAAGATCATATTGAAGGATTACCTTTAACCATTACTTTATTTATTGATAAAAAAGGTTTTTTAACTCTTCCTTTCTGTAGTGAATATACAAAAACTGAAGAAGGTGGACTTCCAACCGGTGGTATGGGAGCTATTTGCCCTGTTCCAATTCCTCATAAAAGTAAAGATGAAATAAAAGAGAAAATAATCATTCCTGTATTAGAAGGGATGAAAAAAGAAGGTTTATTATATAGAGGTGTTTTGACCCTTTCAATAATTATTCACAAAAATTTGGGACCTATTTTAGTTGATTATCATGTTCGACTTAATGACCCTGCAACTCAAGCGATTATTCCTCTTATAAAATCAGATGCTGTCGAAATTTATGAAGCATTAAATAATGATACAATTGGTGATTTTAAATTGGAACTTAGTAATGACACTTGTACCGCAATAGTACTAGCTAGTGAAGGGTACCCTGAAAATCCTATAATTAATAAAGAATTATCCTCAATCTCTTCTCCTTTATTATTTAACACTTTCAGCAAAGATTTGCCTTTATTTTTCTACGGCACTGTTGATAGAAATGGCTCTAAATTGATTACCACTGGCGGCAGATGCGTAACAATTGTTGGTAGATCCAACAATATTATTAAGGCTAGTGAAGAAGCCTATAAAGCTGTTAAACATATTAAATTTGATGGTATGTGGTATCGAAAAGATATTGGAACTAAATTTTTTGATATTTGTGATTGCTAATTATTATAAATTACTCTAGAGAACAATACCCACCTTTATGGTGGGTATAATTTTTAATTAGTTAATTGTTTTTATTATAAAGGGTTTCAAATAATTATCAACATCTTCAATATCATTTATAAAAGCCGGTATTGAAAATATTAACATATCTTCACTAAAAGGAACTTTCAGCTTTTTTTCTAATACAAATTCTTCCCAATTTTCATCAGCATAAGTAATAATAAATGTATGAGTTTGTCCTTGAACTAAAGTTTTAAGTCTATCTCTTTTAGCTAATTCTAGAGCAGGTTGCTTATCAACCTGGAATTCAACTATTTGAAGAGCTTTTAATTCGACTCCATTTATTTCAATATTTTTATTATCTATTAAAATTGTATGTTGCTTTCCTAAAAAAGCCATAAGAATAGCAAATAAAATTATTAAACCCATCGCAGTTACTCTAATATAAAATCGTTTATTAATTTTCATTTGAGTCTCCTTGATCATCTTTTAATTTTTCTGCATTTACTAAATTTTCTCTTTTCTTTCTCATCTCATATAAAACAAGAGACATCGTAATAACACCGTAAGAAACAAATACCCTAAAATACTCACCTAATTGAGCTTGCCCAATTAAATTTTTTCCTGCCATTGGAGAAACAATAAACATCAAGTGGAATAAAATTACACCCAAAAATACATTTCCAATGTTAGCTTTACTAACTGATGCACCACCAACTAAAATAGCAGCAACACTAAACATACCAATTTGTGTATGCGAATTGTAAGTATTTAAAGTACCAATATTTTGTAGATAAATAATCATACCAATTCCTGCTACAACTGTTGAAATAACAATAGAGACAATTCTAGTATGTTCTACTTGAATACCTGCGGCGGCGGCTACATTCATATCTTGTCCAACAGCTCTCATATCTTGCCCAAGCTTAGTTTTTCTAAACCAAACAATTAAAACACAGACTAATCCAATTACAATAAAAGTCATTAGTGGAATCTTAATTCCAAAAATAGATAGATTAAAAATTGAATCTAAACTTTGTCTTATTCCAATCAAGTTAACAGTATTTCTTATTCCATATCCACGAGGTAGAACTAGAGAAGTATTTTTTATTGGAATAATAGAACCCATTCCATATAAAACAACTAACTGGTATACACCATTCATGAAAAATCCTAAAATATAAGCGGTAACCATTTCTCTACCTTTTGCTTTATTTAAAATTCTTCCACATAATTGTCCTAACAAAATTGAAATAGGAATACTAATAATAATTGCTAATACCATAGCCGGGATTCCAACGATATTCCAATCTGTTACGAATATCAATCCAATTTGCCCTGCCATAGCACCAAGAACCATACCAAAGTTTAAGCCCATTCCTGCCATAATTGGTATTAATAAACTTAAAATTAGAAAAGAGTTTCTTGATATTCTAACTATAATGCCTGAAATCAAAAAGTTAGCAGAATATCCACTTAATGGAATTCCAAATCCACAAATAACCAAAAATAATACAGTTACAAGATTATTAGCTATTAATTTTTTTATACTTTTAAAAGTTATTTTCTTCATCTTGTAGCCTCCGTCTTTCTAGTCAATGCATATAGAATCATACCATTGGATACTACAATACGAATTACTTCAGACATATCAGTTTGAATTACTGAATTCATTACACTAGGGGTCATTGTCAAAATACCTTGGAATAAAAAAGTTCCTACAATAACATTGGTTATTGAAGCTTTATTTACAGAAGCTCCTCCAATTAAAATTGCAGATACAGCAGGTAGAGCCATAAAGAAAGGCCCCATATATAATTGAATAAATCCAAAGGATTGTTGATAAACAAGAATACCCATTGCACCTAGCCAAGTTGATAAAATTACTGATAAAATTCTTGTTTTATCAATATCAATTCCACTGGCTCTAGCAAAGACTGAATTTGATCCAACAGCCGTCATGGCTGTTCCCTTTTTAGAATGTAAAAAGGCCCAAATTCCCAAAGCAAATACAGCAAAAAATAAAACCATACCTGTAGGAAAAACAAAGTGCTCACCAATTCGAATTGCTAAAAAGTCATTTAATACATGTAAATAATAACCTTCAGTAGAAATAGTGGTTCTTAGCCCTTTACCTGTATATCCCCATACCATTGTTGGATTTGTAAATGGCAATAACAACCACATCATACACATAAAGGCAACAGAAGAGAATCCTACATATGTAGCAATCATCATCTCTCCACCTTTTACTCTATTTAATAGCTTACCATAAGCCCATCCAAAAAGAACTGCAAAAGGAGTAGCAAAAGCCATAGCCATTAAAAAGGATTGACCTCCTACAAAGTTAAACTCTAAGGATAAAGTAGCACCTAATAGCCCTGCTATAATTCCTAGAGGTAGACCAAAATTAAGTCCACAACCACTATGAATCATGGGAACCATTGCTAATACCATAATACAATTCATACCAAAGCGATTAAATGTATCTGATAATGAAGTATTAATATTTACACCAACAAAGGGAGCCATTATAAATAACGATAATAAAAACAAAGCTATTATTATTCTTGGCCATCCGAAATCGTGAGCAAATGATTTAATTTTATCTGCTAATTTAATATTTTCCATTAGATAGCCTCCTCGACTTTTTGTCCTATCATTAATAAGCCAAAATCTTCACTTGGTTTAGAAGCTTCTAAAATTCCTTCAATTCTACCATCAGTAACAATAGCGATACGATCACTGATAGCTCTTAATTCTTCTAATTCAGAAGAAATAATTACAATTGTAGTTCCTAATTCTCTATTATATTTTCTAAGAGCATTCAATACTAACGATTTAGCGCCAATATCAATACCTCTTGTAGGTTCACTAACAAATAATAATTTTGGTTCTAGTGCAAATGCTTTAGCTAAACAAATTTTTTGTTGATTACCACCAGACAATTCTTTTGCTTTTTGTTTAGAACTAGTACATTTAATTTCTAATTGATCAATATACTCATGTGTTACTTTTTCTATAGCTTTACTATCTCTCCAAGTCATAAACCCTTTTAAATATTTTTTTAAATATTTATCTTGAACTTGCATCGCAGTAAAAGCAATATTCCATTCTAATGATTCATCTAATAGTAATCCAACACCCCGCCTATCTTCACTTACAAAGGCTAAGCCTGCATCTAATAATGCACGAGGATCATTAAGTTTTAACTCTGAGCCTTCAAAAAAGACTGTTCCACCAGCAGTATATAAGCCCATAACTCCATTAGGAATTCCTAATTTACCCTGGCCCGCCATACCCCCAATGCCTAAAATTTCACCTTTTTTTACTTCAAGAGATATATCTCTAGCCGTTTCACCCGGCATATCTACCCATAAATTTTTAATATCTAAAATAGTTTCTATATTATTGTAATCAAATTTCCGGGGTTTAGCTTTATTTGAAACTTCTCTTCCTACCATCCATCTAGCAATATCTTGTACTTTAACACCATCAATAGGTATATGTTTAATAATTAAACCATCACGCATAACCATCATAGTGTCACAAACATCAATAATTTCATTTAAGCGATGGCTGATAAATATCATTGAAATACCTTGCTCTGATAATTTTCTCATAGCAATTAATAAACTATCAGCTTCTTTTTCTGATAATACAGCAGTTGGTTCATCTAATACTAATAATTCAATAGGATTAGTTTCGCCTAGCACATCTTTACTTAGTTCTCTAGCAATCTCTGTGAATTGTTTATGCCCAACAGGCATTGAAGAAACCTTCATAGTAATATCAAGATTAATTCCTAATCTATTTATTGCTACTTTTGCAATTGCATCAATTTCTTCTCGATTTAAAGTATGCATTCGATCGCCAAACAATTCACTGACAATAGAATATTTTATTGGTTCTCTATTTAAGACTATATTTTCAGCTGCACTAAAATCTGGTAGTAAAGAAAATTCTTGATGAACCATCCCTACGCCTTTCTCTAAAGCATCTTGTGGAGAAGTAAAGTTTACTTCTTTACCTTTAATTATAACTTTTCCGCCATAACCACCGGTGTCTCTAATTTCGTCCATACCAAAAAGGATTTTCATTAGTGTACTTTTTCCGGCACCATTTTCACCAACGAGACCTAAAATCTCCCCTTTTTCAATTGAGAAGTTAATATCGTTTAATACTTGGTTTCCAGAAAAGTCTTTACTAATATTTCTCATTTCAAGTAAAGGAACTTTCTTATCTTTCATTATTTTTCCTTTTGAATTCGCTATAAAGGATTGCAAAGTCAGAAGACTCAACAATCCTTTAAACTAGGGATTAACCCATTAACGTAAATATTATTTTACTGAAAAATATTTTTCTGGAACTTCAATTTCAGTTGCGCCCATATAACCTCTACCCATGATATAAGTATCTTGGTAGATTAAAATATGGTTGTCAGCTCTAACACCAGTGTTAACATCAGAGAAGAATGCACCATTCCATTTTGCACCTGGAGTGTATTTATTATAAGCTTTCATAACATCTGAAAGTTTTAATAATTCACTTTCGCCGTTAACAACATTAATAGCATGTTGACCTAAACCAGCTGAGTTTGTGTAACCATAGCTGTAAGCCCAAGTACCAAATCTACCAGCACCACCTTTATCAGCAATTGAGCTTTCAACTTTAGCTAAAATTGCAGGGAAATCACCTGTTTCATCAGTTAAGTCAATACCTAAAGCTCCTGGGTAACCCATTAATGGAGAAGGTAAGTCAGCTTCGATGAAATATCCACCATAAGCTAATAATTGTTTTAATAAAGGTTCTGTATGTGCATCATTAGTACAGAAGAAAGCAGCATTTTGACCATATTTTTCAATCCAAGCTGGAACTTTTTCTAAAATATATTGTTGAGCACCTGCAACACCAACATCACTAGTAGGGTCTGGAGCAGTTTCAAATACAAAAGTCATACCATTGTCTATACATGTTTGTTTCATAATTGCAGCACGACGACTTAGAGTTTCATAACTCATATGACGTGGGAATGAAATATGAACAAATGTATCAACACCTAATTCTTTAGCGGTATTAATAATTAAATAACCACGAGAAACGAAGTCATTATTAATTGCTAAATCTGCTGCTGATTGGATAACACCTGGATCTTCATGAGCTTCACCAGCGATACAAATAACATCTGATCTCATTTCTTTGATTTTTCTAAAAGCTTCTGTTGTACCAGGAATAGCTTGGTTAACAATAACAGCTCTCATCAATGGATCATCAGCTAGACCAGAAATTACAGAAATTGTTGTTTCTGCTTCATCCATAAAGTTGTCAGGATAAGTAACATGTTGAATCATGCCACCATCTTCAACGGTTCCGTATTCTTGTATTAATCTTTCTGCACCACGTAGGTCATCTTCAGACTGAGAAACTGTTCCTGTAACAACACCAATATGGAATTTTGCAGCAGTTTTTGCACCTTCTACAGCTGCAGTTTCTTTAGAACCACCAGCGAATACACTTGTTAAAACTAAAGAACACAACATTATTGTAAATAATTTTTTCATACTCTTCTCTCTCCTTTGTAAAAGTAATCTTTATTCTATAAGAATAAAATACTTATTGCTAAAAGACAAGATTTATATTCATAATGATGCATATATATTCACTATATATAGAAATTGAGGTAATATCTAATTTGACATACGGGTATTTAAAAAAACCTAAATTTCATATAGCTTGTTTACTTATTAACTCAATCTCTATTTAGATATAAAAAAATATTGGCTGTCTAATATAAAATATTATTTGCTAAAAAAATTTCACATCATTTTTTTTACATAATTAACTTAAATTTTGGTTAAAAAATTCTAACCATTTTTTCAAAACAATTAGAACTTGATGTTTATATTATTAATTTATTATTATTATTATTTTCGTCTTACTTCATAAAGAAGAATTCCCGCTGCTACACTGACATTTAAGGAATCAATATGGCCATTCATTGGAATAGATACTACATAATCACATTTTTCTCTAGCCAATCTTGAAATACCTTTACCTTCACTTCCCATTATTACTACACTTCTAGGAGCAAACTTGGTTTCATAAGAAGATGTTCCATTCATATCAGCTGCATAAATCCAGAAATCATTTTTCTTTAACAAGTCAATCTCTCTATTTATATTTACAACTGGAGCTATAGGAACATACTGAGCTGCACCACTTGAAATTTTAATTACAGTTTCATTTGCTTGAACACTTCTTCTTTCTGGAATAATTACTAAATCAACATTAAATTGATCACAGGACCTTAATATAGCACCCAAATTATGTGGATCTGTTATCCCATCTAAAATTAAAACAAGTCCACCCTCTCCATCTTTCAACTTTTCAAGGTACTCTTTAACGTTTGATGTATTAACCCTGCTAACAGCTCGTCTAGCACCACCTAAATCAAGTATAGCACCTCTATGGTCTACACCAGGCATCATCTTGTCCATTTCAGCTTTAGCTATTTTTTTTACTGCAACTTTTTGACTAAATCTAGCCATTCTATCCAAATCAGTATATTTGGTTTCGCCACCTCTACATAAATATAAAGTTGAACCTGATGGAGCCAATTTTAAGCCTTCTTCAATAGCATGACGTCCGTATATTTTTTCACCCATGGTGTTTTCTCCTTACCCAATTAAATGTAAATAAAAAATATCATTTTATGAAAAAAATTACTAGTCCATAAGGAATTACTTAATTTAAGTGAATTTATATTTGTGCTAAAAAAAACTATTTAGATCAATAAATAACTGAAATAAATAGTATTTTTATATAGTTTTTTTTATTCAAAAGGAAGTGGTGTTGGTGCTTCCTCTTCCCCAAGAACTTTAGCTAATTCTTTTAAAATTTTCTTTGCTTTTTGGGAGGTTAATCCTAACTTTGGAGTATCGACTCTAAGCTTGATATACATATCACCTCGTCGGCTCATATTTCTATCTTTAGGAATACCAGTTTCTTTAACTCTGATTAATTTCCCATTTTGTACTCCTGAAGGTATAGTTATTTTTACATTTTTACCTTCAAGTAATGGTACTTTAATTTCTGCACCCAAAGCTGCTTGAGTAATTGATATTGGAATTTGAACATATAAATCATATCCGTGACGAATAAAATATTTGTGAGCTCTTACATTTATATAAACATAAAGGTCTCCAGATGGACCACCATTTCTGCCTGCATCACCCATACCACGTAAGGATATTCTTGTTCCATCATCGGAACCAGGAGGAATAGAAACTTTTACTTTTTGTTGTTTCCGTACAACTCCAGAACCATGACAATTGTTACAAGGATCTTCTACAACCCTACCTGTGCCACTACAATTACTACAAGGCGTAGATACTGCAAAAAAACCACTTGATCTATTTACTTTACCACTACCATTACAGTGTGGACAGATTTTTGTTCCACCAGTTTTACTACCACTACCCTCACAAGTAGGACAGCCAACATGATGAGCATACGATATTTCTATTTTTTTTCCAAAGGCTGCTTCTTCTAAATCTAAAGATACATCATATCTTAAAGTTGCACCTGCGCTAGGGCCGGTACTTCTTCTAGAAGAACCCCCACCACCTCCGCCACTAAAAAATGATTCGAAAATGTCGCTAAATCCACCGCCACCAAAAATATCACTAAAATCGCTGTAAACATTTGAGTAATCATGTCCTCCAGCCATTCCGTCAATTCCTGCGAACCCAAATTGATCATAAGTTGAACGTTTTTTTTCATCACTTATAACTTCATAGGCCTCAGTCGCCTCTTTAAAGCGATCTTCGGCGGCTTTGTCTCCAGGGTTTTTATCTGGGTGATTTGCTATAGCTAATTTTCTATATGCTTTTTTAACTTCATCAGCACTAGCACCTTTTGAAACCCCTAATACTTCATAATAATCTCGTTTTGCCACGACAATTTCCTTGCATTTTTTTTGAATTAAAACACATCACGCCACAACAGACATGATGTGTATTATATTTTTACACTCTTATAATTTAGTCTACAACTTCAAAGTCAGCGTCTTCTACACCGTCTTTATTTGGAGCTGATTTTGCATCATTAGCTTTTGGCTCTGATTGTGGATTACCTTGTTGAGGACCACCTTCAGCACCTTGCTGTGCGGCTGCAGATTCTTTATATACTTCTTCAGCTAATTTATAAGCTGCTTGTTGTAAAGTCTCTGTTTTAGCTTTGATTTCTTCAGCATCTGCATTAGTATCTGCCATAGTTTTCTTTAGTTCTTCTAAAGCTGCTTCAATTGCTACTTTATCTTCACTACTTACTTTATCACCATAATCCTTAAGTGATTTTTCTGTTGAATAAGAAAGACTATCAGCTTCATTTCTTGCATCAATCTTTGCTCTTTCTTTTTTATCTTCTTCAGCATGTGTTTCAGCATCTTTAACCATTTTGTCAATGTCACTATCAGATAAACCAGATGAAGTTTCAATTCTAATTTTTTGTTCTTTGCCTGTACCCAAATCTTTAGCGAATACATGAACAATACCATTAGCATCGATATCAAAGGTTACTTCAATTTGTGGTACTCCTCTTGGAGCTGAAGGGATTCCTTCTAAATTGAATTTTCCTAAAGTTCTATTTTGAGTTGCCATTTCTCTCTCACCTTGAAGAACATGTATAGATACAGCAGTTTGGCCATCAGCAGCAGTTGAGAAAATTTGACTCTTCTTTGTAGGAATTGTTGTATTTCTTTCAATTAATTTAGTACAAACACCACCTAAAGTTTCAATACCTAATGATAATGGAGTAACGTCTAATAATAATACATCCTTAACATCACCACCTAAGATACCACCTTGAATAGCTGCACCCATTGCAACAACTTCATCAGGATTTACACCTTTATGAGGTTCTCTCTTGAATAATTCTTTTACAACTTTTTGCACCATAGGAATACGAGTTGAACCACCAACTAAGATAACTTCATCAATATCACTAGCACTTATACCAGCATCTTTTAATGCTTTAATACAAGGTTGTTTAGTTTTTTCTACTAAAGGTGCAATCATTTGCTCAAACCGAGCACGAGTTAAAGACATTTGTAAATGCTTTGGACCACTTTGATCAGCTGTGATAAATGGTAAGTTAATATCTGAGTTTGAAGAAGTAGATAATTCAATTTTTGCTTTTTCTGCGGCTTCTTTTAATCTTTGAAGAGCCATTTTATCACTTGTTAAATCAATACCTGTTTCTTTTTTAAATTCAGCTATCATCCATTCAATAACAACTTGGTCAAAGTTATCTCCACCTAAGCGGGTATCACCATTAGTTGATTTAACTTCAAAAACGCCATCACCTAATTCTAGGATTGAAATATCAAATGTACCTCCACCTAAGTCGTATACAGCGATTTTTTCTTCTTTTGAAGCGTCTTTACCAAAGCCATAAGCTAAAGCGGCTGCAGTTGGTTCGTTAACAATTCTCTTAACATCTAAACCGGCAATTTTACCTGCATCTTTTGTTGCTTGTCTTTGTGAGTCATTAAAGTAAGCTGGAACAGTTACAACAGCTTCTGTTACACTCTCCCCTAAATAATCTTCAGCAGTTTTTTTCATTTTTTGTATGATAGCTGCAGAGATTTCTTGAGGTGAATATTCTTTACCTCTAATGTCAATTTTAATTTCTTTGTTTGATCCTTCTTTAATATTAAAAGGAATCATTTTTAATTCTGAAGAAACTTCTTTATATTTACGTCCCATAAAACGTTTTATTGAAAAAACAGTATTCTCAGCATTGGTAACAATTTGGTTTTTTGCAGGTTGACCAACTAAACGGTCTCCTTTTGATGTATAACCAACAATTGAAGGTGTAGTTCTTTGACCTTCTGAATTGGCAATTACAATTGGTTCATTTCCTTCCATAACTGAAACACAGCTATTTGTTGTACCTAAGTCTATTCCTATAATTCTGCCCATTTTGTATCTCCTGGTTTTGTTTATTTTATTTTTATTTTTACTATATGATAAAGATAATAATTCTTTTTTAAATCGTCAATTAAATTGGTTTACCAACTTTAACTTTTGCAGGTCTTAATACTCTATCATGTAAAGTATAGCCAGCACCTAATTCTAAAATAACAACTTCTTTGTCATAATCATCAGATTGTTCCATCATATAAGCTTCATGTTTTTCTGGGTCAAAATCTGTGCCTAAGCTTTCAATTCGCTTTAAACCCCAGTTTTTTTCTAAAGTTGTATGAAGTTTGTCATTTACCATAACAACACCATCATGAATCTTATCAAAGTCTCTAGCAGCTTCTGAAGCTGTAATGGCTCTTTCAAAATCATCTAATGATTGAAGCAAGTCATTTATCAATTGATTGTTAGCATAATGAATACTTTCGTCTTTATCTCTAATTAAACGTTTTCTAAAATTTTCTAATTCTGCAACTTTTCTCAATAATTGATCTTTTGCATTTTGTTCAGAGATTAAAACTGTTTCTAATGATTCTTTTAGCTTTGCAATTTCTAATTCTTTTTCTTCAAGAGGAGTTAATTCTTTTTTAGCCTTTTTTTCTTTTTTGGCTTCTTTTTTCATCTCTTGCTTTGTTTCAAAATTAATTTCAACTTCGTTTTCATCTACTTTAGTGTTTATATCATCAGTAGTTTCTTTGCTCATTTACCTATCCTGTATTTATCAAAAGGTCTTAATGAATCAACTAATTAAGAAACATTAGTTAATTCTTTCCTTTAATGTATTTTAGTTATGTGATAAAAATAATACTACGAATATTAATCGTCAAGTCTTTGAGTAAAAAAACTTTAATCAATTGCGATTTCTTTTTCTTCTCCAAAGGGAATATATACTTTTTCATTAGTATCACTATTATTAAGCTCTACTTTGTTCTCGTCTAAGTTTATATTTTCTTTTTGATCATTTACTTTAGTATTATTTGCTTGATTTTTATTTTCTATTTTAGTGAATTCATTATTTTGTAAATGCTTTATAGAATCAATCAAATTATTTAAAGCATTATCTGCTTCTTCCATTTTTTTTATATTCAAATTATTTAATTCTTTACAATAATTTGTTAAATATTTCTCATTTGATTTTTCTATATTAGAATTATTTGTTAATAATTTAGATTCAACTGTATTACTTAGATTTTCTTGTGCTTGATCTAACTTTTCATCTCTTTCTTCTTTATACCTTTCTAAAATATCCTGAGATTGTTTAGCAAATTCTATTTGCTCAAGGGATAACTCTTCAAAAATTTTTCTAGCTGATTGGATTTGCTCAAGACTCTTAGTAGCTGCTTGATTTATGGAAATCATATTAGAGTTCAAATTATCTTTGGTAAGATTAGCATACTCTTCAACTTCAGAAATATATGAGATTTTAAGAGTTTCTAATTTAGTTTCATATTCACCATAAAACTTATTCTGTTTTTCAACAGCTGTTTCATAACTCGTAATTATATCTAAAGTTGATTTTTGATGCTCTTCAATTATCTTTTGTAATTCTTGTAATTTTTTACAATCATTTCTTACTGTGACAACCCATTCATGCGTTTTATTGGTGGAAACCTCAAGTATAGCTAACATTGATCGATACTCATTCAAAGTATTTGTTAGTTTAGATAATTCCTGGCCATGAGAAGTTAAATCTTCAATTCGCCTATCGATTGAAAAGCCAACATTATTAACGGCGATTTTTTGGGAACTAATTTTTTCTTCAGTAACAATAAGGTTTTCATTTAAATTTTGTTCAGCTTTTCTTACTTTTTCCAAAATTCTTTTTTGGGCATTATTATTCTGTTTACTATTATTTATTTTTAAATTTACTATAAAAATATTAATTATAATCGCCAAAAAAAATAATAAAAAAGGTAAAATTAGTGTTATATTCAAGAATTACCCCCTATTTTTATATTTACTTTAATAACAAGTTTTCAATTTCAAACCAATCTTTACATATATAGTCTGCTTTTGTGAAATTTCCTTTATTTGCTTTGTTGCTTATATAAATTGTTTGCATATCAATTTTTTTGGCACCAACAATATCTTTATTATAACTATCTCCAATATAAATACAATTCTTTGGATCAAGGTTAAGGTGATTACACAAAAATTCAAAGGGTTTTGATGAAGGTTTCAAATATCCACTGTCTTCACTCGAAGTTGCATAATCTACAATATTTTCTAATTTTAAAGTGGTGACTTTTTTTCCAACTGGAAAATCACTTAATAAAGCAATTGTTAAACCCATATCCTTAGCTTTAATGAGTGTTTCTACCATATTATCAAAACCTTTAATTGATAAAAAAGATTTTTCGCAAGCTTTATAAAACTGTTTATCAATTTGGTCGATAACTTTTTGTACTTTTTTATCTGAAGGATTTTTATCTTTTAAGTATAATCTTGCTTGTTTATCAACAAGGGCCAATCTATCATTTGTCTTTGGAGGTTCAGTTTCTTGGGTTTGTCTATATAATTGTCTTATTTTATTAAATGATAATCCAAGTTTAATATTAGGAAAACCTGTAGGTATGAGTCGAAGGTTCATTTGAGCTTTAGAATATAGAGTGCCATCGATATCAAGGCAAATCGCCTTGATATCTTTATCTTTCAATATTGACATTATTTCTTCTTACCTCTGCGATTCTTTTCAGCTTTTTTGACCTTTTCAATTGCTTTACCTAATGAGGCTAAATTCCCAGGTTTTTTATTGTGCTTTTTAGCTACAGCTCTACCGGGTGTTGCTTTTCTTTCTATCTTTTCTTCATCTTGTGAATATTTTGATAAAATAGGCTTATCACCTTTTTTATTTAAGGAAGGATTTCTTCTTCTTTCTCTTAAAGATATTTCAATAGGTATTTGTGAAAATCCCAAATCTTTTCTAATACAATTTTTAAGATATTTCACATATATTTCAGGGAAATTACTTAGTCTGTTAACAAAAAATAAAAATCTTACAGGTGGTGCGCTAACTTGAGTGCCATAATAAACTTTATAGTGACCTTCTCCGCCTCTTGGTGGAGTATAACTTTGGGTCCAATCTTTTAGTGCTGTATTAATAATAGAAGTATCAGCTCTTTTGTTAAGTTGATTCCAAACACCCCAAACGGTATCTAATAGTGCTGGAATCTTTGTTCCATTTAAAGCACTTATACTTGTAATTGGTGCAAAATTAAGGATTGGGAAGAAAAACCTTATTCTATCTTTGATAGCATCTATTTCATTATCAATTCCTGATAATTGATCTATCTTATTTAAAACAAGAATTATTCCTTTACCTTTTCTAACAATTAAACTAGCAATCTTTTTATCTTGATCAGAGAGACCATCAACACTATCAATTAACAATAAAACTACATCAGCTTCATCAATTGTCTTAATAGCTCTGTTTACTGAATAATACTCAACATCATCCCCAACTTTACTTTTACGTCTAATACCTGCAGTATCTAAAATTGTAAAGTCAGTTGATTTATAAGCAAATGCACCTCTAACAACATCTCGTGTTGTTCCTGCAATTGTAGATACAATAGAAACATCATCACCTACTAATAAATTCGTTAAAGTACTTTTTCCTGTATTTGGTTTGCCTAAAACAGCAATTTTAACTGTTTCAACTTCTTCAGGAGCTTCAAATCTCTCTTCTAAATCTAGTAGACCTAATAGAGTTTCTTCAAGCTCTTCAATACCTAAACCATGAGCGGCACTAATACCTAAGACTCTTTGAAAACCATATTGATAATATTCCCAAATCAAATCTTCTCTATGGTAATCATCAATTTTATTGATTACAAGTAATACTTTATCTGAATAAACTCTTAGTTTTTCAATTAAAGTTTCATCTTCAGAGGTTACTTGCATGCAATCCATCATAAATATAATAACATCGCTTTTTTCTAATAGTCCTAAACTTTTATTGCTTACTAACTCATCAAGGCCTTCAAGTTCTTGTTTTATACCACCACTATCTATTAATGTAACATAGTGATTACCAATTAAACATCTCTCTGGTATTGGATCTCTAGTTACCCCTGGTGTCGGGTCAGTGATTGCTCTTCTTTTTCCTACCAACCTATTAAACAATGTAGATTTTCCTACATTAGGTCTTCCAATTATTGAAATTACTGGTATTTGTTGATTATCCATATTTTTACACAGAAATAAATTCTGCTTTCTCCTTATCTTTATAATTAAATAGTTTTCTCTTTTTTAGAGAGTATGTGATTTTGATAGATACTCAAAACGTATGCCCATCCATTGTTTAATATATGCGACAATTTTACTGGATGAATTCATGCTTAAAACTTTATCAGCCAATTGTTTTGCTTCACTGTAATCAACAGTTCTTAATATCTTTCTAACTTCTAATAGAGATGATGGGCTCATACTAAATTCATCCAAACCTAGACCTGCTAGTAAAACTGTTGCATATGGATTACTTGCCATTTCTCCACACATACCAATAGGTATATTTTCTTTATGAGCATTATCAATTACTATTTTAATTAGTCTTAATACTCCTGGATGAAATGGTTGGTAAAGGTATGCTATTTTTTCATTTCCTCTATCAACTGCTATTGTATATTGAATCAAGTCATTTGTGCCAATTGAGAAAAAATCAACTCTTTTAGCTAATTCGTCAGATATAAGAGCAGCAGAAGGAACTTCTATCATGGTTCCTACCTTTATATCTTCATCAAAAGGAATTTTATTAGTTCTTAATTCTTCCTTTACTTGTTCTAAAATTAGCAGAGTTTTCTCTAATTCATCTAGTCCACTAATCATAGGGAACATTATATGAAGTTTTCCATAAATGGAAGACCTTAACATTGCTCTTAACTGAATTCTAAAAATATCTTTTCGCTCTAAGCAGAACCTAATTGCTCTCCAACCAAGAATTGGGTTATCTTCATCTGCTCCAAAGCCTGCAACAGCTTTATCGCCGCCAATATCTATAGTTCTAATGGTAACTGGTTTGCCTTTCATTCCTTCCAAAACTTTTTTATAGGCTTCAAACTGAACGTCTTCTTTTAAACTACCATTTTTCTGCAAAAATAGGAACTCACTTCTATATAAGCCAATACCACTTGCCCCATTTGCTAAGGCTGTTTCTGTTTCATCAGCTATTTCTATATTTGCTTTCAAGATATATGTTTTCTTATCAGGAGAAATTACATCTAGTTTTGCAATTTGTAATAATTCCTTTTGAAACTCTTCCCACTTTTCTTTAACGTGATCAAACTTCTCTTTTACATACCATTCAGGTCTTATAACAATTTGACCTTCATTACCATCAAGAATGACTTCATCACCAGTTGCTGCTTTTTGACTAGCTCCATAAAGACCCAACACAGTTGGAATACCAAAAGACCTAGCAAAAATTGCAACATGAGAGGTTCTACCTCCAGTATCAACAGCAATGGCTTTTATCCATCTCTTATCTATTTTTAACATTTCTGAAGGTAATAAAGAATCAGCAACCAAGATTACTTCTTCTTTTATTTGAGTTAATTTATTACTTTTTTTCTTAGATAAATTATCGATGATTCTTCTTGAAATATCACTTAAATCAACAGCTCTTTCTCTCACCATTTCAACGTCACTGGCTTCTAAGGTTGCAATTAGTGAAGCACTAACGCTTTCAACTGCCCAAGCAGCATTTTGATAATGAATGCTTATAGATTCCTTAATCTCAGAAATATACTCTGGATCTTGAAGCATAATGATATGCGTTTCTAAAATTTCTTTTCTTACTGCATCATCAATAGAATCAAATAAAACTTGAGTTTCTGCAATGCTCTTTTCTATAGCAATGTCAAATTTTTTTAATTCTTCCTTAACCTTACTAGGTTCAATTTTTTCTTTACTTGCTTCAAAGTTCGTATGGGTAAAGACTAAAGCCTTACCACTTGATATTCCGCCTGAAGCTGCAATGCCATTGAGTATTCTCATATCATTTATTTTACGTTCTATTTATACCCTTGTAAAGTGTCGATTATTATAATTATTTATTATATTATGAAGATATGAAAAGAAATTTATTTAATGCAAGTAATAAAATTAAAATCACTTTATATATTATTATTTCTTTTATAATTTTAACTTGCGTGGAATTAGTATTTTTTATGCCAAAAGTAAAAAATGCCATCAAAGATTCTGATGCAATAGAGCTAATTAACCAAGCTAAAACAAAAAAACAACAATCAGATTTTAACATTTATACGCTATTCTTTGTATCAATGAATAATAATATTATTAGCTATAATTATAAGGGAAATAAAAGAGTAGATTTTCTTCATGATAGTTTTGAATACCAACTAAAATCTCCACCAATGACTGCCCTAGAAAAATATTGTGTAACTTTTATTCCAGAAAATACAAAACTAATTGGAGTTACTTCAAGTGAAAAAGCAACTTATCTAAATGTTTCAAAAGAATTATTAAATAGTTTAAATTTTTCTCTTTGTTATGAGCAACTCGAAGCTCAAGCTTTATCAATTAATAGAGATGGTAAATTCTTTTTATTAATTGATGGTAATTTATATAATAAAGATAAAGTTTTAATTAAAGAATTCTCTTAACCTTTTTCAAGTAAGTTACTCTAGATAATAAAAATATTACTTCAAATAAAAATGATAGAGAATATGCCGTAGCTGCTATATAAACACCAGCAACGTCAAAAATATATGGCAATAATAATATTGATATTACTAATGTGGCTATATTAATAAACACCCCTATTGTAATTGAAGTGGTTTGTCTCTCTGCTACTAAAGTGGCTCTATAAAAAGAAATATTAGCACTACAAAAAGGTAAAAAGATTAATACACCTAATGTAATTGGTAAATAAGCTAATAAAGGTGTAGGTAATTTAGAAACATTAATAAACCACAATCCCCATAAAGGCTTTATGATGTAAATCAAAGCAAAAAGAAGGGATAAACTTATAGCAACATTATTTACAAAGCTTTTTATAACTTTTAAATTTTCTTTTTTATATTCTGCAATTACAATTTCTTGTACAGATTGACTTATAGATGTGTATAAAAATAAATAAGCTAATACTACAGGCCATACAGCTAGGGATTCAACAGCAAAGGTTCCTTTTGTAATACCAAGATTTAATAAAGGTCTTATACCAAGAGTAATCCAAGAGGTAATAGCTAAAGGGATATAAAAATTAATCATTTGTTTCAAACTTAAATTCTCAACATCACTTTGAGGTAACTTAACAAGAGCTGGTTTTGCTAAAATATAAGCAGAAATCATGCCTGAAATAACACCTAAAGAAAGTGTTAATCCACCTAATACTGCACCACTCATATTTTCGATTTTTAAACCTATAAACAATACAATAAAAGCTAATATTATTCGAATATACATTACAATAGGAACATATTTGCTTCTGTGGTGTTTAATCATTATCCCTTGCCACAATCTTCTATATCCAATAGTTGCAGACCAAGGAATCATAACAAAGAAACACCAATAAGCACTGCTTAATAATTGCTGAGGCAAGTTAAAAATCTGAATTGCAGTAAAATTAAATACTGCAGGTATACAAAATAAGATATGCAAAAAGGTTGTAATAAAGGCTAAATAATGCATTATTTTTAATATCTTTTTATAGGAGCTGACACTCGTTGTTACTGCAGTTCCTGCTGATAACATTTGCACAACGGGGCCCTCAATAAAGAGAGCTAAGGCAAAAGAATAGCCAAAAGCTGCCAACTGGTTTGTGGCATCAGATAATCTTGATATAGCGCTGGTTATCATGGGTTGTTCTATTGCCATAACAATCCACATTATTGCTAGAGGAAGCCAAGATATAAATAGTCTCTTTTTTGTAATACTCATAGTTTTGCAATCATATAAATATCTATAATTAAAGTCTAGTTATTTGTTATTGATAATAGCTTTAAAATTTTATTAGAAAAAATTTCTTTACTAATGCCTTCTTTTTTACTTAACAAGGATAAAAATTCAATATTACCTTTTCGTCCTTTTATTGGGCTTATTATAATATCTTCAATATGTACATTATCTTGTTTCAATATATCGTAAACATGATTTAATACCTCAAGTAGAAAATCCATATCTTCAACTACACCACTAAAATCACTTTTCCATCTTGGAACTTCAAATTGAGGTTTTATCAAACAAATTAACTGTGTATTTCCACTTAATTTTAATATGTGGGAAGCCGCATTTTTTATTGATCTAAAAGAAAGATCACATACTGCTAATTCTGGTTTCGGATCTAATTCTTCAACCAGCATTATATTTTGCTTTTCATGAACAATTATTCTCTTATCAGTTCTTAATTTCCAAGCCAATTGATTATATCCTACATCAACACTATGAACACATTTGGCTCCATTTTGTAATAAACAATCACTAAATCCACCAGTTGAAGAGCCTGCATCTAAAACAACTTTATTGCTTACATCAATTTGAAATTGGTTTAAAGCTTTTTCAAGTTTCAAACCACCTCTTGAAACATATTTACCAAAAGATAACTCAATGTTCGAGTCAAAATCAATTTTGACTCGTGGATTTGCAATCAACTCATTATTAACATATACATTTTTACAAACAACAAATGCCGTTAATTCATCTTTGGTGTATTGAGGATATTCAGTTTTCAGTTTTTGTAATAGTGATATTTTTTTTAACATACCTATACCAACAATTGCTTACTAATTCTACGAATTGATAAAGCTTTTGAAGTTTTTTTATCTATCTCAATAGCTACACCACTAATTACAGGAGCTGTATTGTGGATTTGTGTTCTTATTGGCATTTGAGTTAGTTGCTTCTTTATTGATATATCAGGGTCAGAGCCTATCACACTGTCGCTAGGGCCACATAATCCCAAGTCAGTAATAAAAGCTGTGCCTTTTTCTAAGATCATCTCATCAGCTGTTTGTACGTGAGTGTGAGTACCAACAAGTGCGCTTATTTTTCCATCTAAATGCATTGCTAAGGCTTTTTTTTCTTCATGATTTTCAGCGTGCATATCAACTAAAATAATATCACACTTTCCACTCATTTTTCTTATCTCATCTTCCGCAGCCTTAAAAGGACAATCAGTTTGTGGCAAACTGATTCTTCCCTGTAAATTAATAACACCAACTTTTAAACCATTTGATTCAATTATAGTTGAACCATGGCCAATTGTTCCACTTGGATAATTTAAAGGTCTTAGTAGTCTGATATCATTTTTTAATGAATCATAAATTTCATCTTGCTGCCATATATGATTGCCACTAGTTATAACATCAACGCCTAATGAAAATATCTGAGTTTTTTCACTCTCATTTAGACCAAATCCATTAGCAGCATTTTCGCCATTTACAACAACAAAATCAGCTCTATACTCTTTTATTAATTGTCCTAAACCCATAAACAAAGCTCTCATACCTGGCTGACCACATACATCACCAAGCATTAAAACAGTAAATTTGTTTCCCACAAGCTCTTCCTATTAAAAATAGAGGCTGTAAAGCCTCTATTTTTTATCGTGCATATTCTACTACACGCGTTTCTCGAATTATCGTAACTTTGATTCTACCAGGATATCGCAATTCTGCTTCAATTCTTGAAGCAACTTCTTTTGCCATATCTTTAGCTTCTTCATCACTGACACTTGCATTGTTAACTAATATTCTTAATTCTCTACCGGCTTGGACAGCAAAGGCTTTATCAACACCTTCATAACTTTCTGCTATTTTTTCTAAGCTTTCTAATCTCTTAATATAGTTATCCAAAGTTTCTCTTCTAGCTCCAGGTCTTGCTGCACTAATTGCATCTGCAATTTGTACAATAATAGCTATAGGTGATTTTGGTTCAACATCATTGTGATGAGCTAAAATTGCGTTAACAATAATATTATCTTCACCAAGTCTCTTAGCATGTTCTGCCCCTAATTCTGCATGATTGGCATCACTTTCGGTTTCGATTCCTTTACCAATATCATGTAATAATCCGGCTCTCTTTGCTATTTCAGGATCTGCGCCAACTTCACTCGCAATCATTCCAGATAATACTGCAACTTCTCGAGAATGACTTAATACATTTTGGCCATAACTTGTTCTAAAATATAATCTACCAAGAGCTCTAATCATCTCTTGGCTCATATTATGGATACCCATATCAAATACAAGTTTTTCACCTTCATCTGCAATTGTTCTGTTAACTTCTTTTGCAACCTTGTTAACAACTTCTTCAATTCTTGAAGGGTGAATTCTGCCATCTTGGACTAATCTCTCTAAAGCTACTCTTGCTATTTCTTTTCTTACTGGATCAAAACATGATATAACTACAGCCTCTGGAGTATCATCAATAATGATATCTACACCAGTTAAGGTTTCTAACGTCCTAATATTTCTCCCTTCACGTCCAATAATTCGGCCTTTCATTTCGTCACTAGGTAAACTGACAGATGCAATTGATACATCTCCACTTACTTCTGTTGCCATTCGCTGAATAGAGGTTAAGATAATATCTCTCGCTAATTTTTCAGCCTTTAATTGAGCTTCTTGCTCAATTTTGTTTATGATTGTTTGAGAATCGTGTTTAGCGACTTTTTGCATTTGATCAATAATAAGCTCTTTAGCTTCCTCTTGAGTCATGCTTGCTATCTTCTCTAACTCCAACAATATAGAGTTTTCTTTTGTTTCTAACTCTACTTCAGTTTTTTCAATAACTTTATTTCTATCTTCGAGTTGATTCTTAATGGTATCTAATTCGGCTAACTTGCGTTCAACATTTTCTTCTTTTTGAAGAATACGTCGTTCTGAACGTTGCAATTCACTTCTTCTTTCCCTTGCCTCTCTCTCAACTTGTTGTTTTTCTTTCAACAACTCGCCTCGAGTTTCTAGGATAAGTTCTTTACTTTTTGCTTCAGCTTCTTTTACTGCATCTGCATCTAAGCGTCTAGCTTTTTGCTCCACAGAAGTCAGTTTAAATTTCGAATACAGCCATCTTCCGATAAATCCGAAAACAGCACCAAGAACAACAAGAAGGAGATAAATTAATTCTTTCATAATATTTTCTCCTCAGTTGCCAATTATTTTAATATTATTCAACTAAGGGTAAATTGTCAAGTTTCACATCAATAAAAAACCGCTACCTTAATAGGTAACGGCTAAGTCATTAAATGACAAAAGACAGTATTCTCAATTTATTAATCATAAAAACAACTAAATTGTACACTGTTTTTTTTCCAAATTATTAATTTGAAAGATTTGTACTTAGAGGTTAAAGGCTTTTTCTCCTTTATTCTAAGTACACTGGGTAGCTAGTACCACAGTTTATTTTTCGTCTTTAGCGCTTGTTTTATCAACAAGTTCTAAAATTACCATTTCAGCTGCATCGCCTAGACGGAAACCTGTTTTTAAAATACGGGTATATCCACCTTTACGCTCTACATTGATAGGTCCGATCTCTGTGAAAAGTTTATTAAGAATCGCTTGATCCGTAATTTCTTTTCCAACAATACGACGATTATGAACACTATCAACTTTTGCTCTAGTGATCATTCTTTCTACCTTTTTGCGTACTTCAAGAGCCTTAGCTTTTGTAGTCTCAATTCTCTCATAACGGAAAAGTGAGGTTGCCATGTTACGTAACATCGCATCGCGTTCTGCGGTACTTCTACTTAATGTATTGAAACCAAATCTATGTCTCATCTTCTTCTTCCTTGTTACCAGGAACATTGATTGTGTTTTTTAAAACACTATAATCTGTCATTCCAAGGCTAAGATTCCACTCTTTAAGTTTATCTTTAATCTCAGTTAATGACTTTTTACCAAAGTTTCTAGTTTTTGCAATTTCATCTTCAGTTTTCTTTGTTAAATCACCAATAGTTCTAATACTAGCATTTTTAAGGCAGTTACTTGAACGAACAGTTAATTCTAATTCTTCAACAGAAGTATTCAAGATTTTTCTAATCTTTTCTTCTTCTTCATCAACTTCTTCTTCACTGCTTACCAATGCTTCATCAAAATTAATAAATACCGAGAAATGATCTTTTGCAATCTTTGCTGCTTCTGCAAGAGCGTTAACTGGTGCGATGGTTCCATCTGTATAAATTTCTAGATTTAACTTATCATAGTCATTTCTATAACCTACACGAGTTGGTTCAATTGAATATTTTACACGGGTTACAGGAGAGAAGAAAGCATCAAGAGCTATTACTCCTATTTCTTCAATATATTTCTCATTAACCTCTGAAGGTACATAACCCCTTCCTAAGTCGATTTGAAGTTCCATTTCAATATTCGCATCGTCCATCATAGTAAAAACTACTAAATCTTTATTAGTAATTTCAACTTGGTCGCGTTCAAAGTTCTGACCGGTAATAACGCCGGGGCCTTTACACTCAATGAGAAGATTTACACTTTCGCAATCTTCAGGCATACTTATTTGCAGTTTTTTTAGAGCAGCAATTATATCCGCAATGTCCTCTCGAACACCTGGAAGCTGATCATATTCACTAGAAATTAAATGAGGTACACCTTCTTCATTAAAGCTTGTGAACTTAACAGCAGTAACTGCATAACCCTGAATTGAAGATAAAAGAACTCTTCTGAGCGTATTACCGATAGTTGTACCAAATCCTCTCTCGAAAGGATACGCTACAAATTTACCGTAATTAGCTTCATCTGCATTATGCTCAAAATTAGTTCCCTTGGGTTTCTTAAAGCCCTTCAAAAGGTTTTTTCGTGCCATGGTTACTCCTTAAAGTCTGGATATGCAGATTAACATCTGCGTCTGGCGCAGGTAAGGCTCCTATGGAGCCACACCTCTATAAACAGCATTCCAAGATTTACCATTGGAAATGCTCCTAACAATTAAACTCTACGTGTTTTGCGTGGGCGACAACCGTTGTGAGGAATTGGAGTTACGTCACGAATGGAACGAACTTTCAATCCTAGAACACCAAGAGCTCTAATAGCACTTTCGCGTCCTACACCAGGGCCTTTGACATAAACATTAACTTCACGAAGACCATAATCCATAGCCTTCTTAGCTGCTGTTTCACAAGTAATCTGTGCTGCATAAGGGGTTGATTTCTTAGCTCCACGGAATCCTAGACCACCAGCAGAAGCCCAAGAAACAGTGTTTCCTTCAAGATCTGTCATGGTAACTATTGTATTGTTAAAAGTTGCCTGTATATAAACGTTGCCGTCATAGACGGTCTTTTTAACTTTACGCTTTGCTTTCGCTTTCGCTTTTGCATTAGCCATTTTCATATACTCCTTATTTCTTCTTGCCTGCTACGGTCTTCTTCTTACCTTTACGAGTTCTAGCATTAGTTTTAGTCTTTTGCCCTCGAACAGGTAATCCTTTTCTGTGACGAAGTCCACGGTAACAACCGATGTCCATAAGTCGTTTGATATTTAAGGCTACTTCAGTACGAAGACGTCCTTCAACCTTATAATTTTCTTCAATTTCATGACGTACTACCGCCAATTCATCATTAGAAAGTGTATTAATTCTTACATCTGGATTGATTCCTGTTTTTTTACAGATATCAATCGCTGAAACGTTACCGATACCAAAGACATATGTTAAAGCAATCTTAACAGCTTTGTTCGGCAAGTCTACACCTGCAATTCTTGCCATTATTGGCCTCCTAATTAAAGTTTTAGAGAGGTGGCTTTCGCCGAACCTTACTTTTGTCTTTGCTTATGTTTTGGGTTTTCGCAAATTATACGAACAACCCCATTTCTTTTGATAACTTTGCACTTGTCGCATATAGGTTTGACACTTGCTCTGACTTTCATATTAAGCTCCTATTTTTTTCTTGCCTTTGCTTGGCTAAAAATACCAGTTTGATGATGCATTTTCATTACACCCTCTACCTGTCTCATGGTATCTAGGTCTACACCAACCATAATGATTAATGAAGTACCACCAAATAACATAGATACAGATGGTGGGAAGCTAAAGAACTTCTGTACTAATGTAGGAATCAATGCAATGAAAGCTAAGAAAATAGATCCGGGAAGAATAACGCGGTTAATAACTTTCGTTAGATACTCCTCAAGTTTTTCGCTCCTTATTCCAGGAACAGAACCACCGTTTTCTCGAATCTGTTTAGCCATCTCTACAGGATTCATAGTAACCTGTGTATAAAAGAATGCAAAACCGATAATCAACAGAGTATATATTATTATGTAGGGGATACCCTGTGGATTTAACCAATTAGCAAAAGTTGCTAACCAACTCACCTCTGTGCCTAAACTAGATGCAATTTGAAGTGGGAAGGACATTAATGCTGAAGCAAAGATAACCGGGATAACACCACTTGGGTTTAGTTTAACAGGAATGTAAGTGCTTTGTGAACCATACATTTTTCTGCCAACTACACGTTTAGCATAGTTTACCGGAATCTTTCTCTCACCTTGTTGCTCGTATACTACTAAAGCAATAACAACGATAAACATTGCTAATACTACTAATAATGAGATTGGATTAAAACTACCTTCTTGTACACCTCTAAATAGAGTAACAAGTGCAGATGGAATTCTTGCAACAATACCTGCAAAGATTAATAAGCTGATACCATTACCAATTCCAAATTGAGTTATTTTATTACCAAGCCATACGAGGAACATACTACCTGCTGTTACAGATAGCATTGCTATCAAAGTAAATGGTAAGCGACTCATGGTCATAGAACCAGGAATCGAATTAGCATAAATAGTTATAACATAGGACTGAATCAAACAAACAACTATTGTACCATATCTAGTATATTGTTGAATTTTCTTAGATCCGTGAGGATCTTGTGCGAGTTTTCTCAAACTAGGAACTACAATCATTAATAATTGTAAAATAATCTGAGTACTAATGTAAGGCATTACACCTAACATGAATAGAGAGAAATTCGAAAATGCCCCACCGGAAAAGAAGTTCAAATATTCTGTAAATCCGAACGAATTAGAATTACTCTGTGATAGGAAATATTGTTGTAGAACCTGGACGTTAATTCCCGGAATTGGTATAACCGCTCCCAACCTACTGATAAACAGTAGGAAGAAAGTGATTAGGCTTTTTCTTCGTAACTCCTGGATTCTGAACATTTCTACTAGGGAGTTTGCCATTTAGACCAACCTTTTTGTTATTTAATTTCGCCACCAGCAGCAGTGATTTTCTCAAATGCACTGGCTGAAACCTTTAAACCTTCAATAGTTATTTTTTTATCAAGCTCTCCGTTAGAAAGTATTTTAGCTCTAACGCTATGGCCTTTTACTAAACCTACTTTCTTAAGAGCATCTAAATTAACTAATGCACCATCCTCAAATTTTGCACTTAAAGCAGTTAAAGAAACTACTTGGTACTCAACTTTGAAAGGGTGGTTAGAGAAACCTCTACGTGCAACACGTCTGTATAAAGGCATTTGACCGCCTTCAAAACCAGGACGCACACCACCACCTGAACGGGAATTTTGACCATCATGGCCTCTACCACAGGAACGGCCTTTTGATGAAGCACCACGCCCTACGATAGTTTTTTTAGTATTAGCACCGTAAGGTGCCTTTATTTGACCTAAATTTGTCATTATTTCATCTCCTCAACTTTAACAAGGTGAGCAATGACGTTTACCATGCCAAGCATTTCAGGAGTTGCATTGATAACTACACTACTACTAATCTTATTTAAACCAATTGCTTTAACAGTGCGGCGTTGCTTTGGTAAAGTACCAGCAACACTATGAGTTAAAGTAACTTTAAGTTGTTTTTCCTTTTTAGCCATCATTAACCCCACATGCTTTTTAGAGTTTTACCTCTATTCTTAGCGACTTGGCGAGCATCAAACAAATTTTCAAATGCATTAAAGGCTGCTTTTACTGTGTTAACAGTATTTTTTGAACCTAAAGATTTACCTAAAATATCTGTAATTCCTGCTGCATCACATAAAGCTCTAACAGCACCACCAGCAATAACACCGGTACCTGGAACTGCAGGTTTTATGAGAACACTAGCACTTTTAAATTTACCAATACATTCATGAGGTATTGTACCGTTTTTAACAGGTACAGTAATCATACTTTCTTTAGCACGATCTACAGCTTTACGAATTGCATCAGTTACATCATTTGCTTTACCAAAACCATAACCAACTTTGCCTTTTTGGTCTCCAACAACTACAAGAGCTGAGAAAGAGTATCTTCTACCACCCTTTACAACCTTAGAAACACGATTAAGCTTAATTAGTTTTTCGACGTTGCCGTCGTTTTTGTCATCTTTTCTTGATCTTTCCACGGACTCCCCCTAGAACTTCACGCCAGAACTGCGGGCGCCGTCTGCGATGCTCTTAACAATACCATGATAGAGGTAGCCATTTCTGTCGAATACACAAGTTGTGATATTCTTCTCAATCATCCTCTTACCAATCACCTCACCAAGCTTTGTTGCATCAGCGATACAGTTTTTCAAGCCTTTAAGTTCAGTTTCGACGGTATTTGCTGAAACAAGAGTTTCACTCGATACATCATCAATTATTTGAACATACATATGGTGATTACTACGGAAAACAGTCATCCTCGGTCTGCAGGCAGTACCGGAGATGCTTTTTCTGATATGAAGCTTACGTCTTTTCAGCTTTCTTTGTTTATCAATTACTTTATCCATCTCTTACCTACCGATTATTTGCCGGACTTACCGACCTTGCGACGAATGACTTCATCCTCATATTTAACACCTTTACCTTTATAAGGTTCAGGTTTACGTAGAGAACGAATTTCCGCAGAAGTCTGACCAACTAATTGCTTATCGATTGCTGAAACAACAATCTTATTTTGTCCTTCAACGGTAATTGTTACGCCTTCTGGAATAACAAATTCAATAATGTTTGAATAGCCTAAGTTAAGAACAACAATGTTGCCTTTAACTTCTGCACGGTAACCAACACCATTTACAATTAAAGTCTTTGAATAACCTTTAGTTACACCAACAACCATGTTGTTTAATAACTGACGGTATAGGCCATGGAAGCTACGGCTAGCTTTGGATTCGTCTTTGCGAGTTACAATAATTTGTTCTTTTTGAACATCGAAAGCAACTTCTTCACGGACTTGTAGTGTTAATTTACCCTTAGGTCCCTCAACACTTAGAAGGCCGTCTTTAAAAGTAACCTTAACCCCTGCAGGTAGTGCAACGGGCATTTTACCAATACGCGACATTTTTCACCACCTTACCAAATAGTACAGATCAGCTCACCACCAATCTTCTTGTCAGAGGCCTTTTTTCCGGTAATAACGCCAGTTGAAGTAGAAACTACTACTACACCATAACCATTAAATACACGAGGCATGTTACGATAGCCACAATATACACGACGTCCTGGTGTTGAAACACGTTGAATGTCATGAAGTACTGCGCTCTGATTATCATCATATCTTAAGAAAACACGGATATTAGATATACCATCTTTTGTCACTTTCTTGAAGTTTTTTACATATCCTTCATTCTTTAAAATCTTTACGATTTGAAGCTTCAATTTAGATGTGGAAATATCTACTTTTTCATGCTTTGCTTGACTTGCATTTCTGATTTTAGTCAGCATATCTGCAATTGGATCACTTACAGCCATTTTTATCTCCTACCAACTTGATTTGGTTACGCCAGGGATCTGACCTTCACTTGCCAATTTTCGAAAGCAGATTCTGCACATATCGAATTTACGCATATAACCACGAGGTCGTCCACAGATTCGGCATCTGTTTACCTGTCTAGTACTGAATTTAGGCTCTTTTTGAGCTTTTACAATCAATGATTTTTTAGCCATTTACAATTCCCTCTTACTTAGCGAACGGCATACCAAATTTCTTAAGTAGTGCGCGTCCTTCTTCATCGGTCTTGGCCGTCGTAACGATTGCGATATTCAGACCGCTAATGCGTTCTATTTTATCGAAGTCAATTTCAGGAAAAATGATCTGTTCAGTAACACCCAAAGAGTAGTTACCATGACCATCAAAAGCATGAGGCTTTACGCCCTTAAAGTCCTTAACACGTGGTAAAGCAATACCAATTAAGCGTTCCAAGAAAAACCACATATTATTACCACGAAGGGTAACCTTAGCACCAATTTCTTGTCCTTCACGAACTTTAAAGTTAGCAATAGACTTTCTTGCTTTAGTCTTTACTACATGCTGTCCCGCGATTTGTTCCAATTCTTTTACAGCGGCATCTAGAAGCTTTTTATTAATAATAGCTTCACCAACACCAACACTTAGTGTAATTTTTTCAAGGGTAGGAACCTGCATTACAGATTTATAACCTAGCTCTTTGAAAAGAGCAGGTGCTACATCTTCAAGATATTTTGTCTTAAAGGTAGGTATAAACTTTTCTTCCATTAGAGCACTTCCCCGGTTTTTTTCGCGAAACGGACTTTTTTTCCATCATCGTCGAACTTGTATCCGATCTTACTTACTTTTCCATCTACAAATAATGCAACATTAGAAACGTGGATCGGAGCTTCAATGTCGATTATACCGCCCTTGTCTTGTGAACTACGCTTTTTAACAGTTTTTTTAACCATATTAGCGCCTTGGACGACTACCCTATCTGTGTTAGGGTTCACCTTAGCTACTTTACCAACATAACCTTTGTCTTTGCCGGCTAGTATTTTAACGGTGTCGTTTTTCTTGAGCTTCATTGCTTTTCTCCTACAACACTTCCGGAGCGAGTGAAACAATCTTCATATAACCGTTACGTAGCTCACGAGCTACAGGTCCAAAGATTCTTTTACCGCGGGGGTTATTGTTGGCATCAATGATAACACATGCGTTATCATCGAACCTGATATAGGTACCGTCAGGTCTACGGTATTCCTTCTTAGTTCGTACTACAACAGCTTTCAAAACAGTACCTTTTTTAATAGCACCATTTGGAAGAGCGTTCTTTACTGCAACTACCACAATATCACCAACACTAGCTACGAATCTATGGCTACCACCTAATACTTTGATAACTTGAACACGTTTTGCGCCGCTATTGTCAGCAACATTTAAATAACTCTGCATTTGTACCATGACGTATCTCCTTGCTTAACGAGCACGCTCGACGACTTGAGTTAGGCGCCAGCACTTGTCTTTGCTATAATGACGACATTCAATAACACGAACTGTGTCACCAATATGAGCATCATTTCTTTCGTCATGGGCCTTAACTTTTTTAGTTTTGGTCACATACTTTTTATACAAAGGATGTAGGCTTCTAGTGTCAATGGCAACAACAATTGTTTTATCCATTTTATCACTAACAACCTTTCCTGTAAAAGTTTTTTTACTTACTTCCATTTACCTCGAGCCTCTCTTAATTAGCGGATGTGCGAATGCCTAAAGCATACTCATGGATAAGAGTGTTAAGGCGAGCAATATGTCTCTTAACATTTCTAATTGCCAGAGGGTTTTCAACATGACCTAGAACCCTATCCATACGAACGCCTAAGTATTGCTTACGAAGTTCATCACGCTTAGCGATCATTTCTTCCAATGTTAGATCTTTGAATGAATTCTTCATGCTATTCTACCTCTCTTCTAACTATAATCTTCGTTTTGATTGGTAACTTTTGAGCAGCAAGTAAAAGAGCTTCACGAGCTAATTCTTGGTCAACACCAGCCATTTCAAACATCATAGCGCCTTGTTTAACAACTGCTACCCAACCTTCTGGGTTACCTTTACCTTTACCCTGTCTTGTTTCAGCAGGCTTCTTGGTATAAGGCATATCAGGAAAAATCCTGATCCATACTTTACCATTACGCTTAATATGACGGGTCATCGCAATACGAGCAGCTTCAATTTGACGGTTTGTAATCCATTTTGGCTCTAAAGCCATAAGACCAATTTCGCCAAATGCAATTGTATTACCACGATGAGCAACACCATCACGAGTTCCTCTATGCTTTTTTCTATGTATGACTCTTTTAGGACTTAGCATTAATTAACTCCTTTAGCAGGTTTTTTAACTAAACCACCTGCGTCATTCTTTTTAGCGTGATCATAGATTTCGCCATTGAACACCCAAACTTTAATACCAATAGCACCAAAGGTTGTGCGAGCAGTAGCTACACCGTAATCAATATCTGAACGTAATGTATGTAGAGGTACACGCCCATCTTTCATCCATTCTGTTCTTGCAATTTCAGCACCACCAAGACGACCAGAAACTTTAATCTTTACGCCTTGAACACCACTTTGCATTGCTTTAGAAACAGCCATTTTCATAGTTCTTCTAAATGATCCACGTGATGTAAGTTGCTTTGCTACATTTTGAGCAATAATTGAAGCATTACCTTCAGGTTTCTTGATTTCTTTAATCTTGATTTGAACCTTTTTATTGGAAATCTTTTGTAAACGAGCGCCTAACTTTTCAACATTTGAACCCTTAGAACCAATAATAATTCCTGGGCGACTTGTTGTTATAACAATAGTTACGCGTTGTGGTTTACGGATGATCTCAACATCAGCAATATCAGCACCTTGTACTTCTGGACAGTCTACTAAAGTTTTACGTAATTGTAAATCTTCATGTAATGTATCTGCATATTCTTTAGAATCTACATACCATTTTGACTTCCAAGTTTTATTAACTCCTAGACGGAGTCCAATTGGATTAACTTTTTGTCCCATTTATTCCCCCAAGTTTGCTTTTTCGTCAACAATTACTGTTATATGAGACATTCTCTTGAGTAGAATATCACGTCTACCATGGGATCTTGGCCATACACGTTTCATGCGAGGACCTTCGTCTATCATTAACTGTGTAACATACAATGAATCTTCATCAATTTTGCTGTTAACATTCATAGCATTAGCACTAGCACTCTGAATTACCTTAAGAAGAAGTCTTGCACCTTTTTGAGGCATAGCCTCTAAGATAGCAACAGCTTCAGTGTAAGGTTTTCTCCTAATTAAGTTTGCAACTGGGCGAACTTTAGTTGGAGAAATCATAAGATACTTAGCTACTGCTCTGTAGCCTGTATAATTTTTCATATCTTACCTTCCCTTCTTTTTATCAGAGGCAGCGTGGCCACGGAATAATCTAGTCGGGGAAAACTCGCCGAGCTTGTGTCCAACTAAGTTCTCAGTTACGTAAACTGGAATCCAAGTTTTACCATTATAAACAGAAATTGTGATTCCCACCATTTCCGGAATAATAGTTGAAGCACGAGAATATGTCTTAAGCATAGCTTTACTACCAGACTCGCTAGCTTCTGTAACTCTTTTTAAAAGCTTCTTTTCAATAAAAGGGCCTTTTTTAATCGATCTTGCCATTTTATACTCCTACTTTCGCTTCTTAACGATGAACTTACTTGAAGGCTTCTTCTTAGAACGAGTCTTTCCGCCCTTAGTTGGTTTACCCCAAGGTGTAACTGGATGACGACCGCCATTAGTTTTACCTTCACCACCACCATGTGGGTGATCAACAGGGTTCATTACAACACCACGAACTTTTGGACGTCTTCCAAGATGGCGGGATTTACCAGCTTTACCTAAGTTAACATTCATGTGATCTACATTACCTAATTGGCCAATAGTTGCATAACATTCACTGAATATTAAGCGCATTTCACCTGAAGGTAATTTAACTGTTACGTAGTCACCATTTTTAGCTACAATTGATGAACCTAAACCTGCACTACGAACTAGTTGCCCACCACGACCAAGTGCTAATTCAATATTAAATACTTGGACACCTAGAGGAATATTCTTCAGAGGAAGAGCATTACCAATAGCTAGTGGAGCTTCTGGACCACTCAATACTTTAGTACCAACAAGTAAGCCTTTTGGAGCTAACATATAACGTTTTTCACCGTCTACATAAAATACTAAAGCAATATTTGCTGTTCTATTTGGATCATATTCGATGGTCTTTACAGTACCAGGAATACCAATTTTATTACGCTTAAAGTCAATAATACGATAAGCTCGTTTATGCCCACCACCTCTTCGGCGTACACTAATACGACCATGACTATCACGACCAGCTTTTTTGCTTAAGCTAGTTGTAAGAGATTTCTCCGGTCTGTTAGTGGTTAAGTCGTCAAATACTAAAGTAGTCTTCTGACGAAGAGCGGGAGTATTGGGCTTATAAGATTTAAGAGCCATTTTCCAAATTCTCCTTATACGCCTTCGATGGCTTGGATAGTATCACCCTTAGCCAAAGTCACGACAGCCTTTTTCCAGTTACCAGTGTTACCTTTTATAGCACCACCTTTGCCTCTAGAAAATTTTGGCTTGCCTTTTACAATCATTACATTACATTTTGTAACTGAAACTTTGAATAATTCAGCTACTGCAGACATAGCATCGAACTTATTAGCACGACTACTTATCCTGAATGTATACTTTTTATATTCACCATCACGAGCAATATTTGATTTTTCGCTCAATACTGGTGCAATGATAATTTCATCTGCTCTCATTTCATGGCCCCCTTATCTGTCGCCGTAGAAGCTATTCAAGTTGGAAACTGCTGTTTCCAACACAAGAATTTTTCTAGCGTAAAGAAGCTCTTTAGCAGAGAGTTTATCGAATGAAAGAACATGTAAATAAGGGATGTTCTTTGCTGCTCTACGCATCAATACATCATCATCCTTCAAAATAAGAGTTGTTCTTTTTTCGTCACACTTGAAATTCTTCAATATGGCAGAGAGATCTTTAGTTTTGCCGTTTTCACTTGTAAAGTCTTCAACTACAACCAGACGTTCATCTTGAACACCTTTTGAAAGAAGACTTCTCAAAGCTAAACGCTTCATCTTCTTAGGTAGTTGATAACTATAATCACGAGGTTTAGGTCCAAAAATGGTACCACCACCAACATGTACAGGAGACTTTTTATCACCGAAACGTGCATTACCAGTTCCCTTCTGCTTGAAAGGCTTAGTATTGCTGTAATTGACCTCAGCACGGGTCTTGGTGCTTGCTGTACCAACACGGCGATTAGCAAGCTCATTGTTTACGGCATAATATATACATCCGTCACTAACTTCACAATTAAATACTCTTTCATTTAATTCGATAGTTTTGACTTCGCTGCCGTCTGTAGAAAAGACTTTATATTCCATAATCTCTCGCACCTACTTCTTGATCGCTTTATTAACGATGACTACGCTTTGAGAGGGACCAGGAATTGCACCTTTTACCATTAGTACCTGCATGGTTTCATCTACACGAATCACTTTTAGATTCTGTACTGTTGCTCTGTCACCACCCATACGTCCAGCCATATTCCGGCCTTTAAATGTACGAGAAGGTGTAGCTGCCATACCAGTACCACCGATATCTCTGTGGAACTTTGAACCGTGGGTTGCTCGTCCTCCAGAAAAACCGTGGCGCTTCATACCACCAGCGAATCCCTTACCTTTTGAGGTACCTGTTACGTCAACGAATGTAGAATCTTTAAATATATCTACGCCTAATTCGTCGCCAACTTTTACTTCCTTTTCATAGCCGCGAAATTCAATAACATTTTGCTTTGGTGCACATGTATCTTTGAATTGGCCTGCGAAAGGTTTAGTAATGGTGCTCTTCTTTTTGTCAACTGAACCTAAGATTGCAGCTTCATAGCCGTTCTTTTCTTGGGTTCTCTGATCGATGACAACATTGCTCTCAAACTTTATAACAGTCACAGGAGTGAGTCTGCCTTCAGCATCAAACACCTGTGTCATTCCAATTTTTTTGCCGATAAGCCCTAACATTTCTTACCTCACCTCTTTACTGCTTAATCTCTACATCAACACCGGCTGGAAGCTCAAGCTTCATTAGTGCATCCATAACCTTAGACGTAGGATCTAAAATATCAATTAATCGCTTATGAGTTCTCATTTCAAACTGCTCACGGGACTTTTTATTGACATGGGGCGATTTCAGGACAGTGTACTTGTTAATACGAGTTGGGAGAGGTACCGGACCTGAAACTTTTGCACCGGCCTTTACTACTGTCTGAACGATTGCTTTTGAGCTTTGTTCTACAAGCTCAACATCAAAACCTCTCAATCTGACTCGAATTCTTTCTTTAGCCATTATTCCTCCAAAAAACGGGTCTTGTCAGGTATTACTACCGACAAGACATTCGATGTAAGAACTACTCGATAATTTCTGTAACTTGACCAGAAGCAACGGTTCTACCACCTTCACGAACTGCGAAGCGTAAACCTTTATCCATAGCTACTGGGTGAATTAGTTCAACATTGAAAGTTGTATTATCACCAGGTAAAACCATTTGTTTGTCTGCTGGTAATTCTACAGAACCTGTAATATCTGTTGTTCTAAAGTAGAATTGTGGACGATATCCTGTAAAGAATGGTTTGTGACGTCCGCCTTCTTCTTTATTAAGTACATAAACTGTACCAACAAACTTATTATGTGGAGTAATAGATTTAGGAGCTGCAAGTACTTGACCACGTACAACGTCTTTTTTATCAACACCACGTAATAGTGCACCAATGTTATCACCTGCTTGACCTTCGTCTAACAATTTATTGAACATTTCTACACCTGTACATACTGAGGCTCTTGTTTCTTTGATACCGACGATTGATACTGGATCATTAACATGAACTACACCACGTTCGATACGACCTGTTACAACTGTACCACGGCCTGAAATTGAGAAAATATCTTCAATTGGCATTAAGAATGGTTTATCAACAGCTCTATCTGGTAGAGGAACATATTCGTCCATAGCAGTTAATAATTCTTCAATACATTTGGTTTTTTCTGGATCATCAGGATTGTTTAATGCATCAAAAGCTGAACCACAAACGATAGGACAATTATCACCATCAAAACCGTTTAAAGTTAAAAGATCTCTCATTTCTTCTTCAACTAGTTCGATTAAATCTGGATCATCTACTTGGTCAGTTTTGTTAACAAAAACAATGATTGAAGGAACACCAACTTGTCGAGCAAGTAAGATGTGTTCTTTTGTTTGTGCCATAGCACCGTCTGTTGCAGCTACTACAATAATTGCACCATCCATTTGAGCTGCACCAGTAATCATATTTTTGATGTAGTCAGCGTGACCTGGACAGTCAACGTGTGCGTAGTGTCTTTTATCAGATTGATATTCAACGTGACGAGTGTTGATAGTAATACCACGAGCTTGCTCTTCTGGAGCATTATCGATTGCATCATAAGCTAGAGCTTTGTCACCAAATTTTCTAGCACAGTGCATTGTAATTGCTGCGGTAAGGGTAGTCTTACCGTGGTCAACGTGACCAATAGTACCAACATTAACGTGAGGCTTATTTCTCTCAAACTTCTGTTTAGCCATCTTTTCCTCCTTGTGCCGTATAACGGTCACAAATAAATTAATATGCACCTATAAAGGTCATTTATCCTTCATAGTTCAAAGAGACAAACTAATATTAATCTATATAGTAAAAGAGGGCTTCCAGAGGTCGATAATATAAAATATAACCGACATAGCTTAAGTTTGAAAAAAAACTTTAGTTCTGGAACCTTCAAAGACTATAAAAAGATAATCTGTTTGGCTCGCTTTCACGCGGGGGGACAAAAAGTCACCACAGACGTGAACCTTTGTTAATATAGTAAAATACAATATTAATGTCAACACCCAGTTGGTTGTATTCATTTATATTAAAAAATATAATCCTACTATATCCTAATTAAAGACTTTATGCTAAAAAAAATATTTTTTTAGTGTAAAAAGAATTTATTTTAGATAGAAAATAACAAGCAACTTGATTGTTGCTTGCTATATTTACATATTTCGCAATTACCA
>CAZJGS010000004.1:0-56199 GCA_964545735.1 uncultured Spirochaetaceae bacterium
TGTGCATTTACTTTTCCAAACACACTTTTAGTTGCATTTACTTTTACAATCAACCTTGGGTGTTTAAAGGAAGTGATAATGTATTGTTATAACGGAAGGGATAATGCAATTAATACATTAAAACAGGAAAAATTTGGGGTGTGTTTAGCTTCAATTGAATACCTGCTAATTAAATTTAAGTTTTAATTTTTATGAATTTAAATTCAACTACTCTTTTTTTAAATTCTAGTAAACTAGTTTTAAAACCATTGAATACATATACAAAACTATAAGTTATATCAGAATATGACTCTATACCTAAGATCCTGATTTACCATAAGGGATATTTTATTTCATTATCCTTATAGAGAGTAGTTCCACAAATATATTCTTTTCTCTTGATATAAATTTTGAAACTTAAGAGTTATCTGTTGTTAATAGGTGGGGTAGATTAAATTAAATACATAAAGAAATAAATATTTTTTAAAAGAATTAAAATTTTAAGATCAACCTTTGTTATAGTTATTCAGTATGGACGACATAAATTAAGAAAGAATTCAGACATGTAATAGGGTTTTATTAAAAAACTTTTATCATCTTATTTTGAATAAATTCTATTAATTCTATTAATTAGTTATTGGCTCTTACAAATTATCTCTCTTAGAGATGAAAAAACGAGTCACACAAAAATGCTTAACATTCTATTTGAAATTATCTATAACAATTTCTAATATCTAATATTTTTTAATAACAATATTTGCTTTGGATTCAAAAGTGTGAATAAACTAAAGAGCAAATATAACTCCTAGCTTGAAATTAATTATTCTTTATGGTAATTTTTATTAGGATTTGACTAAGTCCAAATTAAAAACAATTAAAAATTAGTCAACAAATTCTACTAATTTAAAGAGGTATATATGTCAGGGCACAGTAAATGGTCTTCCATTAAACACAAGAAAGGTTTAGCAGATGCTAAGCGTGGTCAAAAATTCACAAAATTAATTAAAGAGATTACAGTTGCAACTCAGGTGGGTGGCCCTGATCCTGATACAAATGCTACATTAAGAACAGCTATCTTAAAAGCTAAGGTAGAAAATATGCCTAAAGACAATATAGATAGAGCTATTAAAAAAGGTATTGGTGATGCGGATACTTCTACATATTACGAATTAGTTTATGAAGGTTATGCACCAGGTGGAATTGCCATTATTGTTGATACATTAACAGATAATAAAAACCGAACTGCAGCTGACGTTAGATCTACACTCACCAAATTAGGTGGATCCTTAGGTACTACTGGTTGTGTTTCATATATGTTCCAAACTAAAGGTATTATTACCTTTAGTGAAGAAAAATATAGTGAGGAAGAAATCTTTGAAATTGCTTTAGAAAATGGTGCCCTTGATGTAGAAACTAGTGATGGAATTATTGAAGTTTCAACAGCTCCTACAGATTTTGCTAATGTTCTAGAAGCACTTCAAGCAGCTAATTTTGAACAAGAATCTGCTGCAGTTGAAAAGATAGCTGATCTAATGGTTCAATTACCTGCAGATAAAGCAAAAAAAGTTCTTAGAATTATAGACAAGTTGGAAGATTTAGAAGATGTTCAAGAAGTTTTTTCAAACCTTGAACTTCCTGATGACTTTGACGATGAAGAATAGATAGCATGCGTATTCTTGGTATTGATCCGGGATTAGCAAATACAGGCTGGGGTATTATTGATTCTACAGGTCAAAAATCTCGGCCTGTTTCTTTTGGTGTTATCAAAACTGAAAAAACTACTGAACAAAGTTTAAGAATTTTTTATATTGCAGAGCAATTAGGTGAAATAGCAAAAAAATATGGTGCACAAATTTGTGCGATAGAAGATATATATTTTACAAAAAATACCTCTTCGGCTATTTCCGTTGCAAAAGTAATAGGTTCTTCCATCCATAAATTGTCACAATTGAATCTTACTGTTAAACTATATTCACCCTTACAGATAAAATCAATTGTAACCGGTTATGGGACTGCTGATAAAAAGCAAGTACAAGAAATGGTAAAATTACATTTGGGATTACAAACAATACCTAGACCAGATCATGCAGCTGATGCTCTTGCTGCTGCTCTTTGTTTAGCCACTTATGAGAGTTCAATGAATAGGATTTTAAAATGATAAATGCAATTTATGGTGAATTGACAAGCATTAATTCAAATAATGTAATAATTAAAAGTGGAAGCATCGAATTTGCATTATTAGTTTCAACAACTACAGCTGATAAATTAAATTCTTTGATTGATAAAAAAGATGTTAGAGTAGTTACTCATTTACAACATAGAGAAGATTCTATGACACTGTTTGGTTTTTTTGATGAGACTGAGAGAGACTTTTTTATGCAACTTCAAAATGTTTCAGGTATTGCAGCTAAAGGGGCTCTTAAAATATTGAGTGGAGTTAGTTTTAGAGATTTTGTTATAATGCTAGACAACAGTGATGTTGCTGCCTTATCAAAATTACCTGGTATAGGTAAAAAAACTGCTTCTAAGTTGGTTTTAGCCTTAAGAGGTCAATTGGTAATTGAAGATGATGCTAAGAGTGAGTTGAGTGTACCAAAAGAAAAAGACAAGTTTAATGAATTAATTGTTGCTTTAGTTGATATGGGATATGATAGAACTAAGGCAGAAAAAGAAGTATATAAAATTTATGATTCTCACAAAGCAGCATTGGAAAATTTATCCAATCATGAGGCAGAATCATATATATTTAGATTAGCTATCGCCAATTTAAGTTAGAGGTTATCAATGAGTGAATTTGAAGAAAATGTACAAGATGTAGATGCCATTAAAGCCAATTCGATTGTTTCAACGACGTTTCAAAATGAAATTGATGAACAAGAGAATATTTTAAGGCCTAAAAAACTTGTTGATTTCCAAGGTCAAAAACAATTAAAAGAAAATTTATCCATATTTATACAAGCAGCAAAATTAAGAAATGAAGCCTTAGATCATGCTTTTTTGATTGGTCCTCCAGGTCTTGGTAAAACAACACTAGCGAGTATTATTGCAAATGAAATGGGTAAAGAAATTAAGATGACAAGTGCACCAGCACTTGATAAACCAAAAGATTTAGCTGGTATTTTAACCAATGTAAGTGAAGGTTCTATATTTTTCATAGATGAAATTCACCGCCTTAAACCAGCACTAGAAGAAATGTTATATATAGCAATGGAAGATTTTGAAATAGACTGGGTAATAGGACAGGGTCCTGCAGCTAGAACTATGAGAATTCCTCTTCCTAATTTTACCCTAATTGGAGCTACTACAAAAGCCGGTCAAGTATCTTCTCCCTTGCATTCAAGATTTGGTATAACTTGTCATCTGCAATTTTACAATGAAATTGAATTGAGTAAAATTATCAAAAGGAGTAGTTCTTTAATTGAATGCGAAATAGAAGATGAAGCTATAATATTGTTGGCTAGATGCAGTAGAGGCACTCCAAGAATCGCAAATAGGCTATTAAAACGACTTAGAGACTTTGCAACAGTCTTAGGAGATGGAGTTATAACAAAACAAATAGTTGTTGAAGGATTAAAGAGATTAGGCATAGATCCAATAGGCTTAGAAGCCCAAGATAGAAATATATTATCAACAATAATAAATTTTTACGGTGGTGGCCCTGTTGGAGCAAGTACTCTTTCAATTAGTGTGGGTGAAGCTATTGAATCTTTAGAAGATTTTTATGAACCTTATCTAATTCAAAAAGGTTTTTTACTTAGAACCCCACGAGGAAGATGCGTTACTAAAAAAGCTTATAAACTTTTAAATCTGACACCCCCTTCAAATACAAGTAATATTGACACTTGTATTTTATAATAAGGAAATAAATAAATGAGAGATACATCAAATAGTGGTTTAAAAACTTCAGATTTTAGTTTTGATTTACCACCTGAATTGATAGCCCAAGTTCCCAGCGATAAAAGAGGAAAAGATAAATTATTAGTCTTAGAAAAAGAGACAGGAAAATACTTTGACAAAGATATTACTGATTTTGTTGATGAAATTGATGCAGATTCTATTTTAGTTGTAAATAATTCCAGAGTAAGAAAAGCTAGAGTTTATGCACAGAGTGAAACCGGTGGTAGGGTAGAGTTTTTATTTTTGGAAGAACTTGAAGATCTTTGCTGGAATTGTATGGTTACCAAAAGCAAAAAACAAAGAATTGGAAAAAAATATACTTTTGATGGAGATTTAGAGGCAACAATAGTTGAGGCCTTAGATGATAGTACAAAGATTGTTAAATTTAATAAACAAATATCTGAAGATTGGTTTTTGCAATTTGGTCACGTACCACTTCCTCCTTATATAAAAAGAGAAGATAGTTTTAGTGATGAAAGTAGATATCAGACTGTATATGCAAAAACAGAAGGTAGCGTAGCAGCACCAACTGCTGGCTTACATTTTACCCCAGAGATTTTAGAAAAAATAAAGGCAAAAGGGATCACAATAGTTGAAATCACACTTCATGTAGGTATGGGAACCTTTATGCCTGTAAGAAGTGAAAACTTAGATGATCATGATATGCATTATGAGAGATTTAGTATTAGTGAGAGTGTTGCAGCTATTATAAATGAAGCTAAGAAAAACAATAAAAAGATAATAGCCACTGGTACTACTAGTGTTAGAACACTAGAAAGTGCTGCTGATGAAAATGGTATATTAAAGAGCGGTACAACTCGAACTAATATGTTTATAAAACCTGGGTATAAATTTAAGATTGTTGATCAATTATTAACAAACTTTCATACACCAGAGAGTACTCTATTGGTTTTGGTTTCAGCCTTTTCTACCAAGCAAAATATATTTGCAGCTTATAATCATGCAATAGATGAGAAATATATGTTTTTCAGCTATGGGGACGCTATGTTTATCAAGTAACAAGACATTTATCCTATACTCAAAAAGCACCCTTATAGTTTTAGACTAAAAGGGTTTTATTTGTTACAGATTTTTTAATAAATTTTCAATTATAATGTTATAAATTTCATCAACACTTAAAGTGCCATCAATTTTTATAAGCTTTATTTCTTTAGGCAGTTCACTTAAAATCTTAGTATAGTTATTTGAAACTTTTATTAAAAAATGTTCCTGCTCGAAAATGTCTTTTTCTCTACCTCTTTTATTTATTCTATTAATGCAAACTTCAACTGGAGTATCAATAAATATTAATATTTGAGGGTGAGGGTAGGCGTTTAATTTTTTAACAACCTCATAATCACATTCAACACTTTGATAGGCGAGAGAGGAGTAAAAATATCTATCACTAATTACTAGCTCATCATTTTTTAAATGATATATAACTCCATCTTCGCTATTATACAAATGATCTTCTCTATCAGTTGCATATAGTTTTGCTAAAGTTAATGGTGTCGTGTTAAATCGTTTTGCTAAAACATCTCTTACTATTTTTCCAATAGGTCGATCAGTTGGCTCAAAGGTTGAGTGAACCTTATAATTTTTCTCTGTTAATGCTAAACTAATCTTATTTAATTGAGTTGTGGTGCCAGCACCATCTAAGCCCTCAATAACAACAAAGTTTTGTAAAATATTTGCCATTTTATTGTTTTTCCCTTTATATGTGATATAAGAATTTATTTTAATGATGAATAAATTGTTTTTTCGTATTATAATGCAAATACAATTTTGGAGGAAGGACTTGAAATATCATAGTACTAAAAAATCTATATTTACTATTTCTCTTATATTAACACTTTTACTAATTATTTCAGCCATAGGAATTTTTCAATTTCAAGCAGAAACTCCAGTGCAAGCAGTTAGTAAAGCAGTTCTTTCAAATTTAGAAATGCCCAATGGTTATAGTATAAAAATTGAAAAAATAAATGAATCATTTTTGTTAAGTCAAAAAATAGAAAAAATAAGCCTAAATAAAAATAATAAAACAATACTAAGTATTTCTAATTTAAGTATCAATAAATCATTGTTTGATTATCTCGATTACTTGCTATTTCATAACCCTTTAAATATCAACATTAATATGCAAAACCTTGATATTAATGTGAGTGAACCCTTAGATGATTTGCTTGAAGCATTATCAGGTATTAAAATCAAAGATAATACTATTGCTATTCAATCAAAACTTGAAAAATCAGATGCAGAGAGTACAAATAATAAATTAAATATATTAGATTTACTAAATACAATTATTCAACAAAAAAATATAGATTTATCACATCTTTTATCTCCGTCAATAATGGTTAATTCCTATAACGTAAACATTGAAAAGGGAAATATAAAATATTTTGATGATACAACCACTCTTAATACAAATATAAATAATTTAAATTTTGAATTAGCACAAAAAGGAATTTTAAATTCTCTTAATTTAAACTTGATTGATGTGACCTTTAACAATGATAACAATAATTATATTACTGATGACCTATTTATCACCTACAGTGATAATATAATTGAGTTGTCTTCCTCTAAAATAGCTTTAAATTTTCAAGATAATGTAGCAAAGATTGATCAAATAGTCCTAAAATATGATTTACAACAAATAGGGCAACTTTCTTCTGATATAAACAAAATAACCTATAACAATAAACTCCTTGAATTAACAGTTAATAATCTTAAAACTAAACTTACTACCAATTTTAAAGATTTTTCTCTGCTTTTAACTCCTAGTAATACTTATTTATCCAATGGAGATAATTATATAGCTTTTGAAGCTGCAAATTTTGGACTTTCAAGAGTAAATGACAAGTTGTCATTCTTTTATAAAAATGAAGGAGAAACTTCATTATTATTTAATGACAATTTAATCGATATTTTTGACTCTGATTTAACTCTCAATTCAAAAGATAATTTCTCTAATGTCAAAATCCAGAGTATTAAATACAATAAAAATGATTTAACAACTCAAGCAGATAATTTTAACATGACAATTGATTGTATAAGTGATGATACAAATCTTTTGACTGATAATGAACTTGATATAACAAAACTTAATATCGAAAATTTACAAAAAACCTTCACTCAAATAAATGTTGAAGTAAATTCTGATATTTTTTTATCAAATTCTCGTAATACTATCAAATCTAGTATAGCTAGTATATTTGAAATTCAAGATAATTTTCAAAACTTAACAGCTACAGTTTCAAGTGATAATATTCAATTTGATAACTTAAATAAATTAATAACTGCAGATATTAATTTACAAGGTCCATTAAGATTTGCAGAGGATAATATTCAAAACATTGAGGCTAATATTAGTTACAGTGATGATATTTTTATAAAAGCTGTTGGTCAGATTGAAAATAATTTCTCAAATAATAGTATCAAAACTACTGTTTTATTTGATGATTTTAATCCAAACGATTTTTCTTCTTATATAAATGCAAATATTCCATCTCTAATGAATTACATAAGCGATGAAACATCTCTTATGGGCACAGTTAGTTTTAATGGAAATCTACCATTATCTAAAAATGATATTGTTACTGGAGATATAAATTCCTCAGTACTAATTAATCAAGCTAAATTCTTGGATAGTAATTATGATATAGGTTTTAATTTTGATACAAAAATTAAAAACAAGATATTAGATATTAATCAACTCTCACTATCAATATTCAATCTTCGCTTAGCCTTTGATGGAGAATATAATTTAATTACCAAGTCTATCTTAGGATCTTTTGACTTAGAAAATATAGAAAAAAATGAAAAACTAGTTGAAATAGATTTTAAAGATGATGCTTTGTATAGTACAGGATTTATATTAAAAACAGCTACTATGCCTAATTTTAGTGTAGTTGGTACTTTTAAAAATATGTTTAAATCTAATTACAAAATAGAAAGTGTTGTTAATTTACCCTCTGATATTATAGATTTAAATATTGATTTGGATATTAAAAATTTAATATTCAAGGCTATGAGTACAAAAGGATTGGCCTTAGATGTTGTAATTAAGGATGATATTTATATAAATCTTGATTTTGATAATTTTAAAGTTATAGATTTAGATAATTCAATTTTTAATGGAAAATTTGATTTTAAATTTAGAAATCGAGATATTTGGAGTTTTAATATTAATAATTTTGATTTTTCCTTGGCACAGGAGAGATTCAATTTTATTTTTAATGGTAAAGTAAATCAGAATTCTATAAATCTAGATCGAATTGATTATTTTAACAGTGCTTATACTCCAAAATATACTGGAGCAATTAATTATAATGGCCCCAAATACCTAACCCTATTTAAAAACAAATTTAAAGATCATTATTCATTTAACTTCTATTTTGGAGATGAAAGCAGTCAAATTGTTGAAGGCTCAATATTTAACAATTCTAAAATATCAAATATTTATTTTGATGTTAATGATCTTAATATTTCTAGATATTTTAATACTAAAGAAGAAGTATTGCTTGATGCTAGGGTATTAGGGACTACTGACTTTGATTCTAATACCAATATTAAGGGAAAAATTGATTTTAATGAAACAGGTATTATTTCTACTGAAGTTAGTGATATTTTAGAAAAAAATTTACAAATTAATACAGTAAATAATGCTTCAAATGTTTCTTTATTTAACAGAGTTGTTTCTTTTATTCCCTTTATAAATTTACCAAATACTGAAAAGATTATTACTCCACAATTTAAGTTGCTTGAAGAATTTTCTCAAATCAGCTTTTCATCAAATTTAAAAATTCAGAATAATAATCTTATATTAGAAAATTTAGATTTGGATTTGGGAAACTTTTCTTTTAATAACACTTTGATTAATCTTAATGTAGAAAATTTTGATTTGGCCTTAAAATCAAATCTTGAATTTATAAAATCCTCCGTAATTACCAATCAAAAAAGTAAAGTCGATGTAGATTTTTATTTAAACTTTCAAAAATTTATTGAAACCTTACAAAAGCAATTTTCAGTTGCTGATATCAATTATAATTCTGTAGTTACAATTTTTAATAAATTGCTGGAATATAGGAATTTTGATTATTCTTTGCTAAATAATATTAATGGGCATCTATATTTGGAAAATTTTGATTTATTCAAGGATACAATTGAATTTGAAAAACTTTTTGATAATATATTAGGCCAAGAAATAATCATTCCAAATATTTATTTAGATTATGTTACTTTTAACAAAGAATTATTAATTACATCTGAGCATATATTAGCAAATGTGAATTTTGAAAATAAAAAAGCAAATATTGAAATCAATAAAACTTTGGGCTTAGCTGGTGATTTTATTATTGATTACAAGGATAAAGTCGATATATTTGCAACAAATTTAGATATACCAATATCAATTCTAGAAAAAATTCTTTATGTAAAAATAGTTACATTGTATGGGGAAAATCTTACTGGCGAGGTGTTGATAAAAGATTTATTTGAGGTTCCCAGTTTTTATGGAGAATTACATTCAAAAAGTTTTAAATTAAAAACCCTTTATACCAAGGAAAATGAAATAGAGGCTCCAAATATTTCAGTTATTTTAAACAAAGATAAGATTTATACCAACAAAGCGAAAGTTAGATTTTTTGATATTGAAAATAATGAAACTATTAATTGTTATGCAAGTATTCAAGTATCGTTCTCTAATATGATTTTTCAAAATTTTTCAGTTGAAGTTGAAAGTCCAAATTATATTCCTGTTTATTTACCACTTGGGAACATGAATCTTACAATCGACGCTAAAGGAAAAAACTATTTTAGTTTTAGTACTGACGGAAAAACCTCTTATTTAAATGGAGATGTAGTAGTTAAAGATGCAGTTATAAGAAGTGGGGTAGAACTACCACCTTGGATAATTTCAAGACAAGAGAAAAATGGAGATTTTAAAATAAGTACAGCGGAAAATAATAGTTTTTACTATCCATTTTTAGACAATCCAATTTTAAGTATTGTTTTAGCTAAAAATCAAAATTTTGAATTAAAATTTGATTCACTTTCTAAAACATATTCATCAAAAGGTGCTATAGATATATTACAAGGTGAAATTTTTTACTTTCAGAAAAATTTCTACATAAATAATGGAACTTTTTCTCTTAAAATTAATCCTCTAACAAAATTGTTAGAGCCCATTATTTCTCTAGAAGCAACTTTAAGAGAGCTTGATTTAAATGGTGAGCCTTTAGATATTAAATTAAATGTTAATAACAATTCTCTAGAAAAACTAAGTCCAATATTTACTAGTATACCGGCGAAAGACAATAAGGAAATAATGGCAATATTAGGCCAATCATTTTCCAGTTCCAACACAAATGATACAAATAGTGTTGCTTCAATTGCCATAGCTGCAACATCAGTTTTTTCATCTCTTGGTTTTATTGAAACTGGAGGCGTTGGTACTTTAAATAAGACCATAGCAAAAAGTTTAAATTTAGACTTTTTTAGTTTGAAAAGTAATATTGTTGAAAATATTATTTTAGAAACTTTTATTGAAGATCCTAGATATTCTTCCTTTTCACCACTTGCTAGGTATTTAAATAATACAACAGTTTTTATGGGTAAATATTTGACTCCCAATTCTAAGTTTCAAATAATGATTAATTTGTTGGCAAGTAATGATGAAAATGCAACTAGTTTTCTCTCTAGTGACCTTGCATTAGACTTTGAAATGTCTTATGAAATTGAGAGCGAACTTGCAAAATTTTCCTTCTTCACAAATCCAACGCAGTTGTCAATTTTAGAAATTTTAGATACTATAGGATTTAGTGTAACTAAAACCATACATTTTCGTTAGAATATGTAAAATGTATTACAGTTAGGAGATAACATGCTTAAAAAGATTTCTTTAATATTATTAATTTCCCTTATTAGCTTAACAAGTATTTTTGCTGCCGAGGAGACTTGGTATAATGGTGTAAAAATTTCTGAGTTTACAACAGACGGAATAATTAATGCTAATGGTGATGAAGTTTCTAATATTTTGTTTAAATATAGGAATAAAGTTTATACGGAAGATTTATTTAATCAATTACAAACAGATTTATATGCTTTAAATTACTTTTCTTATTTTTATGCGGAAGCAAATAGAATAAGCCCAGATTCAAATCAACTGAAAATTGATTTAACTTTTTTTGAAAAACAAATGTTAAATAAAATTGCTTTTAAAGGTAATAAAAAGTTTTCAAAATCTTCTTTATTAGATACGAGTGCACTCAGTCTAAATACCTTCTATGAAGGCAATGAGATGGTTTTAGCAACTGAGAAAATAAAAGATTCATACTATAAAAAAGGTTATTCAAATGTCATTGTAACACCTAAATTGATTGAAAATGAGAAAGAAAATACCGTTGCTTTAGAATTTGATATTCAAGAGGGCAAGCAAGTAGTAGTTGCTTCTATTGATTTTTTAGATAATGAGAATTTTAGTACTAAAGTATTATTGACTCAAATAAAATCAACAACAAAATCATTATTCAAAAGTGGTTATTATTCAGATCTTAATGTTAGAACTGATATGGAAAATTTAGTAAATTTCTATTATGACCGTGGTTATATAATGGCTCAGGTAACTGAATCAACAAAAGAAATAATTGAAGAAACTGATACCATAGAAAAAATAAAACTTGTTTATAAAGTTACTGAAGGGATGATCTGGAAACTTGGAGCTTTTGATTTTGTAGGAAATACAATTTTTACAAATGAATTTTTAAATGATTATATTTCTCTAAAAGAAGGAGAAATCTTTAATCGTGGATTATGGATGAACGAGCTTAGACAAATTTCTCAATTATACTATGATAAAGGTTATATTAATTTAGAAATTAATCCTCAAACTTCTGTTGATGAAGAAAATAGTATAGTTACATTTAAAATAATGATAAATGAAGGCGCTCGTGCAAAAATAAATGAGATTATTCTCAAAGGAATTGGTAATACTCAAAAAGTTGTTTATACAAGAGAATTAACTTTTAAAAAAGGTGAATATTTTAATAAATCTGCAATAGAGCAAAGTTTAAGAAATATCCAAAACACTCAATTGGTAACTGAATTAAATTATTCAATTGATCCCATTGATGCTGAAAATTGTAATATAGTAATTGAGATTAAAGAAGGTGGACAACAAGATGTTCAATTTGGAGCTACCTTTGGTGGTACTTCTACAGACTTTCCAATTTCTGGATTTATAAAAGTAACAGATAAAAACCTTGTAGGTTCTGGTAATGATTTGTCGACAAGTATTACTGTCTCTCCTACAACCCAAAAAGCTTCTCTCAATTTTGTTGATGAGTGGTTTAATGAAATACCTTGGTCCAATGGTTTTTCTTTCGCTATAGAGCATTCTAAAATTAAAAATATTTTAATAAAAGGTAGTGATAATTTCTACACTGGACATTTACTAGAGCCTCCTTTAGAAAATGCTTATCCTTTCGGCTATAACAGTTATGCTGATTATTTAGCAGCTAATAAAGCTACTCCTGACTCTCAATTTTTAATGAATTATGATTTGTATAGAATATCAGTGGGATATGATACTGGTTATAGTTTCAGATATGATAACGGCTCTCTTATTTTGAGTACAGGTATGAATATTGGAATAAACAAAGCTGTTTTCGACAGTAATTATTTGCCTTTTGAAGAATTAATATATAATTATAGTTTAAGATGGCAATTCTCTAATAAATTAAATTTTGGTATTGCTTGGGATGGAAGAGATCTAATTAAAAACACAACAACCGGTTGGTACGTAGCCCAAAACTTTACCTATGCTGGTGGTCTATTAGGTGGTTTATCTAACTATATCAAGTCATCTACTAGTTTTTCAGCCTTTACTCCTGTTTTCAAATGGGAAAAAGAAGAAAAAACTAATCAGGTAGTTGGTTCCTTTTCAACAAATGTAAGCTTTATGCTTCCTCAATATTATAGTAAAGCAGGATCTTGGGAATTTTATGAAGCCAAAGAAGGTGCAACAGTAAATGAAATGTTATTTATTGATGGAGCTTCCTTAGCACTTGGTCACTCTGTTTTACAAGACCAGTCTTTCTTATTTGATAATAAACTATCATTAGAATACGCACTTGTGGATAATGTTTTAGCTTTGGATTCATTTGTTAGTGCAACTACCGTATCTGCAAATTTAAGCAATCTAACCAATTTTAGTAATTGGGATTGGTATTTTGCTGGTGGGGCTGGACTTAAAATTAAGATTCCTGGATTCCCAATTGGCTTGTATTTGGTAAAAAATGCAACCCTCATAAATAGTGAAAGTGAAAAATTTACTTTCCTTGAAGGTGGTATATTTAATTTCAAAGACGATTCGATTTTTAATGGCTTGAAATTGGTATTATCCTTTTCAACAAATTTGTTTTAAATATAATATCTCCTTCGGGAGATATTTTTTACTCTAATAAAAGCTTTAAATTTTCAATACTCCTTGGTATACTCAAATAATGAAACAAGAAAAATTAACTCCTATGATGACTCAATATTATAAAATAAAAGATCAAAACAAAGATAAAGTTCTTTTTTTTAGATTAGGTGACTTTTATGAAATGTTTGATGATGATGCTATTGAAATATCAAGATTATTAAATTTAACACTTACTCATAGATCTTCTTCTCCTATGTGTGGAATTCCTTATCATGCATCTAAAGTTTATATAAAGAGATTGTTAGAAGCCGGTAAGAAAATTGCTATTTGTGAGCAAGTAGAAACTCCTAGTAAAGATACCAAACTTGTTAAGAGAGCAGTTGTACAAGTCATTACTCCTGCTACTGTGGTGGAGGATGATTACTTAGATTCAAAATCAGGGAATTATATAGTTTGTATTTCATATACAAGAAAAATTACTTGTGTAGCTTATAGTGACATTACTAGTGGAGAGTTTGTTTTAAAATATTTTGAAAATGATATTAATTTTCATCAACTTAGCGCTTTTCTTTCACAATTAAGAGCTAAAGAAATATTAGTTAATGAGGATGATTATTTTGTCCACACAGATTTTTCTACTATGCTTGATGATAAAAATATAATGATAACAAAATTGCCCTCAGCACATTTTAACAAAAAGAAAGCTTTACAAAAATTGAAAGATCATTTATCGATTCAATCATTAAAGATTTTTAATATAGATGATGATTATCCTTCTATAAAAGTTGCTGGAGCTTTATTAAAGTATATTTATGATACGTCTATGTCCTCATTAGATCAAATAACTTCTTATTATATTGAAGATGATAAGTCCTTTTTAACAATTGATTCATCAACAAGAAAAAGTTTAGAAATATTAAGTAATACACAAGATGGAACGACTCAAAATACACTATACAAAACCATAGATAAAACAATTACTAGTGGAGGTACAAGACTTTTAAAAAAATGGCTTAGCTATCCACTAATTGATAAGAGTATAATAATTAATAGGCAACAATGGGTCGAATATTTTAAAGCAAATAGAGAAGAAAGAGAAAGAGTTAGAGAAGAATTAAAAAATGTTCTCGATATGGTTCGCTTGACTACAAGAATTAGTATGAAAAGAAATTTACCAAGTGACTTGTTAGGAATTAGTAGAACAGCCAAAGCTTTTTTTAATATAATAAAAGATGATTTTGCTCAATATGAGTGTTTAATTAATGATAATAGTGATAAAAAGATTGAAATCATGACCTCTAGAAATATAATTGAAACAGATACCATGGAAAAAATTGTTTCCCTTGTAGATTTAATTCAAAATTCTATCAATGAAACTATTTTAGGACCTTTTGAAGAAGGAAGAGTTATAAAAGTAGGATATGATAAAGAACTAGATGAGCTTAGAGCTGTAAAAAACCAAGGATCCTCCTATTTAAATGCATATATTGATAAAATTAAAGAGCAAATAAATATCCCTCATATTAAATTGGGTCATAATAAAATTTTAGGTAATTATATAGAAGTGAGAAAGGCACATGTAGATAAAGTTCCAGACAACTTTTACAGAAAACAAACTCTTGTTAATGCTGAGAGATTTACTAGTGATGAATTAACTGAGATTGAAACAAGAATTTTAAAAAGTAGTTTTCACGCTGAAAAAAGAGAGAGGATTGTTTATGAAACAATATTAGAGCAAGCAGCAAGTATTTCCCTTTCACTTCTTTTACTAGCTAATGCTTTAAGTCGTATTGATGTACTCCAATCTTTTGCAGTTGTTGCTGATATTTATAATTACAATAAACCGTCCTTCGTAGATGAAAATTCTATACAAATTATAAACGGTAGACATTTAGTGGTCGAAAAACAACTGGGATTGGGATCTTTTATCGCAAATGATTTGAAATTGGAAAATAATGGTAAAAGGTTTTGTTTAATTACTGGACCTAATATGGCTGGTAAATCCACCTATTTAAGACAATGTGCCTTAATTATATTACTAGCTCAAATAGGGAGTTTTGTCCCTGCTGACAGTGCAAGGTTATCCTTAGTTGATAAGCTTTTTTGTAGAGTTGGGGCCTCAGATAATATTGCTAAAGGCGAATCCACCTTTATGGTAGAAATGCAAGAAGCTGCTCATATTTTAAGAACAGCAACAGAGAATTCATTTGTTATAATGGATGAGATAGGAAGGGGTACCAGTACTCAAGATGGTATGAGTTTAGCTCACGCCTTTATGAAACATTTGGTAAAGCTAAATGTTAAAACGCTATTTGCAACCCATTACCATGAATTAACCTTGTTAGATGTTTCAAGTGTTAGATTGTTAACTTTAGCAGTGGAAGAAAGAGGTAAATCAATTATATTTGTAAGAAAGGTAATTGAGGGAACTGCTAATTCTTCCTATGGTCTTCATGTTGCCAAATTAGCAGGTGTACCAAAACCAATTATTAAAGAAGCTGATAAATTTCAAAGAAGACATTTTGGAGAATATACCATTAACAATGTACAAATGGATTTGTTTTCTATGGCTCAGTTAGAAGAATTAACGAATGATGAAAATAATGGAGAAAAAGAAGAAGATTTTTCATCTATTATAAATGAAGTTACAGGATATGATTTAACCACTTCAACTCCTTTACAAGCTATGATTTTTTTACAAAAAATACAACAAGAAATTGAGGAAAAACAAAAAGAGTAATCTATTGACAAAAGATACATAGCTCAGTACTATTAAATTACATTATTAATTGATTTTTGGGAGACTGCAAATCGCCGGTCTCCTTTTTATTGGTTAAGTGAATAAGGAAAATTATGAAAAATAATATTACAAAAGATCCTTTATTTGAAGAGTATGCTCCATTGCTAGAAGCAATGGGCGTAGTGATTGTAAATATTGATTTTAATGAAACCCCCTATAGTACTAAGTTGACTGTAATCATTAAATTAAAAGAGGGTGAAGTCGGCGTATCACAATGTACAAAGGTTCATAGATTAATCAAAGCTAGAATGGAACTTCAATTAGCAGAAGAGCAAGATTTTGACTTAGAAGTATCAACTCCTGGCCTTCAGAGAAAAATAAAAGATGTATATGAGTTTACATTGTTTAAAGATAAGAGAGTTAGAGTTTATGATGTATTACAATCAAGCTGGTTCTCTGGTATAATAAAAGATGTAAAAGAAAACAGTCTTGTATTAACTAATTGTATTGATCAAGATGAAAAAAAACTTGAATCAGATTTAGATATAGATTTTGAAAATATCTCCAAAGCTAAATTGGAATATATTTGGGAGGATAGAAAACATGCCAAGTGATTTAGGTGACGCTATAAAAAGAATAGTTGAAAGTGGTATTTCTGAAGATTTAGTAATAACTACTGTAGAAGATTTCTTAAAAGCTGCATATAAAAGAAAATTTGGAAGTGATGAAAATGCTGTAATTTCATTTAACGATGATTTAAGTTCTGTAGAATTGTCTTCTAGAAGAATGGTTGTTGATGAAGATAATTACTACAATACATTAATTGAAATATCTCTTGAAGAAGCTAAAGAATTTAATGAAGAAGCTGAAATTGGTGATGTTATATTAATTCCTATTGATATTAACAAAACTTTTGATAGAATTAGCGTTCAAAGCGCTAAACAAAAAGCTCATCAAAGCTTTAGAGATATTCACAAAGATTCTATTTACAGTGAATTTAAAAGCAAAGAAGGTTGTTTGATTAATGGATATTTTAACCGTATAATTAGAAATGACATTTTTGTAAACATTGGATCAACTGAAGGTATACTACCATCTAGATATCAATCTCCTAGAGAAAGTTATGGTCAAGATGATAAAATTAAATGTTATGTTGAAAGGGTAGAAAAAAATGATAAAGGCGTTAGAGTTATTTTATCAAGAACATCTCCTGAATTAGTAAGATATTTATTTGAATTAGAAGTTCCTGAAATTGGTCAAGGTCAAATCGATGTAATGAATGTTGCTAGAGAAGCCGGTTACAGATCAAAAGTCTCAGTAAAAACCAATAACCAAGATATTGATGCAGTTGGTGCATGTGTTGGTTTGAAGGGAAATAGAATTCAAACTATAATAAAGGAAATTGAAGGTGAAAAAATTGATGTAATCAATTATGATCCTAATCCTGTAAACTATATAATGAACGCCTTAACACCTGCTCAAGTTATTGATGTAGTAATTACTGATAGATTAACTTATAGAGCTATTGCAATTGTAGATGAATCACAACTATCATTAGCAATAGGTAAGGGTGGTTTAAATGTTAAATTAGCCAAAAAACTTTGTGACTGGAACATTGATGTAAAAACTCCTGCAGAATTCCAAGGAATGGATTTTGTAAATGTTGCAAAAGAAAGAGCTGAATCATTCTTTATTACTGGAGAAGAAGAAGCCTATGTTGATGAAAATCAACCAGAGGTTGCTTTAAATACAGGTATTGATGACGATGAAATTCAATTTGCTGAAATTGACTTAGATTCAAACATTGCTGCTAAACTTCAGTTCCATGATATATATACTATTGAAGAATTTGTTAATTTAAGTGATTCTGAGATAGAAGCCTTTGGGGATTTCTCTAAAGAGGAACTAGACGCAATCAACACAATAATATTACAATATGTTGACATTGTTGAGGAAACTGAAGAAGATGAATATGAATATAAGTGTCCAAATTGTGGCCACACGATAACAGTCGATATGAGTGAATGCCCTGAATGTGGTACCGGCTTAGCATTTGAAACTGTTGATGAAGAGGAATAGATTAGAAAAATATGAGTGAAAAAAAAGCAACTTTAATTAAGCACGTAAAAAGTTCAAATTCTGATGCAGAACCTACAACACCAGTAGAAGCTGTATCAACACAAGAAAATCAACCAAAAATTGAGAAGAAAAAAATTATTGTCAAAAAAAAGGTTGTAAGGGTAAAACCACAACCAAAAACAAGTTCAAAATCTACTACAAGTAGTACTGGTTCTGACATTAAGGCAACAGGCAAGGGCGATTCAGTTCCTCGTGCAAAAGAACATGAAGTAAAAAAACGTATAATAAAAAAAACCAATATTGGTAAAGGATCTTCTCCTTTACATACTGGTCCTGTAATTATAAAAAGTACAAACCTTCCTCCAGTACCTAACCAAGGTAAGACTGCTAAAGATCATGCAGAATGGCAAAGTAAAAATGCTGGAAAAGTTGTTCAACCAAGTACTAATAATGTAGCACCTCGTGTTGCAGGTACCGTTGGTGGTAAACCTGTACCAGGTTCTAGAAATTATAATAGTAGACCTAGAAGTAATTATCAAGGAAATAATCCCCAGGGTGCTGGCGGTTACAGACCTAATAATAACCCTCAAGGTGCTGGTGGTTACAGACCAAACAACCCTCAAGGTGCTGGCGGTTACAGACCTAATAACAACCCTCAAGGTGCTGGTGGTTACAGACCAAACAACCCTCAAGGTGCTGGTGGTTACCGACCAAATAACCCTCAAGGTGCCGGTGGTTACAGACCAAATAATAACCCTCCAGGTGCTGGCGGTTACAGACCAAATAATAACCCACCAGGTGCTGGTGGTTACAGACCTAATAACAACCCTCAAGGTGCTGGTGGTTACAGACCAAACAATAATCAAGGTGGTTTTAATAGACCAAACAACAACCAAGGCGGGTTTAATAGACCAGCTGGTGGCGGAGCAAGACCTCCTTTTAACAGAAATAATAATTCTAATAATGGTGGTGGTTTTAACCGTCCTAATTCTAATAATGGTGCTCCAGCTCCAAATGCTTTTGGTAATGACAAAACAAAGAAAAAAACATTTAGAAAGAAAAATAACACATATCAAAAACGTGATGCAACAATGGAAAAACAATTCCAAATGCAACGTAAGATTGAACAAGCAGCTGCAAAACTTGCAGCAGTTCCAAAATCAATTGATATTATGGAAGCAATTACAGTTGCTGATTTAGCAAAAAAAATGCATTTGAAGGCTACTGATATTATTGCAAAGTTATTGACTATGGGCATGATGGTTACGATTAACCAACAAGTTGACCATGAAACTGCAGAAATCATTGCTGGTGAATTTAACTGTAAAGTAAACCTTGTTTCACTTTATGATGAAACTTTGATTGAATCAGAAGACGATATTGCATCAGATATGGAAGAAAGAGCTCCAATTGTTACTATTATGGGTCACGTTGATCATGGTAAAACAAAATTATTGGATGCAATTAGATCTACAAATGTTGCTGATGGTGAATTTGGTGGTATTACTCAACACATTGGTGCTTATAAAGTAGCATTGAAAGATAGGGGTGATATTGTATTTTTAGATACACCAGGTCACGCTGCTTTTACTCTAATGAGATCTCGTGGTGCACAAATTACTGATATAGTTATATTAGTAGTAGCTGCAAATGACGGAGTAATGCCTCAAACTAGAGAAGCTATTGACCATGCAAAAGCTGCAAAAGTACCAATAATTGTAGCAATAAACAAATGTGATTTACCTGAATCAAATCCGGATAGAGTAATGCAACAATTATCTGACTTAGGTTTAATGCCAGAAGAATGGGGTGGTCAAACTTTATATTGCAAAATTTCTGCTTTAAAGAAAGAAGGTATTGAAGAATTATTAGATACTATTTTATTACAAAGTGAAATTTTAGAATTAAAAGCAAGCCCTCATTGTAGAGCTGAAGGTAAAATTATTGAATCAAGAATCGACCAAGGTCGTGGTACTGTAGCTTCAATTCTTATTGAAAAAGGTACATTAAGACAAGGTGATTATTATGTAGCAGGTATTTATTCTGGTAGAGTAAGAGCTATGTTTGATGATGATGGTAATAAGATTGCAGAAGCTGGACCATCAACTCCAGTTGAAATAATTGGTTTATCAAATATCCCTTCTGCAGGAGACCCTTTCCAAGTAACAGCTGATGAAAAGCAAGCTCGACAAGTTGGAGACAAACGTCAAGAACTAGAGAGAATGGGCGCTAATAAAAACGGTAATAAATTTACCCTTGAAACCTTGTTTGATAAAGTTCAAGAAGGTACTATTGAAAGCTTTAATGTTATAATTAAAGGTGATGTACAGGGTAGTGTTGAAGCATTACAAAGTTCATTAGAGAATTTATCAACTAGTGAAATTAGACTAAATGTAATTAGATCAAGTGCAGGTGCTATTATTGAAAGTGATATTACCTTAGCTTCCGCTTCTTCTGCATTAGTAATTGGATTTAATGTAAGACCTACTCCAAGAGCTGCTGCTCTAGCAGAAGCAGAAAAGGTAGAAATTAGAAAATATAATATTATTTACGATGTAGTAGATGATGTTAGAGATGCTATGGAAGGAATGTTATCACCAATTATTAAAGAAAATGATATTGGTAGTGTTGAAGTTAGAGATATCTTCAAAGTTCCTAAAATTGGTGTTATTGCTGGTTGTTATGTACTTACTGGAAAAGTTAAGAGAAAGAGCCTTGTAAGAGTAATTAGAGATAGTGTTCAAGTAAGCAAAACCTTAATCAAGTTATCTTCACTTAAGAGATTTAAAGATGATGCTAAAGAAGTTTCAAATGGCTTTGAATGTGGTATTGGTTTAGAAAACTTCCAAGACTTAAAAGTTGGAGACATTCTCGAAGTTGTAGAAGAAGAGAAAGTAGCTAGAAAATTAGAAGATGGAATAAAAAATGAGTCAGTATAGTCAAAAAAGAATTGAAACTAAAATTGAAGAAGCAATAAGTACTTTAATTGTAAAGGGTGAAATTAAAAACCATAATGTAAGTACTTTATGTTCTGTATCAAGAGTTAGTGTCTCTCACGATAATGCTTATGCAACAATTTTTATTACAAGTGTTTTAACTGATGGATCACTAGAAAGAAGTGTAGCAGGTTTGCAAAAAGCTGCTCCATTTATACAAGGTCGTTTAGGAAAATTCTTGGCAACAAGAAATACTCCTAAATTGACTTTTAAAGCGGATACCTCATTTAAAGATGCACAAAAAATAAATAATTTAATTGATTCGCTGGAATATCATGGGGACTAATTCACACATATTATTAACCAATAAACCTAAAGATGTAACTTCGTTTAGATCTTTAGGTTCAATTAAAAGAACTGTTGACAAAAAAGTAGGCCATGCAGGAACCTTAGATAAGTTTGCTCATGGTCTTATGATTGTATTAACAGGCTCGACTACTAAATTAAATCAATTGTTTTCAACCTTGGATAAAACCTATTTGGCAACTATAAGATTTGGAGAGCAAACCACAACCCTAGATACTGAAGGGGAAGTTGTTGCCACAGCTGATATTCCTAGTTTAGAAACTATTAAATATTCTATAGCCAAGAATTTTACTGGGAAAATAATGCAAGCTCCCCCTATTTACTCAGCGATTCATATAGATGGTAAAAGAGCCTATAAAATTGCCAGAAGTGGTCAAGAAGTTGAAATGCCAGAGAGAGAAACAACTATTAATAGTTTTAATATTATTTCTTTTAATAACCAAGATTTAGTTTGTGAAATTAGTGTATCGAAGGGTACCTATATAAGATCTATTGCTAGAGACTTAGCTTTAAGTTGTGATTCAAGAGGATATTTAGTTGATTTAATTAGAACATCAATTGGACCTTTTAAATTAGATGAAGCAATAACTACTGAAAGTGTAGAAGAAATAAACAGTGGTTTACACAAAACAGATAATTATTTAAAAAGACTCGATTCTGTTTCAGTTTACAAAATTGAAAATGAGTATTTATTTGACTTAGCAAACGGTAAAAAACCCTCTTTTTCTATATTAGAAGCAGTGGATGTTAAAGATAGTGCTTATTATGGGGCTATTTATTCAAATGATGATATACTAAGATGTGTATTAAAACTTGATGAAAACAAACAAATAGAAAAAATCTTATGTCAAATAAATCCATGTTTTGATAGGTTGTAAAGAGTGAAAACAATATTATTAGATGAATTTATTAAAGAGAATAATGAATATTTAAATAAAGATATTGCACTTTGCATTGGTGTTTTTGATGGAATACATTTAGGACATCAACAAATTTTAGAAAAAGTAGTTCATAGCGAGTTATATTCTGTTGTAATGACTTTTAATTCTAATCCTAAAATGAAAAGTGGAAGAAAAACTTTTGAAAAACCACTAATAACAAATAATCTTAAAACTAGGATTTTTAGTGAAATGGGCTTTGACTTGCAGGTAATTATTGACTTTTCTCGAGAAATCAGTAAACTTACAGCAGATGAGTTTTTACAAACATTGTGTAGAAACTTAAATATTAAGAAATTAATTGTAGGAGAAGATTTTCAATTAGGTAATCCAAGAGCTTCTTTAAAGGCTTTTGAATTGCAAGAACATCTTTCTTCTTATTCCAGTGAAACTATGGTAGTTATTACCAAAGCTATTGTCAGTAATGATAATAAGGTAATTAGTTCTTCTAGAATAAGACATTTAATAAATAAGGGTAAAATGGACGTTGTTCATAGTTTACTCGGCAGAGAGTATTTGCTGGATTTGGGGGTAACACCTTCCCAATTTTCTGGTAGCTCCTTGTTAATTGATGCAGATAAAGTAAAACAGTTACTTCCTTGTTGTGGTACATTTACTGGATTCTGGGTTGAAGGTAATTTACTAGCTTCTATTGTTCTAGAAGCAAAGATGCTAAAAATTACTCCATACCCACCATCATCTGCGAAAAATATGATTCTAGCAATAAGCTAGACAAAGGGTATCTAAATGATAACTAAAGAAGAAAAAGCTCAAGTTGTTGCCAAATTTGGTAATTCTGACACTAACACAGGAAGTACTCACGTACAAGTTGCTTTATTAACTGCACGTATTAATGACTTGCAAGGCCATTTTAAAGCTAATCCTAAAGATCATGCTTCAAGACGTGGCTTATTACAAATGGTAGGTCAAAGAAGAAGATTGCTTCGTTATTTAAAGAATACCAACATTGACGAATACAGAACTTTGATTGCTGAATTAGGAATCAGAAAGTAATTACTATTAATTATTTAGATATTGGAGAAAAGTTGAAATACAATTCTCCAATATTTTTTTTTGCAAACAGTTATACATTGTAAAATATAAAAAAATAGGTAATAATATACAAAAGAATTTTTAAAATAGGGCTAGTTTCTAGAATAGAAACACAAATGAAAGAACTATTAATAAAGAACAAAAAGAATAAGGAATAAGAAATGTTTGAAACAAAAAAATCAAGTGTTCAAATTGGGGATGACACCCTAGTATTTGAAACCGGAAAAATTGCAAAGCAAGCTAGCGGTGCGGTTTATGCTAAATTTGGTGGAAGTGCTGTTATAGCAACAGTTTGTTGCGGAAGAGCTCCATCAGAACCAATCGATTATGTACCATTATCAGTTGAGTACAACGAAAAATATTATGCTGCTGGAAAAATCCCTGGTGGTTTTTTAAAAAGGGAAGCCCGCCCTAAAGATAAAGAAATACTAATAAGCAGATTAATTGATAGACCTCTGAGACCTTTATTTGATAAAGCTTTTGGTAGAGAAATTCAAGTTGTACCAACAGTTGTATCAACCGACCAAATTAACACACCAGATATCATTGCAATAAATGCGGCTTCAGCTGCTGTTACTATTAGTGATATTCCTTTTGATGGCCCAATTGCAGCTGTTAGAATGGGTAAAATTGGTGATGAATATATTGTAAATCCAACTTTTCAACAAATTGAAAAGTGTTCATTAGAAATTATTGTAGCTGGTACTATGGATGGTATTACTATGGTAGAAGGTGGAGCAAAAGAAGTTAGCGAAGAAGAAATGCTTGAAGCTATTGCCTTAGCTCATCCTGTTATTAAAGACTTATGTAAAGCTCAATTAGAACTTAAAAAATTAGCTGGTAAAGAAAAACTTCCTGTTTTTGTACCAGAAATTGACCTTTCTTGGTTAGCCCCTGTAAAAGAATTTGCTTATCCTTTGGTTAAAAAAGCATCGTTCGTTATTGGTAAAATGGAAAGATATGCAGCTTTAAAAGAAGCTCACGTAGCTGTTGAAGAAAAATTTGCTGAATTAATTGCAGAAGATGCTTCTTATAAAGGCCAATTGGCTAAAATGTATGATGATCTAGAATATGTAATATTAAGAAAATCAATTTTAGATGATGGTGTTAGAACTGATGGTCGTAAAGTAACAGATATCAGACCTATTACTTGTGAAGTTGGATTATTAGCAAAAACTCATGGATCAGCTTTATTTACTAGAGGTGAAACTCAAGCTCTTGCAACAACTACTCTAGGTACAGCAAGTGATGAGCAAATGTTTGATACCATTGATGGTGATAAACATTTTTCATCCTTCATGCTTCACTATAACTTCCCTCCATACTCAGTAGGAGAATGTGGAAGACTTGGTACCGGTAGAAGAGAAATTGGTCACGGTCACTTAGCTCAAAGAGCATTAAGTGCAATCATTCCAAGTAAAGATGTGTTCCCTTATACAATTAGAATTGTATCAGAGATTATGGAATCCAATGGTTCCTCTTCAATGGCTTCAGTTTGTGGTGGATGTTTGTCCTTAATGGATGCTGGTGTTCCAATCAAAAAACCTGTTGCTGGTATTGCAATGGGACTAATCACAGAAGGTGCAGACTATTCAAATTATGTTGTTTTATCTGATATTCTTGGTGAAGAAGATCATTTAGGTGATATGGACTTTAAAGTAACTGGTACTGAAGAAGGAATAACTGCTTTCCAAATGGATATCAAAATTGCAGGTGTTACACCAGAAATTATGACCAAAGCTTTACAACAAGCTAAAGATGGTAGATTACATATTCTTAATATCATGAATAAAGAAATTTCAACACCAAGAAAAGAAATCAATGTGAATGCACCAAAAATTTTAACAATGAAAGTTGCTGAAGAAAAAATTGGAGCTATTATTGGTACTGGTGGTAAAACTATTAAAGGTATTGCTCTACAAACTGGTGCTGAAGTTAATATTGCTGATGATGGAACTGTTACAATCTATGGTAAAAATAGTGCTGCAGCTCAACAAGCAATTGATTTAGTTAAATCAATTATTGAAGAACCAGAACCAGGTAGAATTTATCAAGGTACAGTTAAGAGAATAATGGACTTTGGTGCATTTATTGAAATTTTACCAGGTAAAGAAGGTCTTTGCCATATTTCAAAATTAGCTAAAGAACGTGTTAAAACTGTTGATGAAGTTTTAACTATTGGTCAAGAAATTTCTGTTAAATTAATGGAAGTTGATAGACAAGGTAGATTAAATCTTTCTTATGTTGATGCACTATATCCAAATGAAAGTAGTGAAAAGAAACCTTTTGAAAAAACAGAAAACAAAGATTCTGATAGAAGGGATAGTAAACCTTATAACAAACCAGGTTTTAAAAAATAATGGTTGATATTGTTGTTGAAACAAAGTTAGAAAAAGGTTCAATCCTTCCAAAACAAACAACTGCTTTGAGTGCTGGATCTGATATTTCAGCACAGCTCTCAAAGCCATTTACTTTAAAAGCTGGAGAGTTTGCTTTAATTCCAACTGGATTAAAAATTGCTTTACCACCAGGCTTTGAAGCTCAAGTGAGAGCTAGAAGTGGATTAGCTGCAAAGTTTGGTGTTACAGTTTTAAATTCTCCTGGAACTATAGATGCTGATTATCGTGGTGAAGTTAAAGTAATATTAATTAATCATGGTAAAAACGATTTTATTATTAACGATAAGGATAGAATTGCACAATTTGTAATTGCTCCAGTTATTAGTACAACTTTTTTACAAGTAAAAGACTTGGATGTTACAGATCGTGGAGAAGGTGGTTTTGGATCAACAGGAGTTTAAATTTTGATTTTGAAAATGAAGAAAAAGCAATTATTTAAATTTATAGGGCAAGAATATATTCTTGCCTTCTTAGTTGCATTTGTTTTTTTCTTTTTTATTTTTTTTATCAATCAAATTTTATTGCTTGCTAGAAGAATTCTTCTTAGTAATGTTGATTTTTTTACTATGTTACGTCTTGTTATATTAGCCATCCCTCAATTTTTATTATATACATTTCCTTTTGCTTCTTTAAGTGCGGCCGCAATGGTGATAGGGGAGCTTAATTCTTCAAATGAAATACTTGCTCTTAGAAGTTCTGGTTTTTCAATGAAAGACATCTACACACCAATAATTAGTATCTCACTTATAATTTCTATTTTGTGTTTTTTGATTGCAGATATTTTAATGCCATTTAGCGCTAGTAAATATCAACAATTATATATTGAATTATTAACTAAAAGTCCAGGCGTCGAATTAAAAAGTAATTCCAGTAATGTTTTTGATGATTTTTTAATTACAAATGGAAGTGTCAAAGATAGTACAATAAATGATATCATAATATTAAAAACAAGTAATAACGGGGATACTTCAATGTTAATTGACTCTAAAAAAGGTGAATTAAAGTTAATAGATATTGATAATCTAATTTATACCCTGGAATTAGATACGCCTAAAATACTTTTTACAAATTTAAATAACCCAAATTTTTGGCAAACTACAAAAGCTAGTAAAGCCATTTATTATATTGATTTTTCCTCAACTCTTTCAAGAGTCAGTGCAAATTTACCATCCAACTTCTCTAGTGTGGATTTAATAAATAAAATTACCAAAAATAAAATAAATCTCAATAATAATATTGAAAATGTTGTTACTCTTAATAGTTCTACAATATTAAATTTATCTAAAAACTTTTATACCAATAACAGTATGAATAATATAAACATGAACTCTTTTGTGGATGATTATAATTATTACCCATTAATTGATCTTTATCCAATAGATTTTTATCTTCAGTATTATAGAGCAGAGTTGTACAAAAAATTTGCTTTAAGTGCAGCTTGTTTTTTCTTGATATTAATAACTATTCCCTTGTCCTACTTAAAATTTAAGCATGGTAGGCTAGTTGGCTTTGGTATTTCTATGTTTGTAGCAGTATTATATTGGTATTTATTATTTTTAGCTCAACTTAAAACCTTTAGTTTTCCACTAAATCCTTTATTTTTGATGTGGGCACCAAATATAATAATTTTAGTAGTATCTTTGATTTTTATAAAGATCTGGAGAAATTAATGAAAATTTTAAACAGATATATTATTGAAAGTGTATTAAAAATATTATTTATAACCATTTTCTTAACAACTTTATTATTATTGATTGTTGACTTATTCTCTAACTTTGACTCATACGCTCAAAACAATGTTTCGATGAGAATAATTTTTAACATTACGATTAAATATTTACCAGAAGCAATAATTATTGTATTACCTCCAGCAACATTATTCTCAATTACATTCTTTTTATCACAGATGTTTTATAATAATGAAATTATTGCACTTCTATCCAGCGGCATTTCATTAAGATCAATTTATAAACCAATCGTTATTATGATGCTTATTGTTTCGTCTTTAGCTTTTATTTCTAATGAGATTGTTGTTTTACAATCAACATTAGATAGGCAACAATTAAAAAATAAAATTTTTAATATAAATTATAATTTGGACAATACAAATATTGGTTTAATTGATTCCTTAAATAACAATATAATATATGCAAATAGTTATGTAGAAAAAAATAAAACTTTGTATGATGTTATCATTGTACAAAAAGATGAATTTAACAATGTAATAGCACGATACGATTGTAAGAAGGCTGTATACAATGATGATAACAAAGATTGGATATTATTTGATGTTGTTATTAGTAATATAAAAAATGATAATGTTGAAATAGTTGAAGCAAAGACTTATGAAAATAGGTTAATAGCGCTAGAGCCTAATTTATTTAGAAATTTATCCTCAGATTTAGCAACCATGCAATTATCTAGTGCAATTAAATACTTAAATATACAAAAAAAAGTTAATCTAAGATTGTGGTATGAAAATCTTAGCCAATTTTTAGAAAGAATATCGGCTCCATTTGCTGCTTTTATTATGACTATTATTGCTTGTAGTATTGATTATAAGGGGAAAAAGAATGTATTTTTGTTTTCAATATTCAATTCGGTTATTATAGCAGTAATATATTATGTTAGTAAAATGGTTTTTCAATTAGTTTCAAAACAAGGATTGATAAATCCATTTATTGGAGTATTAATTCCATATTTTATTGTATTATTGGTACCTCTAATATTAAATAGTATTAAAAAATATACACGCAGTTAATCATATATTGAATATATTGCAAAGTTAAAGTAACTTATTACTTGGATAAAAAGGAACAATTATGAAAAAATTATATACAAAATTACATCAAGACAAAGATACCAAAGCTAGAATAGGCTTAGTTGAATTGGATCATGGAGTTGTAGAAACTCCAGCCTTTATGCCTGTTGGTACTAATGGAACAGTCAAAGGTATTTACCATGATAAAGTAAAGGAAATTGGATACAATCTAATTTTAGGTAATACTTATCATTTATATTTAAGGCCTGGAACTGAAGTTTTAGATAGTTTTGGTGGATTGCATAATTTTTCAAACTGGGATGGTAATATTCTTACTGATAGTGGTGGCTTTCAAGTTTTTTCTTTGTCTAATTTAAGAAAAATAAAAGAAAATGGAGTTCATTTCAAATCTCATATTGATGGATCTAAACACATTTTTACTCCTGAAAAAGTTATTGATATACAAAAAAGTATCGGTAGCGATATATGTATGCTACTAGATGTGTGTACACCACCAGACTTACCTTATAAAGCTGCTAAAGAAGCAATGCAAACCACACACAGTTGGGCTAAGAGAGCTAAAGATTATGGTGATAACTTAGAAGGTTTCAAAGGCAATATGTTTGGTATTGTACAAGGTAATTTCTATAAAGATTTAAGAAAAGAAAGCGCAGAATTTATATCATCTCTTGATTTTCCAGGCATAGCAATTGGTGGTTTATCTGTTGGTGAAGAAAAAGAAGCTTTTTATGACTATTTGGGTTATACCAGTGAATTTGTTGATGATAGTAAACCAAGATATGTAATGGGAATAGGCTCTCCTGACTATATTTTAAATGCAGTTGAAAATGGTATTGATTTATTCGATTGTGTTTTGGCTACTAGAATGGGACGAAATGGAGCTGTATTCAGTGATGACGGAGTTGTTACATTAAAAAAAGCTATTCATAAGTTTGATCATAATCCTATTGATGAAGGGTGTTCTTGCTCTGCTTGCCAGAAATATTCAAGAGCCTATATGCATCATATGGTTAAAGCAAATGAAATGTTGGGTGGTATGTTGGCAACTGAGCACAATTTAACCTATTTATACAATTTGCTAGCAAAAGTTAGGGTTGCAATAAAAGAAGATAGGTTTAAACAATTTAAAAAGGATTACCTTGAAAGATTCTACTCAAAATAAACAAAAATCTAAAGATTCTTCTTTATTAATGTTACTCACATTAGTATCGAGAATATTAGGTATTATTAAGGCACGTGTGATTACAACAGCTTTTGGTGCTACATCAACAGCTGATGTAATTAATGTAGCTTTTTTGTTTCCCAATAATTTAAGAAAAATCTTTGCGGAAGGTGCAATGACCTCTGCTTTTATACCAAGCTTTTCGAAATCCGTTGAAAAAAATTATAGAAATACATTACTAAGCATAATGCTTAGTGCCCAACTATTCATATTTTCTATTATTATCATTATATTTGTATTTTTTAGCAAACAAATTTTTTCATTTATTACAGATTTTAATGGTGATGAATTACAACTAGGGGCAAGCTTATTGCCATATTTTATGGCATTTTTAGCATTTATTTCGATAGCTAATGTATTTTCTGCAGTTTTACAAACTGATAAACAATTTCTATTTTATGGAATAGCTCCACTGTTTTATTCTATTACCTTGATAATTTTTTTATTATTATTTAGTGATAAATTTGATGCTATGGCAATGGCCTATGGTGTTTTATTAGCTAGTATAATTCAATTTGCTTTTACTTTTGCAATTGTTTTTAAAAAGGGTTATAGGGTAAAGTTAAATATAAATTTTAAAAATAATGAGTTTAAGAAAATTTTAAAAACCTGGATTATTGTTGTAGGATCTGCAATTACTACTATATTTGCGCAGCAGTTTTCAGTTTTTTTAGCCTCATCATTAAGTACTGGAAACGCCACAGCCTTTTCTAATTCTTTAATTTTCTTTTCCACTCCCTATGGAATTGTTTATACAGGGATTGTAACAGTGGTTTATCCCTTATTATCTCAAAATTACTGTAGTAATCAAAAGAAAGAATTTAAAGATAATTTAGCTTACGGTATTGATGGAATGATTAATTTATTCATCCCAGCTACTATTTTATTAATATTTTTGAGTAAAGAATTTGTTGCTGTTTTATTGCAAAATGGTAAATTTACTTTTGCTGACACACTATTAACAGCATCAGTAATTAATTTTTTAGTTTTAGGATTAACTATTATAGGCTTGAATGCCCTGTTAAATAGAGCCTTATTAGCCAAAGATATGGCCAAGTTATCATTTAAAATAACTGTGATTCAGGCAATAATTGATGTTATTCTGTCTTTTATACTAATAAAAAAGATTGGAATCATTGCATTACCAATTGCAAATACAATTTCGTTTTGTATTACTCTTATATTGCATTTTATATATTTAAAAAATGATATTGATTTTAAACATACTTTATTTGTTTTTTTTAAAACTCTGATTGCAAATTTACCATTTCTCGCTATTTTGATTGCTTATAAGTTTTTTACTCCAATTTGGTATCAAAGTGGCTCTACTTTAAAAAATTTTATCATAATAATAGTATTGAATTTAGGGTTAGCTATAATATTATTGTTTTCTTATTCCGTTTTTAAAATACCATTTATTGAATATTTTCATAAAAGAAGAAAATAGAAGCACATGTGTCTTTACATATGTTTTAAATCTCATATAATAAAGACAAATTAGATGTAGGAGAAAATACATGATAGAAAAAATTTTTACTATAAGTGATAGCAATATTCCCGTAACAGAAGCCGTTATAAAAGATGATAATATCAATTTCATGCATATGGTATTTGAAGAGGGTGGTGTTCTGAAAACGCACTACTCAAATGCAAATTTGTATATGACTGTAGTTAAAGGTACACTCTCCATAAGCTTAGATGATGGAGAATATAGGAAATATGAAAAAAATACTGTCTTAAACATTCCTTTTAAGACTAAAATGAATGTACAAAACCATGATAAAGATATTTTAGAGTTGTATGTACTAAAAACACCAGCTCCAGGAAATTCCTGTTACAAATAAAAAAATAGACCCAAAGGTATTTAATCTTTGGGTCTTGTTTTTATAGTTTTAATAATTAAATAGCAACTTCTATTTTCAATACTTTGAAATCAAAAGGAGTTTCATTAACAGTAAATTTAATATGATCTCCAACTTTACGATTAAGAAGGTTGGAGCCTAAAGGTGCCAATCTGTTTATAATGTTATTTGAAGGGTCAGCTTCCCAAGATCCCAATATTTTGTAGGAAACTTCAACATTAGTATTATTATCAAAAAGAGTAACTCTAGTGCCATATGCTACTTTTTCATCAGTAACAGATGCTGGAGATATTATAGAAGCTCTTTCTATCTCATCAACCAAGTTAATCAAATGTGAATTTAACATACGTTGTTTTTCTTTAGCATATTTATATTCACTATTTTCTTTTAAATCACCCAATTCTCTAGCTTCACCAATTTCTTTTGCAATTTCTGGAAGTTGTGTATGCTGTACATTATAAAGGTCCATTTTTTTAGCATCCATGGTTTCTTTTAAACAGAACAATCCAGTAGGTATAATTTCTTCATCCACATTAATATTCTTAGAATTAAAATCAAAATTAGGATATTTTGTAGTTAATTGATGTTTAACCTCAACTTTTTTACCCAAATCTGATTTGCCTAATGGTAATCGATCTACAAGAGCATATGCTTTTTTACCCTTAATTTCATCACCTTCTTCAATATAAATATAAATTGCTTTTTCATCAAATAATTTTGACATTAAAACTTTTACATTTTTACGATTCTCAGTAACATTTTTTTTGTTTTCGATTAGTTTTAACAAATAATCTAAAAGAGATAAAGCAGTAAATAGTAATTGTTCTGATGAAATACCATTGGTTTCCCAAGCTTTAAGCGTATAGTTCTTATATAAATACAAGAATACTTGTGATTTGTCTCTATAATTTGCAACACATTGTTTGAAAATTCTAGCAAAGCTTTTTGCTTTTTTATTTGATCTAAAAGTATCAGGTATATAGGAAGTTAAGTAATGAGGGAAAAGTTCTAACAAAGTTTTTTCCCATAAAAGATCAACTTTTACTACATGCTCGATAAACAATTTCTTTAGCTCAGGATCATCAATATGTTTAAAACAATCAACTACATACTCGACACGTTCATAAAGTGCTACAAATGGCAAACCTTCAGGTAACTTTACAAAGTTCATGCTGTAATTAATAAATAAATCTTGTAGTAATAAATAGCTACTAATTATAGTGTCACTAACATTGTGAAGGGTAATACTTGTTCCATCACTATTGGTAATATTATTTGAAAAATATGCAACCATCTCTAAGAATGAATCACTTTCAACATCACCTTTGTTTAAGACAAAATCACGTAAAACTTTAACTTTACTATAGAATAATTTTTTACTTTTGAAAATATTTAATTGTTTTTCTTCAAACGTAATAGGTGTACTTCTAAGTGTAAAAGTATCTTTTACATGGGCACTTACACCAAAGAGTGGATTACTCATTAACTCTTTTTTAGCTGCATTAACCCAGGAATTTACTTCTCTAGTAGTTAATAAAGAAGGTGTTAATTCGCTTTTCATTTCTTTTACAGACGCTCTGTCATTAAAACTAGACATTAAAATTCTTAAGGACCAAGGAACATCTGTTTTGATTTTTTCTATTAATTTATCATGAGGAACAACACTTTTAAGTACCCAAATATGTGATTTAGGTAGAGCAACTAAGCTCTTAAAAGCCATATCTGTGGACATAGTTGAACTATCTGAAGGAAAGTCTATAACAACCTTTTTTTCATTAATAGTTTTTATTCTACCGATTTTATTAGTAGATTTTTGAAAAATAAAAGTACCTTTATCAAAAGCAATATTTGTTTCAAAATCTTCAATAGCTCTTACGATATCTTTAAAGTTTTTATCATTTAATTTGCTATGATGTAAACAAGTGTTTAATCTACCATGATCTTTATATTTAGATTTAACGGCTTTAACTAAGTTATTTCTTGCACCAATATCATCATTGGAATATTCTAAAACTTTTTTGTAAATTATAATTTTATTATCAATATCTTCTTTATGATAAGTACCTAAAACATTTAATAAAGCAACTGCATATGATTTTCCTACGTGAGTAGATACACGTTCACAAACACCAATCAAATAACCAAATTCTTCAGGAATAAGTGAAATTAGGGTAGGGAAGCTTTCTTTTATACTCATAGGATCATTTTTAGCAATCAAGCGATTAATAAGTTTTTTATAATAGTTAATACCATCTTCAACATCAGGGGTATTATCAATTTTTAATTTAAAATCTGCCAAATTTTTTAGTAAAACAGTTTCAGAATAATCAACTTTGATTAATCTTTCCCAAACTTCATACATTTTTTCTTCATTGCCTTGTTTTTGATAGCTTTCACCTAATAAACGTAAAGCTGGTTTACTTTCGTTGACAACGAGTACTAAAGAGCACAAATACTCTACTAAATCACCTCTATTAACTTGTGCAAAGGAAGAGATTAAATCTAAAAATGCAATACTATCTTCTTGAGGTCTTGTCAAAAAAGTTACAGCACCTGAGATGTATCTTGCGATTACACTATTTTGATTTTTTTCTTCAAAATGGTCTTCACAAAGTTGTTTTATTTCAAATATTTCGTCATCAGCAATTTTGCCAATTTGTTGATCTAAATCAACAAAATATTGAATATCACAACTTTGCATAAAGGAAATACTCCACTTCTCTTCATCTAACATAGTTTGTAATTTTTTCATATTCATATAATTATTCCTCCGCACAAAATTGACTCCTATTAATATTAGAGCCAGCTAGTCAAATATTTTATTTTAAAATGTCGAAATTTGCCATTTTGTTTTAAGTAAACAAAACCCAAGCAACAGCAATAGCGATGCTCGGGGGCATTTATTTTTACAATTTAAGCCTATTATATTACAAAAATAACAATTTAGCAATAGTTAAAGTACATATAACAAATAATATTTATTTACAATATTTTATAAAATAAGAATTTAATTACCTACCAAGTAACAAATTATAAAATTGACAATCAATGGTATCTAACAAGTATTGTAATAACCAGTTAATAATGATTAGAACATCTGCCTAGTGTTTTGTTAAGTAAATTACATCAATATTTTTTAATAATTTAAGAGACAATTTCAATATGTTTTTCCAATTTTAGAATTAGTTAAATTGGATTAAAATCATTAAAAATATTTGTTTAAATACAACACTTGTATAATTTGTTTTAACTGTTTTTTTTTGATTAAGGCTGACATATTAAATAAAGATGGATAGACCATTATTTATAATAAAACAATTGCATTATAATTCAGGTTTATGATATTCTACAAATATGAATAATTTAATAGTCTCCCCAAGTATTTTAGCCGCTGATTTTTCTAATATCGTTGCTGAAGTTACCTCAATTAAAACAGCTAACGCTGAGTGGGTTCATTTAGATGTAATGGACGGAAATTTCGTACCAAATATTACTTTTGGACCTAAATTTATTAAAGATTTGAGAAAACACAGTGATTTATATTTTGATGCACACTTGATGATAGAAAACCCTGAAAATTTTATAGAACAATTTGCAAAAGCTGGTTGTGATGGGATTTGCTTTCATTTTGAAGCTACCAAACATGTACATCGTGCACTACAAATGGTAAAGGCAAATAAAAAAGATGTTGGTATTTCAATAAACCCAGCAACAAGTGTTGATTTGTTATTACCTATTTTATCTGAACTTGATCAAGTTTTAGTAATGAGTGTCAATCCAGGTTTTGGTGGACAGACTTTTATTGATTATAGTTTAAATAAAATCAAACAATTACATGCTTTAAAAGTAAAACACGGTTATACTTATAAAATAAATTGTGATGGCGGGGCGGGACTTTCTAATATAATACAATTAAGACAAGCTGGAATTGATGTAGTAGTTACTGGTTCTGCTTTCTTTGGGGCACAAGATAAAAAAGCTTTTATAAAAGAAATGTGCGATAAAGGTAATTTATAATTAAAGCAATTTATAAGATTATCTATTATTAATAAGTAGCGGTGAATAAGATCATTAGGAGAATATATTAATGGCTAAAAAAAGTATTGAAGCAACACTGGGTAAACCAACAGATGAAAAACAAAAAAGAGATGCATTAGAAGCTACAAGAACTTCTATTGATAAGCAATTTGGTAAAGGTTCTTTGATGAAACTTGGAGATAAAGGTGCTTCTCTCGATTTAGAAAGTATTTCAAGTGGATCATTATTATTAGATGAAGCTCTTGGAATAGGTGGATATCCAAAAGGAAGAATTATTGAGATATATGGCCCTGAATCAAGTGGTAAAACAACACTGGCTTTGCATGCTGTAGCAGAAGCTCAGAAAAAAGGTGGTATTGCTGCTTTTATTGATGCAGAACATGCATTAGACCCAACTTATGCGGGTGCTTTAGGTGTAAAAATAAATGAATTATGGATTTCTCAACCAGATAATGGTGAACAAGCTTTAGAAATTTGTGAAAAACTAGTAAGATCCGGTGCTGTAGATATTGTTGTAATTGACTCAGTTGCAGCCTTAACACCTCAAGCTGAAATTGATGGTGAAATGGGAGATTCTCATATGGGTCTTCAAGCTAGACTTATGAGTCAAGCTTTGAGAAAATTAACTGGTATTTTATCAAAAAGTAATACAACTATTGTTTTTATTAACCAAATTAGAATGAAAATTGGTGTAATGTTTGGTAACCCAGAAACTACAACAGGTGGTAATGCATTAAAATTCTATGCTTCTGTAAGATTAGAAGTAAGAAAAATTGAAACACTTAATAAAGGTGCCGATAATATTATTGGTAATAGAATCAGAGTTAAAGTCGTAAAAAACAAAGTTTCACCTCCTTTTAAAAAAGTAGAAATGGATTTAATTTTTGGTAAGGGTCTAAGCTATATTGGTAGTGTTTTAGATGCTGCTATTAAATATGATTTGATAGATAAGAGTGGATCCTGGTATTCTTATAATGATGAAAAAATAGGACAAGGAAAAGATAATGCAACAAATTTCTTAACCGATAATCCTGATATAGTGACATTACTAGATAAAAAACTAAGAGATATAATGTTTCCAAAGAAGATAAAAGTAGAGGAAGAAAAAAAATAATAGTATAATCAGGGTGCTTAATAAGCACCCTGCATCTTTTAAAAGACTTGTAACATAAATTAATTATAATCAAATGGTGAAAATGCATAGCAAATTGATATTGAAACTATTTTATCAATAAAGTCATATTTAGCACTTTGGATTACAAAACAAGATTCCTGAATTAACACCTAAATTTAAACCACCATATTTAATCCATCCATTAATGTTGAGAAGGATTCCCGATTAATTTCTCCATAACTAAATCTCCAAGCTCTTCGAGAAGCTTTGGATTCACTTTCTCGATACTGATTTTAGAAATATCTTCTAATTCCAGGGTTTTTTCTATTAGTCCGCTTATTTCATGGATTCCTCTAATATGTTCGATGTCTTAGGCAATAAGTGAAAAACTTCCTGTCAGAAAAACAAGAATTATGATTCCTGTGTTTACTTTTCGAAAATTAGTCAAACAATTACTACATGATTCACAAATTCATTTTGTCCTCAAGTATGGTCTTCATTTCCAAATACTCTTCTCTGGATATTTCTCCGTTTGCATATCGAGTTTTCAGTATTTCTAGAGCGTTCGGCTCTTTTTCTGATAATCCGTTATTCCCGGAATTTTGGATAATCCACCTGACAAAAAAGATACCCCCGACAACTATTCCTACAATTAATAGGAGTGAAAAAATCCAACCTCCTGTTCCCCAGCTCATTGCTCCACCATAACCCCAGTTATTCATCATTTTCAAGTCTCCTTAAATTCTTTTTTCTTTACTCGAAGAAGTCGTGCATTAACTGCCACAATTACTGTAGAAGCTGACATTAAGATGGCTCCCACTTCCGGACGCAGGACAATACCGACATTAAACAAAACACCCGCAGCCAGTGGGATGGCAATGACATTATATCCGGTTGCCCAAATAAGATTCTGAACCATCTTTCTATAAGTGGCCTGGCCGAATAGTATCAGTGCTGTAATATCTAGGGGATTTGAGTTTACAAGAATGATATCCGCCGATGCAGCGGCAATATCTGTTCCGGATCCCACAGCTATCCCAATCTGCGCCTGAGCTAGGGCTGGGGAATCGTTGACTCCATCACCGGTCATGGCTACATATTCACCTTGATCCTGTAGTTCTTTTACCTTTGCCTGTTTCTTATCTGGCAATACTTCTGCAAAAAAACCATCCATTCCTAATTCATCGGCAACGGCCTTTGCCGTTTCCTTATTATCACCGGTGAGCATCCAACATTTTATATTCCGTTTCTTCAAAGTCTTTATGGCCTGATAGGATTCAGGCCGGATAGTATCCGAGAGGGCCATAGAACCGGCCACTTTCCCCTCAACAAGAATGAAGATACGGGTGACACCGCCTTTTCCTTCAGCCCCTTTTGGAAGGTTAAGATTCTGCTCTTGAAGAAAGCCGGGACTCACGATTTGAATCTTCTTACCAGACACGGTACCGCTTACGCCCTTACCCTTGATTGCCTGAAAATCATCAACTGAAGGCAGAGCAATTCCATCCTTTTTTGCACGCAGGACAATACTCTTTCCAATGGGATGCTCTGAAAGGGCTTCCACTCCACCAGCAAAAGTGAGCAGTTCCTGCTCTCCATATTTTTTGTCATGTATATCCACACTGGTGACTTCAAATGTCCCTCTTGTTAAGGTCCCTGTTTTATCAAAAATGACCGTAGAGATTTTTCTGGAATTTTCAAAGGCCGTTCGATTCTGGATGAGCAGACCGTTTTGGGCTGCCTTCGATGTAGAAACCGCAACCACTAGGGGAATTGCTAGCCCCAGGGCATGGGGACAGGTAATAATCATCACTGTTGCCATCCTGGCAATTGCAAACTGTAGGTTTTGCCCCACCAAAAGCCATGTAACAAGAGTCACGATACCAACAGTCAAGGAGACAATGGTCAGCCAGAAAGCAGCACGATCTGAGAGAGCTTGAGTTTTAGATTTTGAAGCTTGAGCTTCTCCTACCATTTTAATTACCTTGTTCAGGTAAGAGTCATCACCAGTTTCCTCAACACGAAGCTCTAGAGAGCCGTCGCCATTGAGAGAACCACCTATCAGTTTGTCATCTTTTTTCTTTCTAACCGGCTTTGATTCTCCTGTGAGCATAGATTCGTTGATATAACTTTCACCCTTTACCACTATCCCATCGGAAGGAATTTTCTCTCCCGGTTTAATAATAAGAATGTCATTCTTCTGAACTTGTGAAAGGGCCACATCCTCAATTTTATTGCCATTCTTCCGATGGGCTTCACTTGGCATGAGTTTAGCCAGTTTTTCAAGAGCAGATGAAGCGCCGAGTATTGATGACATTTCAATCCAGTGTCCGGCGAGCATGATGGCAATCAGTGTTGCCAGTTCCCAGTAAAATGGGGTTCCGTCAAGACCAAAGGTTACCGCTCCGCTGTAAACGTAAGCAACCGTTATGGCAAGACCTATAAGCGTCATCATTCCTGGACTCTTATCCTTCAGCTCTTTCACGAGCCCAGAAAGGAACGGCCAGCCTCCGTAGAAAAAAATAATCGTCGCTAGAGCGAAAACAACATATCCGGAACCGGGAAATCTAAACGAAATTCCCAAAAACTGCTGAATAAGAGGAGACAGAGCCAAGACAGGCAAGGTCAATACCATTGTTATGTAAAACCGCTTTTTAAAATCCCGGATCATCATTCGGTGATGGGCATTGTGGTCATGATGATCTAAATGATTGTCATGTTTCTGATTATCCCGGTGCTCATGGTTCATATCATTATTTTTCAAAATAGAATCCTCCAATTTTATTGTCTATCTTTATTTACAACTTTACTTCTGGTAAAGCATATCGATTACTCGCTGTAAAAGGCCTCGAATTTCATTATCTATGGGTTGCAAAGCTTCATTTTCAACAATCTGCATTGAACTCATCAGATTAACGGCGTCAATCTCAACAATTCATGGTTCCAAAGGGCAATATTTTTTTTATTATAGACTATGCCTCTAGAGCCTTATAAGCGAACTGAGGATTACAGGTGCTTATAATACGTTAGTTGTGGAATTCAAGATTAAACTTTATTTTCATGGTTGCCTTAATTAACATCAATGTCGGTTAGTACACCAAATTCTTCAGCCTGTAAGGTTGTTTTCACTTCTTCTATACATCTTTCAAATGGTTTGTGAATTGTGGTGGCCATATAATATCGCATCATTAATCCTTATCCTGTAATATATAAATAATACTATGCCCTATGGGGAAAAGAAACCTTTCAGGATACTTCCTTTTAAAATAAATTTTTTGATTTAACAATTCGAAGAAGCATAATTAGTCTTTCCTTTAAAGGAACCTTGTTATAATACAACATATAGTTATGATTAAATATGTTAAAACAACACACATGGTGTTATGATTAACCCCATGTGTTAATAACAATGAGTGAAGAGTCTTAGAACTTTTTACTCATTATATTTTCCAGCACCTCATACGCTATGGAATCGAGGAACCAATGAAAATACTAATGGATTACTCAGGGAGTATATTCCCAAGAAAGCTGATGATGTTATGGTACTTATTATGAGATAAAGAAAGTGTTTAGGTTACAAAAGTCCTTTTGAGGCTTATTATGGAAACTCGTTGCACTTGACTTTACAATTCAAGCACTAAAAACAAGCCTTGAAATTTATTTGAAAAACTCAGAGTAGTAACCTATAAATATTCAGATAATAATTAAGAACTATAAAAAAATATAGCATGAATTATCTACATTATTTGATTGTAAATTTACATTTTAGCGACATATATGTATAATTAAAATAATTATAAGAAAGAGAGATTTAAATGGAAGATTCAAATATAGAAATAAACAAAAATGAAAATTCACATTTCTTTAAAATACCAACTTTTGAGGGTCCTTTAGAATTGTTATTACATTTGATCCAAAAATCTCAAATAAATATATATGATATTCCTATAGCCTTGATAACAGAGCAGTTTTTGCAATATATAAATAATAATGATGATATAAAATTAATTCAATTATCAGATTTTTATAAGATGGCAGCTGATTTGCTCTATATAAAGAGTAGAATGTTATTACCAGTTGAAATGGATTTCGATGATGAGTATGCTGATCCTAGACAAGATTTGGTTCAACAATTACTAGAATATCAAAAATTTAGAAAATATACTGAACTACTTACAAATACTGCAAGTAATGATAATCTATTTATAGAAAGAAAAAAGAATTCTTTTATGATTCCCTTTGATGATCAACAATTGTTTGAAAACATATCTTTATCAAGTTTGCTAGAAACTTTTACCTCAATTTTAAGTAAAATTTCACCTACAAAGGTTTTTAATGTTTATGAAGAGGTAACAGTTAATGAAAAATTAGCATTAATGAATGAGCTTTTTGAATCTAAAAATGAAATATTAATTGAAGAGATGATAATTTATTTGGATAAACCACTTCATATAATTTGCACTTTTATGGCAATTTTAGATGCCTGTAAATTTAAAATGATCATAATTGAGCAAAAAATTCCTTTTGAAACTATTGTGATTAGAAAAAATAATATAGTTGAAATCGATAATAATGAAGCAGATTTAATAGATGAATTATATGAAGAGGCAATTGAGCAAGGGCTATACAATGAAAATGCTTTAAATGATGAATTAGATAAGGATGATTATTCTATTAAGATAGATACTATCCAGGCAATACTTCCTGAAGATAATAACAACCTTGATAGTATTGAAGGTTATAGAAATGATATAGTCGAATTAGAAGATTTTGAGGAAATTGATTTAGAGGATGATGAGTAGGGTTATGAAAAATAAAGATGAAAAAGTAGATATTTCTGATAACAATTTAAATAAGTCAAAATTAACCTTATCTGAAGGGGCTCGTTTAGTTGAAACTATACTATTTATTGAAAATGATAGTGTAAGCAAAGAAAAACTAATGAAAATGACATCTCTTGATGAAGATGAGTTGTACAGGGCTTTAGAAGAATTAAAAGAACATTTTCAAACACAGAGACATGGAATTACTTTAAGTTTTGTTCATGATAGGTTTCAATTCTTACCTTCAAAGGATTTACACAAAGAATTGCGAAAATGTTATGGTAAAAAAGTAGATAAAAGATTAAGCAAGGCGGCACTTGAAACACTTTCCATTGTTGCATATAGTCAACCTATCACAAGACGGGAAATAGATAATATTAGAGGTGTCTCTAGTGATACTATAGTCCGCTTATTACGTGATAGAGAATATATTAAAGTAATTGGTAGAAAAGATGTACCCGGTCATCCTTGTTTATATGGAACTTCAAGGAAATTCTTGTTAGAATTTAACTTAAGAAGTATAAGTGAATTACCAAAATTATCGGATATTGATAAATCAAGATTTATTGATGACGATAGTACTGAGGAGTAAAGAAAAATTGAAAATTGAATACCCAATTAGACTACAGGCATATCTTGCTAAAAGTGGTTGTGGAAGTAGAAGATTTTGTGAAACATTGATTAGTGCTGGAAGAGTAAAAGTAAATACCAAGAGAGTTACTGAATTAGGTACAAAAGTTGATCGTGATGATGTCGTACAATTAGATGATGACACCATTGAACCTGTTGATAAGGCATATTATTTTGCACTTCATAAACCAAAAGGTTATGTTTGTACAAATTTTGACCCAAATGAAAAATTGTATGCCAGAGAATTAATTAATATTAATGATTGGAATCTGCTTTTTCATATTGGTCGTTTGGACAAGGAATCAACAGGCTTGATTCTTTATACCAATGATGGTGATGTAGCAAACAAAATTATGCATCCTTCCCACCAAATTGAAAAAGAATATTTGGTTTCAACTGATAGAGAAGTAAAGAAATCTGACCTTTTGAAGGCAATTGATGGAGTTTATATTGATCAAAAACGCCCTTATAAGATTAAAAGCTTTCAAATTCTTACAAAAACTTGGACTAAAGTAGTATTAACTGAAGGTAAAAATAGGGAAATAAGAAAAATATTTAGTTATTTTGATTATGATATTAAACAACTTTGTAGAACTAGAATTGGCAATATTGAATTAGGAGATATGGATCCAGGTCAATACCGTCAAATAAATTTTAACCAAATTCAAAAATTATTGGATGGTGAAACTACTAAAAGTTCAAATAGTATTAAAATAGGTAAGGGTAAGTAATTTATGGTTATTGCAATTGATGGACCAGCGGGTGTAGGTAAAAGTACAATAGCAGCCTTATTAGCTGAAAAGTTGAATTTGTATTATTTAAATTCAGGTTCATTTTATAGAGCAATAACTTATGCCCACCAACAAATAAACAAAGATATTTTAAATAAAGATGCTGTATTAGAAACTGCCAAAAGTATAAAATTAAGCATCAAAAATTCTAAAGTTTGTGTCAACGATATTGATGTTGAAAACAAATTACATACTGCTAATGTAGATAGGTTTGTTTCACAAGTAAGTGTGGATCCTAGAGTTAGAGAAATAGTCAATATTAATATAAAAAAAATAGCTGACGGAATTGATATAATAGCAGAAGGAAGAGACATTACAACAGTAGTTTTTCCTGATGCTGATTATAAGTTTTACTTTGATGCAAATGCTGAAATAAGAGCTGAGAGAAGGTTTATTCAACACCCTGAAGGTCAAAATTACAAAGACATTTTATCCGAAATAATTAAGAGGGATAAAAATGATAAAGAAAAACCTGTAGGGAGCCTAAAGATTGCCAATGATGCTATAATTATTGACACTTCGTACTTGACCATTACGCAAGTTTGTGAGAAAGTGATAAAAGCTATAAAATCGCTAGATTAGCGATAAATATAGGAATTTGGGTTCAGGAGAAAGCAAGTGGCTAACGAGAGTGAAATTGAAGAAAAGAAAACCAGTATGCAATTAATGCAGGAGGAGTATCTTAAATCTCTTGATGGCATCGAAGACGGTCAACTCGTGACCGGGACTGTTGTTCAGGTAAATAACGAGCATGTTTTTGTTGATGTCGGTTACAAGAGTGAGGGTAAAATTCCTCGTAGTGAGTTCAAAGATTTACCAATTATTGGTGATACTGTGGGTGTTGTTATTGTTGCAAAAGAAGGCAAACACGGTCAAATTGTTGTTTCTAAAAAAAGAGCAGATATTAAAGAGCGCACTGATGAATTAAGAAAAGCATCTGAAGGTAGAACTCCTATCGAAGGTACTTTTATTAAAGTTATTAAAGGCGGCTTTGAAGTTGATTTAGGCGGAGATTATAAAGGCTTCTGTCCATTATCAAAAGCTGATGTTGTTCGTGTAGAAGAACCAGAAACATTAATTGGAATCACAGACTTTTTTGTAATTGATAAGTTCCATGCCGGAACAAAGTTAAAAAGTGTTGTATCACGAAGAGAATACTTAGAGAAGAAAATAAAAGAAAATAAAGATAAATTCTTCTCAACTGTAAAAATTGGTGATGTAGTAGAAGGCGTTGTAAAATCATTTACTTCATTTGGTGCATTTATTGATTTAGGCGGTTTTGACGGATTACTACATATCAATGATATGAGTTGGGGACATGTAACAAGACCTAAAGATTTTGTAAAAAAAGGACAAGTTGTTCAATTACGTTTGATTAACATTGATCCAGAATCACAAAAGATTAATTTAAGTCTTAAACATATGAGTGAAGATCCATGGTCAACATTTGAACAAAGATATCATGTTGATGATGTTATCAAAGCTCCAGTAACAAAACTTACTAGTTTTGGTGTATTTATTGAAATTGAACCTGGTGTAGAAGGTTTGGCTCATATTTCTGAATTATCATGGACTAAGAGAGTTAACAATCCAAAAGAATTATTGAAAATTGGTGAAGTTGTTAATGCAAAAGTTCTTGGTTATGATTTAGATAAGAAAAGAGTTTCTTTAGGATTAAAACAATTACTTGATAATCCTTGGGATACTATTGCTGACAGATACCCAGTTGGAATGACATTAAATAAAGCTGTTGTAAAAATTACAAATAGCGGTGCTTTTGTTAATTTAGAAGAAGGAATTGACGGTTTCTTACACATTGATGATATTTCTTGGACAAAGAAAACCAAAAATATGTCTTCATTCTGTAAAGAAGGTGAATCAATTGATGTTGTAGTAACAAGAGTTGAATCTGATAACAGAAGAATTCGTTTAAGTGTTAAAAAATTAGAAGATAATCCTTGGAACTTACTTAAAAAAGACTATCCAAAATTTAGCAAAATTTCTGGTACAGTTTCAAATGTTACAGACTTTGGTATTTTTGTAAAAGTTGTTGGTGAAATCGAAGGCTTGATTAGTAAATATAACTTAATCGGACCTGATGAAGAATTCACTGATGAAGTATTAACTAAGTACAAAGTAGGTGATGCTATTTCAGCTATAGTTATTGAATGTAATCCAAATACTCAAAAACTATCACTTTCTATTAAAGAAATGATTAAGCGCTCACAACAATCAGAAATTGCTAAGTATATTCATGGCAACAATGATGAAGAGGACACTTTTACATTTGCAGATTTAATGGCTTCGAAAGACGATAACTAAATCAGTAGATATTTAAAGCAGGCGGAATTTCCGCCTGTTTAACATTTCCTAAAGGGAGTTTATTAATGAGTAATAAAGATAATTTGAAAAATATAGATGAAAAAGTAGTTGAAAGCCGTTTATCTGCTTTTTTGACAAACAATTCAAAAGCATTAGCATTTAGTGCAATAGCTATCGGTTTAGTTGTTTTAGTTTTTGGTATTGTAAACCTTACTATGAATAAAAAGGTTTTAAACAATATTGATGCTTTAGAAACTGCTCAAACTCAACTAACTGTTGCTACAGCTGTTGATATAGAAGCTGATTCTTACCAATCAGATTTAGATCAAGCAGTTGCAGATTTAGAAGCTTTAGAGAGTAAAAGTGGTTATGTTGGTTTAAAATCAACTTATTTACTAGCTCTTAAATCATTTAGTGAAGAAGATTATCAAACAGCTCTTGATAATTTTGTAACAATATCTGAAAAAGCTTCTGGTACTTATATGGGTTCATTATCTCTTAGTAATGCAGCAGTTTGTGCTGAACAACTTGGTGATGAAACTAAAACTGTAGAATATTGTCAACAGTTGATTGATACTTATGGCAATGACGCAGCTGAAACACCAAAAGCAATGTTTACCTTAGCACGTATTTATGTAAATAAAAACAATTCTGATTTGGCTCAAGGTCAATTCCAACAATTGGCTGACCAATTTCCAAATTCTGAATATGCTAAGTTGGCTCAAAATAGTTTATTAAACTATTAGAAATGACCAACAGACTTAATATTAAAAGACACATAAAAATTAGTAGAGTTATTACTATATATGTGTCTTTATTTTTTTTAATTTCTTGTGGTATTCCCACCTATGTTTCTTTGAATAATGGCGATATTGGAGATGATATTTCTTATTATTCTTTTAATAATACACCAATTGATGATTATATTATCACAAATCTTGAATTTCATTTAAAAGATCCATCTTTTGTAGTAGATGATTCACCATCTGTTTGTTATTTTTATTCTATTTTTCCAGATGACGGTCAATCTGAAACCATTTACTCAAGTGACATTATAAATAAATTTGAAAACACTTATTCCACACCACTAGGAAGACCATTAGATACTAGTCAAAGTGATGAATCGGTAATTAATATTGATAAAAACGATTATAATATCAAGCTATATAAATTTTCATACAATGGTTTTGATCAAAAACCAACAACATATTTAGCGACAATTAAGGGTTCACCGTATATTGAATATGTAAGTGATTTTAAGATATCAAAAACAGGCACTCCTAATAGTATTACCTTTAATTTTAATGAGGAATCTACTACTACTACTACTACTACTACTAAGTTTGAATCTTTAGTTTCACCAAACACTTTTATTGATACAAAAAATTTACAATTAAAAAGATTTAATAATCAAGAATTTATTAATACTGCAATTAATGCTAATAATGATTTTGAATATTTATATTTGCCAAATGATGAGATTATTATAAATATTAATTATAAAGTGTTAGTTTTTGCTGCATTATCTGTTGAAGGTGATTTTTCAAATATATTTTGGAGTGAATTACATAAAGTAGGTTCTTTTGATATTTGATCAACACTTTTTTATTATGTAAATAATATATATTCTGTTAACTAGGATTATTATCCTTAACTTTATATAATTTTAACCTTTCTTTTTTATCCGATAATAATTATTCTATCTTTATGATAAATTATAATTTAAAAACAGAAACAAACTTAACTGCAGCTCTCTCCCAATTAAAAGAGATAACTGAATTACTTCGAAGTAAAGATGGCTGTCCTTGGGATAGAAAACAATCCTCAAAAGATTTTGCTATTTATTTAATTGATGAAACTTATGAATATATTGATGCTATTAACAATAAAGATAGTGATAATATGTCTGAAGAACTTGGGGACATGCTAACAAATATTGTTATGTTATTAACCATTCATCAAGAACATTCTGATGTTAATATAATTGATAGTATAAATGAAGAATGTGAAAAGTTGGTTAGAAGACATCCTCATGTATTCAAAGATACCTATGATGCCAGTGAGTTACACAGCTCTCAAGTAGTAGATATTTGGGATAACATTAAAAAAAATGTTGAAGGTCGTCATGATGATATAAATGACTTCTTTTTAAAAGTTCCAAATTCCATACCCCAACTTGAATATTCTTTTGAATGCATGAAAAAAGTTAGTAAAGTTGGTTTTGATTGGAAGTATAAAGAAAATGTAATTGAAAAAATTCAAGAAGAATTAGATGAGGTTATTGAAGCTGATTCTTTAGGTAATAAAGATGCTACTGAAGATGAAATTGGTGACTTATTATTAGCTGTTATTAATTATTCTAGGTTTTTAAAAATCAGGCCAGAAGTAGCTCTCAGACGTTCTACAAATAAATTCAAAAAAAGATTTAATAAAGTAAAAGAGATCTGTGACAAAAAAGAAATCCCAATTACTCCAGATAACGTTGTTGAGTTAAATAAAGTATGGGATTCTATTAAAAAGAAAGAAAAATAGGTTTTCAATAAGCCGGGTTCTGTATAACGATAATCATCTATCTACGATTTACATTACTATAAATCTCTAGCATCCTACCCGTGAGAAATAAGCGGACCACTCTACTCACTGCTTGGACTTGCTCCTAACGAGGCTTGCCGTGCCATGAATGTTACCATTCATGCGGTGAGCTCTTACCTCACCGTTTCATCCTTACCTATAAAATAGGCGGTTTACTTTCTGTTGCGCTCTCTATAGCATTACTGCTCCCGGGTGTTACCCGGCATTATGTCCTGAGGAGCCCGGACTTTCCTCATACAGAAAAGACTGCATGCGATTATCAAGAAAACCTATAAAATTTTATTAATAATTAAATTTAGAAACTATCTAAATCAAATTCATCATCACCAGCAAATGTTGTCAATGAACCTTCTTCAATATCCATAGAATCTGTTTCACTTGCTAGTGCTGTTTCTTCATAAAACAATACACGTGAACAATATGGACAGAATTCAATATTATCTAAGCTTCTTACATCATTTACAAATTGAATTGGTAAAAGCATATGGCAACCATCACATACATTGTCATGTATAGGAACAATACCAGATCCTTCTTTATTCTTAACAATACTTGAGAATTTTTTAAAAAGATCTGAAGAAATTTCATATTCTTCAACAATATAATTGCAATCATATTCTAGCTTATTTTTCAATTCTAATTTTTCAGCTAATATTTCACCATATTTAGTTTCTTCATCATTTACTTTTTTTTCAATTTCATCAAGAATTAAACGTTGTTGTTCTAATTCTTCTTGTAACTTAGTTAAAGTTTTTTCTTTAGCATGTAATTGTTTTAACAAATTCTGCTCTAAAATATGAGAATCACTAATTTGTTTTTCTAATGCTTCAAATTCTCTTTGAGTAGAAATAACTTCCATTTGCTTTTGATTATTTTCATGAGCAACTACAGCATTGTCATATTCAAAACGAAGGGTTTTACATTCTCTATCGATTGTTTTAACACTTAAATTTAACTCTTCAAAATCTCTTTTAATTTTAGCAAGTTGTGCTTTTTTTATTTTTAAATCATGTGGAAGTTTTTTGATTTCATCTTCTACACGAAATTTTGCTTTTAAGCTATCTTGAAGTTTTGCTAACTTTGTGAACACTTCTTTTTGCATCACTTTCTCCTGAAAATCTAATCTAAACTCTTAAAAAAGAGTTTTTATTTGTGAATTTCGCCTAATTAGTTGAAATTAACACAGAAATAAAATTTACCACAAATACCATTTATTATCAAGAATAATCCATATATTGTAATAAATATAATTTAGTACCTGGAACGAATTAAGTATTGATAAAATCTTTTAATTGCTTAGCTCTTTTTGGATGTCTTAATCTTCTAAGAGCTTTTGCTTCGATTTGTCTTATCCTTTCTCTTGTAACACCGAAATAAAGCCCAACTTCTTCTAGTGTTAAGGAATAACCGCCATCAATACCAAAGCGCATTTTAAGTACTTCTTGCTCTCTAGCAGGTAAAGTATGTAAAACATCAAGCAATTGTTCTTGTAGTAGTCTATAAGCAGTTTGAGTTGCTGGATTTTCAACATCTTTATCTTCAATAAAGTCTGATAATAATGAATCTTCTTCTTCACCAACCGGGGTTTCTAATGAAATTGGCTCTCTAGCTACATTTTTAACAGTTTTTACTTTCTTCTCATCCCAACCTAATCTATCAGCAATTTCTTCATCGGATGGGTCGCGGCCTAAGGATTGCATCAACAATCTTGATTCTCTAACAACTTTATTTATTTGTTCAATCATGTGCACTGGAACGCGAATTGTTCTAGCTTGATCACTAATTGATCTGGTAATAGCCTGTCTAATCCACCAAGTAGCATAAGTACTAAATTTATAGCCCTTTCTATATTCAAACTTTTCAACAGCTTTAATTAAGCCAATATTTCCTTCTTGAACCAAGTCAAAAAAGTGCAGCCCTCTATTAGTATATTTTTTTGCAATGGAAACAACTAATCTCAAGTTTGCTTTAATTAATCTATCTTTTGCTGTTTTCATCATTTTTCTACCACGTTTAATAACAACAGCCTGTTCTAAGATTTCATATCTTATTGCTTCAAAAGTTTGTTCAATTTCTTTTAAAGTTTTCTCTGTTTGTTGGTAGGTTGAAATAAGTTCTTTAATATCGTAAGAACTCATGTTCAATGATTCTTCAATAGTTTTACTTTTGGTTCGAGTTGCTAAATCTCTTCCTAATTGTCTTAATTCTTTTGTTGATGTAATATTTAGTTTATTTTGTAAGCTTTGCATCAATTCCATTAATTCAACAATTGATAATTCAGCATTTACATATCTTTCAGTAAAAGCAGTCAATTCTTCTGGTTGGAGGATAACATTATTTAGTGCACTAAAAAGTTTTACACGTTTTTTTTGTAATTTACTATCATCTAAAAAATCTTGGCCTTTAGAAATCAAGTCTTGTTTTAAACTTTGATATTCTTTAATCGAAGCTTTAAAAGGATTTAATTGTTCGCGATAATATTGATTATATCTTTTTTGTTCAGCATAAAGTTCTTTCAACTCTTTCTGAGAGAATTCCATCTCTGTTTCATCAATTTTAGCTTCAAGTTTTTTTATAATATCTGTAAAGAATGAAATTAAAATACCGTTATTCTTGATAACTTCAAGAATAATTGCATTACCCTCTTCCATTTTTTTTGAAAGAACCACTTCATCTTCTGCTGTTAATAGTTTTTCTTTACCTATTTCACGTAAATACAATCTAATTGGATCATCTACGTCACCTTTTGAATTGGTTAATACAGTAGATTTCTTTTCTTCTTTTGGAGCTGGAGCACTATTACTTCCAATTGAATTTATATCAAACACTTTTTCTGATGAACCAACAGTATCTTCAGAATCAAAAGAAAAGGCTGAAATATCAGTAGAATCAACTATTGTCTCATCTTCTTCATCTTCGTCCTCACTATCGTCATCGTCATCATCATCTTCGTCATTTTTTTTAGCTGTAATAATAACTTTATCTGCTGGTAAATCAGTATTGATATCAACTACTACTGCTTCAGCTTCTTCTTCTTCATCAACATCATCTTTTACTAAAGCATCATCATCTGGATCTTCATCAACTTCAGTGAAAGAAGCGGGATCTGGCTCAGCATATATTTCTGTCAATATTTCCTTAAGTATTTCTTTGTTTTCAACTGATAAATCAGTTTTTATAGTGACCTCTTTATCTTCTAGGTCATCACTTGTTTCTTTTTTAGCAGCTTTTTTATTTTGAGTTTTCTTTTTTGCAGTTGAATTATTATCAGCGGCACTCTTATAAAAAAATCCAAAATTTAAAAGAAAGTCTTTGTTCACCATTCTTTAGTTTTTCCTTATAGTTTTGTCTTTGGGATTAATTTGTCCCTTCAATTCAGCGATATCTCGATCTAATAAGATTTGATCCTTTAATAGCGTATTTATGCTATCAATATCGTTAGAAGATTGGGCTATTTCTAATATTTCTTCATATCTCTTTTTTTCAGCAGTTAAGGTTCGAAGCCTTATTCTATTTATCCCTTCTTGAATTTGAATTATACAGTATTTTTCTTTAAACTCTTCCATTAAATAGGAAGATGAAACGTCTGCCTTTATTTGGGGATTTATAATTAGCTGTAAGAAATAATCATTACCACAATCTTCATCATTTAGCCTAAAATAATCTTCTAATATATTAAATAAAGAAATGGCCTCCTCATTTTTAAGATCATTTACTGATATATTTTTTTTGAATTGTTTATAATGATTTCTGTTATTTACTACAACTAGCATTACGAACAAATCTAAATTAAATCTACTTTTTGTTAATGGTAATATATCTATTTGTCTAACATTAAAATTACCATAGGTTCGTTTATTAGCATTCTCTTTATTATATTGCGAGACAACACTTTCATGATGCACTTTTAATAGTTCAGCTAATCTTTGTAGTAAGGAATCTTTTTCTATTTCTGAGGATGTAGCATCAATGTAGGGTTTTACATATTTGAAAATTTCATCTTTACCTTTCGAATTCTTTATATCATATAATTTTATAGCATTATTGACAAGATACATAAACCCATCAACAGAATTAGTTAATGTTTTTTTTAATGCATCCGCACCTCTTTTTTCTAACATTTCTGCAGGATCATTAAATTCTTGTAAATTTATAACATAATTTGCAATTCCTTGGGCTTGTAAAATATTTAAAGTTTTAATTGTTGCCTTTATTCCGGCTGCATCATTGTCGAAAAGTACACTTGCTTTAGTAACGTATCTAGAAATCAATCTAGCTTGCTCAAGTGTAAAAGCAGTACCTAAAGAAGCAACAGCATAATCAATTTTTGCTTGGTGTAAGGCAATAACATCAAAATTACCCTCACATAGAACTACTTTTTTGGTAGTTTTTAATGCTTCTAAGGATTCATAAATACCAAATAAATTATTTTTCTTAGAGTATATTAATGTTTCAGGAGAATTTCTATATTTGGCTTTTGACATGCCACTTAAATCACGGGCTGAAAAAGCTATTGTTTTACCATCCCAAGTTCTAACTGGGAAAATAAGTCTGCCATCAAATAATGTATCTTTTGAATCTTTGTAAAAAATACCACTATTGTTTAAAACCTCATCTTTGTAATCACTACTTGATCTGATTCTGTTGTACAAAAAGCCTGAATTACTAGGAAGATAACCGAGAGAAAATTTATCAATCATCTCTTGATTAATATTTCTGCTATTGAGATATTTAAGACCTGTACTACCAATTTCTGAAAGCAATACATTGTGCATAAAAATTCTACTTCGATCATATAAAGAATAATAGTCAGTTTTCTTTTTGTAGTTGGTATTAGTTTGTGTAGAATCAAAACCTAAGGGTTCCCCTATATCATCAGCTATTTTGATAATAGCTTCATACCAACTTAAATGATCGTAAAGAGAAACAAATTTAAAAACATCACCACTTACACCACATCCAAAACAGTGAAAAAATTGTTTATCGTCATGGATATAAAAACTAGGTGTTTTTTCATCATGAAAAGGACAACAACAAACATAGTCACTACCACGTTTATGTTTAACATCAGCGTAGCGAGAAATATATTGAGATAAAGATATTTTATTTTTTATTTTATCAATAGTTTCTTGTGATATTTTTGGCACTATTTCTCCTATGGAATTATTTTAGCTACGAATTCATTCATTAAATCCAAGTGTTTCTTTATATTTTTTGCTTTAATTTTTTTATCTTTATTCATTCCTGGGCAACTTTCAGCTTCTTTATTCCAAGTTGTTTCAGATTCAACAATACTTGGCCAAAAAGGATATGTTCTACATTGAAGAGGTCTACTCTCATAACAACCGCAACCTTTCTCAGTTAAAAAAATACAATCAAAATTATCTTTTTCCAGTAAACTGACTCTATAACCAAAGCCGATAGGTACTTCTCTGCAGTAAGTTTGAATAAAAGTTTCTTCATCTATAGAAAAATAAGTACAGAGGTTTATAAGATCTTCCTCACTTAAAAATACAAACCCTGGTTCACAACTACAACAGTAGTTACAACCTTGACATTCAAATTCGAGACCTTTTTTATAAAAGCTGCCCATAAAACCTCTCAGATTAAAACAAATAGGTCTTCTCAATTGAGAAGACCTACTTTATTGGGGAGAGAAGGATTCGAACCTTCGAAGGCTGAGCCAACAGATTTACAGTCTGCCCCCTTTGACCGCTCGGGAACCTCCCCGTGTCGTTTAGACAAGTAGGAATATAAATAATATTACTTATTTAGTCAACCAATTTTAAAAAAACAATAAAAATAAAATAAATAATTCATTCTCTAATTACTTATATAAATTTTTTTCTCAATTAGTATCAATTATAACATAATATTTTTAAAAATAAAGAAGAAATATAGCTAATAACTCTACTTTGATAGATAAAAATTTTAATAAACCTAATATTTTTCAATTAATAGCTAATTTACAATAATGTTGTAGGTGAAAATTGATTGTGTAGATATATTATTATTTTCTATAACCCAACGATTTAAACAATCAATCAAACTTTTATCATAAAGAATTGGGTTCGGAAGTTCAAAATCTTCTAGTTAAAAATTTGAGTTTGTTATAAAATTATAATATCCATCTAATACTATCATTTCGGTAGTTCCATTTTGTTTAATAATATAATAATCATCATTAATTTTTTTGACTCCACAATATACTATATCGGAAGAATAATTATCAAGAAAGTTGATCAATTGATCTCCTGTAAAAACAGAGTAAATTAGTTTTTGTTGATTTGAATTAGATAATTCTGTATTCATATTTTGAGGAACTAGATTATATATATCATCCCAATAAATATCTCCTTGTTTGATAAAATAAGGAGAGGAAGAATACAAATTATTTAAGTTATCAAAGTTATCAGATAATTTACTGATTGTTATAGCGCTAATATCACAATCAACTTGATCATAGATAGCATGTGCTAAAATCATAGAACAGTCTTTAGGATATAAATCATTACTTGTTGAAGCTAGAGCAACTTTGTTTAATTCAAATTTACTAACTAATACATCCTGTTGCCAATAGTCAACAAATTCTTTTCTTGAAATTTTACCTTGAACATATTGTTCCATAGCTTGAGACAAATAATCTTGTCCAATATTAAAGTTATAAAGTGAAGCAATTTGATTTTTTTCATAGGAATTAATTGTTTTATAAAAAGTATCATAAACTGATGATGATAATCCATATAGTGGTTCATAAATACTAGATTCTTCATAAATTACATCAATATCACCGACTTTTCCTAATACAAATTCTAAAAAATTATTAAGTTTTTCTTTATCAGCTTCCATAGATTTTTTACTAACCCCTATGAAAACTTGATCTTTTGAAATCACATATTCTTTATTATTCAAAGGAGACAAAAAAGGAATGGCTATAATATTTTCAGTGAAATATGGTTTAATTTGTTCAATATTATTTGTACTTAACTCAAAAATACCAATTTCATTATTATTAAACTTTTCCAAGGCTTTGTTAAAATCTTGTTTCAAAGGATCTATATAAGTTATATTAATACTGATGTAGTTATCTATATAATCAAAGGTTTTAGATAAATCATAATCATTTGCATTAGCTTTACCTGCTTCTAAATCACTTGCCCACTTATAACCTTTGATAGTGAGTCCATCAGTAAGTGAAAAAGCATAATTAAACAACTCAGTTGCGAGTGTATTATCTTTTTCATAATTTATGTAAATAGACTCAGGATTATTTTTTAAAAAATCTAAGGAATTAAGTAATGATAAACTAAAATCCCGATATCGGGCTTTCAGGCTGAGCGGTTATTAAATAATTTTGTCCAGTTATTAATCTTTCAAAGCTTGAAACAGGTTTATTATCAATTATTAATGTAGTTAATAAGGCTTTGTTTTGTAGCTCAAATATTTCTCCACTAACATTATAACAAACTCCATTTTCTGTAACTAATATAAATATTGATTTATTAGTATTGGTTATTTTTGTAAAATTTAATTTGGCATCTTCGAAAGAAGAAGGTTTATCATGTTTTAATAATACTGATAGGAAATATAATGAAGAAGAAATGTCATCACGTATTTCTACAGACCTACTAACTAGTTGTCTCTCTATTTCGCCAATATATTGGACTCTTTCATCGTCGATACTATTTTCTAAATCTTTATAAGAATTACTAAATGCACCTAATCCAATGAAAATAATCAAAACTACTGTAGCGATGATAATCATTTTTTTATTCATTAGCCATCTCTTATTTGAAATTATATTATCATACAATATTAAGGTAGCTCAACATTTATTTGAAATAATGCATAAAAATGGATGGAATTAATAAAAAACAACTTTTTTTCAATATTTTTATTGACAGATTAGTTCATCTTCTGTATATTCCTAATTGTCCGCCACCTTAGCTCAGTTGGTCAGAGCACGTGATTTGTAATCTCGGGGTCGTCAGTTCGAATCTGACAGGTGGCTACATTTTATTTACTACATTTTCAATATTTTTATTTGCCACCTTAGCTCAGTTGGTCAGAGCACGTGATTTGTAATCTCGGGGTCGTCAGTTCGAATCTGACAGGTGGCTACATTTTATTTACTACATTTTCAATATTTTTATTTGCCACCTTAGCTCAGTTGGTCAGAGCACGTGATTTGTAATCTCGGGGTCGTCAG
>CAZJGS010000005.1:0-48848 GCA_964545735.1 uncultured Spirochaetaceae bacterium
AGATAGAATAAAACCAAGCAATAAAATTGCCGATAAATATTTAGCTAAATCTAATGGCCTTATTAAATTTAATGTTACACCCCATGCAATCTATACAACTCCCCTTGAAACCTATCTCTTTGCAAGAGATTGGCTTTTAGAGAGAGGCGGGGATCTGCACACTCATATGAGTGAAACACAAGGCGAATATGATAATGCAATAAAAGACTTTGGAGATACTCCTCTTATGTATCTAGAAAAAGCCGGTGCACTAAAAGATATAAAAGTTGTTTTAGCCCATGGCGTATATCTAAGTAATGAAGAGATTCAACTTTGTAGCCAGAAGGGCATGAGCGTGGTTCACAACCCTAGTAGTAACTGTAAACTCGCAAGTGGAATAGCTCCTATTGCAAAATTTAGAAATGCTGGGGTAAATGTTGCTCTTGGAACTGATGGGGCATCTTCTAATAATAATTTAAATATGATGGAAGAAATGCATCTAGCTGCTATGCTAAGCTCTGTAAGCACAATGAATCCCATTGCAAATACTCCCTACGATATTATTGAAATGGCTACTCTTGGTGGTGCTAAAGCTTTATCCATTGATGATAAGATTGGTACAATTGAAGTTGGTAAAGATGCGGATATTATCTTAATTGATATTAATAAACCGCACCTAACACCTCTTAACGATCCTTTTTCTGCAGTAGTATACAGTGCCCAAGGCAGTGATGTTGATACTGTATTTTGTAGGGGAGAGATGTTAATGCAAAATAGAAAATTATTGACACTTGATATGGATTTAGCAATGAAAAAAACTAAGCAAAGGTGGGAGCGCCTTTTAACCACGACTGAGGGAGTAAAATAATGAAAGAACCTTTTAACACTTTAGAATTTAAGAATGATGAATTATTATTAATTGATCAAAGAGTATTACCAGCAAAATTTGAGATATTTGTAGCAAAAACCTACAAAGACATTGAATTTTCTATTAGAGACATGGTTGTAAGAGGAGCACCGGCTATCGGAGCCACTGCCGCCTACGGGGTTTATTTCGCACTTAAAGAATTTAAAAATAGTGAGAGCGATTTTTACAAAGCCTGTGAATTTGTTAACAACTCTAGACCGACTGCAATTAATTTAAAATGGGCAATTGATAGAATGTTAAATGTTTATGGTGAAAACAAGACTAAAGAAAATGTTCTTGAGATTCTAAAAGATGAAGCTATTTTAATACAAGACGAAGATATTAAAACCAACCAACAAATGGGTGAAATTGGTATGGCTGTAATTGCTCAAAATGCAACTATCCTAACTCACTGTAATACAGGAGCTCTAGCAACTGCAGGTTGGGGTACAGCCCTTGGTGTAATCAAATCAGCTTTTTATGCAAATAAAAATATATTTGTTTACGCTGATGAAACTAGACCTCGCCTTCAAGGTGCTAGATTAACAGCCTGGGAATTAACCCAAGCTAAGATACCTAGTAAATTAATTACAGATAGCACTGCTGCTACTTTAATTAGAGATGGTAAAATTGATCTTGTTGTTTTAGGTGCAGATAGAATTGCAACTAACGGGGATGTTTGTAATAAAATTGGAAGTTTCTCTTTGTCTGTAATTTGTAAAGCCTATGGTGTTCCATTTTATAGCGCTGCACCTCTATCAACAATTGATTTCAATATCAGTGATGGTTCTCAAATACCAATTGAAGAAAGAGATAAAAATGAAGTTAGATTTGTAGGAGAGACTCAAATTGCTCCCCTAGAAATGGATGTTTACAATCCAGCTTTCGATGTAACTCCTCATCAAAATGTTACAGGAATTATTACTGAAAAAGGTATTATTTATCCTCCATTTAAAGAAAATATTGAAAAATTAAAGCAAAAATATATTTGTTAATTTAACAATTTATTCATCAATAACTCTTTTGCCTAGCGCAAGAGAGTTTTTTTATCAAAAATTTTATATTTATTTTATAAACTACAACAAAATGTATATTTTTTCATTATTAACAAAAAATTACTGAAATATTTTGATATTATATTAAATATTTGACCTCTATTGGGGTACTACTAAATATAAATAGCATTGATTCTTAGATATACCTAAATATATTTATCATAAATCTACTTTACCCTCTTAATAATATTTAATATAATATACAGAAATTGAATATTTATTCATATTCTAATCCAAAGGAGTATTATATTATGCACAAAGAAACTCAGAGAGTTCTAGACTCTGTCATCCAAAAAGATCCCAACCAAAAAGAATTTCACCAAGCGGTTACTACATTTCTAACATCTATTGATGGAGTAATTGCAGAAGAGCCTCAAATTGTATTTCATAAAATTTTAGATAGGCTAGTAGAGGCTGAGAGAACTATTATCTTTAGAGTTCCTTGGATTGATGATAATGGTAAATTACAAATTAACCGTGGATTCAGAGTTCAACAAAGCAGTGCTTTAGGCCCTTATAAAGGTGGCTTAAGGTTTCACCCTTCTGTAAACCTTTCTATACTAAAATTCTTAGCTTTTGAGCAAGTTTTTAAAAACTCATTAACAGGTCTTCCAATGGGTGGTGGTAAAGGTGGTGCAGATTTTGATCCAAAAGGCAAAACAGATAATGAAGTAATGCGTTTTTGTCAAAGCTTTATGACTGAGCTCGCTAAACATATTGGTCCCAATACTGATGTTCCTGCAGGGGATATGGGAGTTGGAGGCAGAGAAATTGGATTTATGTTTGGTCAATACAAAAGATTGCAAAATGAAGTTACAGGTGTGTTAACAGGAAAAGGAATTTCCTTTGGTGGATCCCTTATCAGACCAGAAGCAACTGGCTATGGTTTAATATATTTAACACAGGCTGTGCTTGAAGCAGAAAAAGATAGCTTTAAAAATAAAGTATGTTTGGTATCGGGCTCAGGCAATGTTTCTCAATTTACAATTGAAAAAATCACAGAGCTAGGTGGTAAAGTTGTAACAATCAGTGATTCCTCTGGTGTGATTATCGACAACGAAGGTATTGATAGTGAAAAATTAGAGTGGATTAAAGTATTAAAGAACATAAGACGTGGAAGAATTAGTGAATACATTAAAAAGTATCCAAATGCTACTTACATAGCTAGAGTTGGTAATGAAGAATACAATGAACTTTGGAATGTTAAAGCTGATTTAGCCTTCCCTTGCGCTGTACAAAACGAAATCAATCAACTAGATGCCCAGCACATGATAGCTAATGGTGTTAAATTAGTAGGAGAAGGTGCTAACATGCCAACTTGCCTTGAAGCACATCGCTTATTTCAAGCTAAGGGCATTTTATTCTTACCTGGTAAAGCTGCAAATGCAGGTGGGGTTGCTGTTTCTGGTTTAGAAATGAGTCAAAACAGTGGTCGTATCTCTTGGAGTAAAGAAGATGTCGATAAAAAGCTAGAAGCAATTATGAGAAATATTTATACTCTTATTAGTGAAGCAGCTGATACTTATAGCACTCATAATAACTTCACCGATGGTGCAAACATTGCAGGATTTTTAAAAGTTGCAGAGGCTATGCTTGCTCAAGGATATGTATAAACCTTAACAAGTAAATACAAATTTTTATTTTATGACTCTTATTCTACAAATATTATAGAATAAGAGTTTTTTTAATCCCCATTTATTATTAAAAAAAATAATGGAATTTATATATAGTTGCCACATGTAAAGTATTTATATATTCTTACTCTATATGTATTTATATAAAAAATTATATACAATTCAATAAGCACTCTATAGTCTTGACATAAGTTTCAACTAATATTAGAATTAGGTCAGATTAAAGAGGAAACCATGAAGAAGAAATATTTATTAATATTATTTACATTACTAATATCAATAAATGCACTTTTCGCAACTACAACTAATAGATCAATCTTACTAGAAGTTGATATTGCTGAAACAGGGCCTCTCTTTAGTCTGTACAAAGGCGAAAGCTCCAATGGCTCTATAACTGGTGTTTCCCCTTCTTCTGAAAATGTTACCAGAACTTTAGATACAGATGCCCTATTAGTTGATAATCTACCTAGTAGTTCAATTCTAAAATATTATTTTTTTGTTGGATCCAATTTTACTGATGATAAAGCTCTAGACATTAATATTAGCAGTGAAGGTTTTACGAATTCAAATACAACAACCACTGTACCAATTATTACTGAAGTTACAACTCCTACACATAATAGCTTTACAAAAACAATAAGCACTCATATATTAAATTCAAGCGCCACAGAGGTTATTTCAGATTATGTGGTTGAAAGCAGTTATTATCTTGATAAATATACTACTTCAAGTAATTATACTATTCCAAATCCTGATACCTATAATGCATCAAGGGCGAATCCTGGAGCAAACATATTCAAAGAGTTGTTTTTCATGGAACTCTCTATCGGCTGGAATGGTCAAGCAAAATTACCAGCAGGCGATTATAGCGCCACAATTCAAATCGCCTATAGCGTTAACTAAATAAAATTTATGAATTTTAAAAAAATAAAATCATTTAAATAAACCCTTAATCGTATCGATAATAAATGTTAATTAATAATAAGTATCAATAGATAACAAAAGGGTTTCCCTTTATTCAAAGTATATGATACTATTACTTTATAGGAGATAAATAATGAAAGAACAAGAATTTTATATTTGTAAGCATTGTGGTAACATTGTATCTAAAATACATGATGGTGGAGTACCTCTAGTATGTTGCGGAGAAGAAATGGACAAACTAGTTCCAAACACAGTTGAAGCAGCTAATGAAAAACATACTCCTGTTGTAGCTGTAAAAGGTAATGAAGTAACTGTTGAAATTGGTTCAGTTCCTCATCCTATGACAGAAAAACACCTAATAACTTGGGTTTATATTCAAACAGAACATGGTGGACAAAGAAAAAATTTAGAAGCAGGCAAAGAGCCTAAAGTAAAATTTGCATTAGCTGATGGTGATAAACTTGTTGCTACTTTTGCTTATTGCAATATCCATGGTTTATGGGAAACAAGAGCTTAATTTCGTATAATTAAAATTGATTAAGTGTTGCTGAATATTAATTTATTCAGCAATTTTTTTATCTATTAAAATGATTATTCTAGATCACTTAAATTGCAATCTGGATAAATTGAATTCCAATCTTCAGTAAAATCCCCAACAGCTTTTGAAATTGATGGCACCTCTAAAATAGTTTCAGCTAGAATAAAACTAATTGTACAAGAGGTCGCTCCATAATAATAAGCATCAGTAACTTGTTTAACATTTTTAAAACTTGCTGCTATTATCTCACAATTATAATTACCTTTATCGATTTCAAGAGAAATGTTTTTTATTACTCTGTTTGGATCAATATCAAGATTGTTCATTCTATTATAATAAATTGCAATATACTTGGCCCCAGCCATCAAGGCTAATAATCCTTGCATAGTTGTATATACTGCGGTGGCAGTAATATTATAACCTTTTTCACTAAGGATTTTTATTGCCTCTATCCCTGTTTTACTAACAGGAATTTTAATATATATGTCTTTACCAAATTGACGAACTAAAGCTTCAGCATCTTTTAAAATACCCTCCACACTTGTCGCTGTAACTTGAATATGTAAAGTACGACTGCTGCCTATTATTTCTTGAATTTTTTGTAAATGCTCAAAAAAATTGACCTTTCCTTCTTTTTTAATAATTGAAGGATTAGAAGTAATTCCTGAAATAGGATAACGATTAATGCCTTTTTGAATTTCATCTAAATTAACAGTATCTAATAACAATTTCATAAATTTAATTCTCCTTTAGTCTAAGTTGATATATCTCATTAAAAAGAATTATATATTTTACTTTTTAATTTCTTTGTTTAAAATAGCTCTAAGAATTTGATTTTCATATAATCCAATGGCTTCATCACTTAGAGGTTTTTTACCAAGCAAATCAATATTTAATTTCGGCTTATCCAGATCTCCTAAACATACAACGCTATCTCCCATCATAAGAGCATCTCTTAAATCGTGAGTAACAAATATTGTTGTTCTAGGATCTGAGGCCCACATTTCTTTAAATAGGTCTAATACATCATATTTGGAACTTATATCGAGGCCTTGCATAGGCTCATCCATTAAAATAAGATGAGAGGGATAAGCAAAAGCTCTAGCTATTGCAACTCTCTGCTTCATACCACCGGACAATTCACTAGGATATTTTTGTCTGTCTTGTACAAGACCTACTCGCTCTAAATAATATAAAACTGTATCTTTTCTTTCATTTTTATCTTTGATAGAATTTTTTAATATAATATCAATATTACTAAAAGTAGTTTGACTTCTTAATAACCTGGTTTCTTGAAACAAATAACTTACAGATCCCATCTCTTGTTCACTTTTTATAATCTCTCCAGCTGAAGGAATCTCTAAGTTAGAAATTAATTTGAGCAGGGTTGTTTTACCACAGCCAGAGGCTCCAACTAGAGTGCAAATTGATTGTTGCTTTATATCTAAATTGAAATTTTCAAAAATAGGTGTATCATTGTAACTAAAGGATAAATTGACAATCTTCATTCTGCCTTTTTCTCCTTTATTTTTTTTACAATAAAAATAATACTATCTTCAACAGCATAAAAAACAAGATCTCCAATAGCAGATAATAAAATCGCAATCAGCGTCCACGCTAAAACTTCAGAAGTTTCTAATTGAATTTGTGCAAATTGCATTTTGGAGCCTACTCCAAATTTTGGAATGGTTAAAACTTCAGCTGCTACTACAACTTTCCAAACCATAGATAGAGTTTGTTTTGCCCCAAGAGAAAAAGATTTAGAAAGAGTTGGTATTATATAGTATCTAATTTTTTGCACAGGTGTAAAATTGTAGAGATGGCACATTTGATTCATCTCTTCTTCTAAATGTTCTACAGCACCTTCCATCATCATATACATAATAGGAAATCCCATTAAAAATGCAGAAAATACAGGAACTGTTCCAGTTTTGAACCAAATAAATGCTAATAAAATAACACTCATTACTGGAGTAGTTTTTAGGACTGTTAGAACGGGTGTAAAAAACCAATTCAACAGTCTATACCTTCCGGCAAGAGTGCCTAATATAGTTGCAAATACAATTACTATCATAAAACTTTGGAAAGCTCTAGAAACTGTAGAAATTATATTATCGAAAAAATCTTCATTTGAAAATAAATCAAAAAGCCTAGCTAAGACATGATGCACTCCTGGCAGTAAGATTTGTGAATCCATGGACCAGGCGGCAATTTGCCATACTAATAAAAATAGTAATACAGCTATAATAATAACCAATATCTTAGCTAATGCTTTTTTACTTTTATTCATATTTTACAAATAGAATCCTGCATCTGGTAACTTACCACCAACTGATTTAGGGTTAAAATTAAACAATAAAGTATAATAATTTTCTACCTCAGCTTTAGCTTGATCTATACTCGTATATTCAAGATTACAATTTGGAATTGCGGGAGCAGCTATAGCTGCTGGCATAATTTGAATCTCTTCAATAGTTTGTGCAGCTTCTTTAGGATTAGCTAATACAAAATCAATACTTCTTTCATAAGCTTTTAAGATTGCTTGAACTGCTGCTGGATTTTCAGTATTAAATTTATTTTGAACAACTAAAACTGTCATAGGATAATTACTAAAACCAGTTGTTCTCTCATATACCTTTTGAACATCTAATACAATTTTAACATCGGGATTTTTTGTCAAAACCATGGTTGTAAAAGGCTCCGGTAGTAAAGCTGAGGTAGCTCTATTTGCTATTAACAATTGAGATAGTTGGGCAGAAGAGGTAATACTAAAATCTAAATCAAAATCACTATCAATATCATAACCATTTTGGCCAATCAACATACTTGCAACTTGATTTGGAGTAGCAGAGGGTCCACCTGGTACATTAATAGTTGTATCAATCCAAGAATTTAGATCCGATGATACAACACTAAGCATACCATTACCAATAACAGCTACTAATTTGATATCTACACCTTTGTTATATAAAATTGCTGCTAAGTTGGTAGGAAGAGCAGCCACATCCACTTCACCATTAGTTAATTTAGCTACAACTTGTGTAGGGGAGGCATAAACTCTTGTATTTACCATAATATTAGAGCCAATATCACCCTTGTCACGTGCAATTTTTGCACTAGAAAATCCAGTTGGACCTGCCATAACAGCAAGTTCGACATTCACTTTGTTTGCTTGATTTGTTTTTTCAAACTCTGCTTGTGCAAAGATTGAATTAGCAAAAACAAGAACAATTATACTTAAAGTAATTAATGTTTTTTTCATCATTTTATTCCTTTAAAAATTTATGACTTTTGTCGTAATTTTTTTCTATTTTACTATAATTCTGAAGAAACGCTTTTTACCAGCTTTAAGGATTAACTCCCCTTCTTCATCCAATAACTCATCAGTAACAACAAATTTAGTATCTGTTATTTTCTGATTATTAATTGAGGCACCACCGCCTGTAACTAATCGTCTAGCATCCCCATTTGAGGAGGCTAAAGAAGTTGAAGCGTATAAATTTAGAATAGGAATACCTACTTCTAAAGAAGCTCTCTCTATTTCTAAACTTGGCATACCTTCTCTTTGAGTAGTTGTAGCAGGAGCATTTAAACTAAACATAGCTTTGGCGGCTATTTTTGCTTTTTCTGCTTCATCTATTCCATGAACAATTTTTGTTTGCTCATAAGCCAATCTTGATTTTGCTTCATTAATATTAACATCAGCTCTTTCATAGCCTGCAATTTCTTCAAGACTTAAAAAAGTAAACAACTTCATAAATCTAATAACATCACTATCGTTTACATTTCTCCAATATTGGTAGAAATCATACGGTGAGAACATCTCAGGATCCAAAAATACTGCACCTTTTTCACTCTTACCCATTTTCTTACCATCGGCTCTAGTAATTAAATTAAAAGTTAAACCATAACAGCTTCCACCTTCAATTTTTCTTACCAAATCAATACCACTAACTATATTTCCCCATTGATCATCACCACCAATTTGAAGGCGGCAATTCTCATTTTGATAAAGGACTAAAAAGTCATAAGATTGTAGTAATTGATAGTTAAATTCAATAAAGGATAAACCTCTTTCAAGACGTTGTTTATTGGATTCAAAAGTTAACATTCTATTTACGGAAAAGTGTTTACCAATGTCTCTTAAAAAATCAATATAATTTAAATTAGTTAACCAATCTGCGTTATTTAACATAACAGCTTGGCCTTTTTCACTATCACTTTGATCACCAAAATCAACAACAGTGCTTAGTTGCGATTTAATGCTTTCACAATTTTTTCCAATTTGCTGAGGAGTTAACATTTTTCTCATTTCTGTTTTGCCAGAAGGATCTCCAATCATACCTGTACCGCCACCAACCAAGGCTATTGGTAAATGACCTGCATTTTGTAAATGGTGCATAGCAAAGAAAGGTACCATATGACCAATATGAACACTTTTACCTGTTGGATCTACTCCAACGTAAAATTTAACCTTTTCTTTGTCCATTAAATCACTTAAGGCTTCAATATCTGTGCAAGATTTAATAAATCCTCTATCCGCTAATGTTTGTAAAGCGCTATTCATTTTAGTCCCTCTTGTAGTTCTTTGTTGCTTCTTTGATAGTTTGAACCAAATCTTTTTTTGCAACTCTTATTTGTTTCATTGAATCTCTAAATCTTAGTGTAACAGTATCATCTTCTTTAGTATCATAATCTAAAGTTACACAATAAGGAGTTCCAACTTCATCCATTCTTCTATAACGGCGACCAATTGCGGCGCTTTGATCATAGAAAGTTACAAAGTCATTTCTTAATTCTTTTTCCAATTCTTTTGCCATTTCTGCAATTCCATCTTTTTTGACAAGAGGTAAAATAGCAACTTCAATTGGAGCAATTGATGGGTGAAAATGTAAAACAGTTCTCATATCCCCATCAATTTCTTGTTCTTCATATGCATCACAAAGAGCCATTAATACGTTTCTAGTTAAACCAGCACTTGTTTCAACAACATATGGAATATATCTTTCATTGGTCATTGGATCTAAATATTCTTGTTTTTTACCACAAAATTTAGTGTGTTGAGTTAAATCATAGTCAGTTCTACTATGAACACCTTCTAATTCTTGCCAGCCCATTGGAAAGAGGAATTGAATATCATATGCATCTTTAGCATAGAAAGCTAATTCATCACTTCCATGTTGGTGCCATTTTAGATGATCTTTTCTGATTCCCATTTTATCGTAGAAATCCATTCTTTGCTGCCTCCAATAAGGGAACCATTTTTCATCTTCACCAGGTTTTACAAAAAATTGCATTTCCATTTGTTCAAATTCACAAGAGCGGAAAATAAAATTCCTTGTTGTAATTTCATTTCTAAAGGATTTACCAACTTGAGCAATACCAAAGGGAATTTTAACTCTAGAAGATGCTACTACATTTTTAAAGTTAACATAAATACCTTGAGCTGTTTCGGGTCTTAAATATATGGTTGAAGATGAATCACTGTTTGCCCCAATATGGGTTTCAAACATTAAATTAAAGTTTTTTTGTTCTGTAAATGAATCTTTTGTTCCACATACAGGACAGGCTGCATTTAAATCAATTTGGTCAGCTCTAAAGCGACTTTTACATTGTTTGCAATCAACCATAGGGTCACTAAAATTAGATATGTGACCACTAGCTTCCCAAACTTTTGAAGCCATAAGAATTGAAGCATCAAGACCTACAATATTATCATGCATTTGAGTCATTTCTTTCCACCAGAAATCTCTAATGTTGTTTTTTAGTTGTACGCCTAATGGACCGTAATCATATGCACCATTTAAACCGCCATAAATTTCGCTAGATTGGAAAATAAATCCACGTCTTTTACATAATGATACAATTTTATCCATTGTTAATTCTGCCATCTTATAATTCTCCCTTAAGCATATCTATAGCTCTTTCTATTCTTTTATAACATTCTTCTTTTCCCAACAAGCTGATAGTATCATTCATAGGTAAACTAACTGTGCTTGAGGTTAAGGCCACTCTTAATGGAGTAAACACTCCGTTAACTTTAACTTCCATTTTATTTGCAACTTCACTAATTTCACTTTCAATTTCCTCAAAAGGTGTTTCATTATCTAAACCTTTTTTAAGAATCGAATAAGCTGCTATCAAGGCTGTAGTAGAGGATTGTAAATCCATCTTTTTAGCCACAAACATTTCTTTTTCAGCTACATCAGGTTTTGTAAATAAAAATTTTGATAAATCTACAATGTCTGATAAAACTTTTAATCTTGGTTTTACACAAGGTATTAATTTGTTTAAGATTTCATCTTGTTCTTTAGTTATTTCAGAGTTAACAAACCCGATTTTTACTAGATAAGGTAATACCTTCTCTTTTAACTCATCATCACTCAATTTTCTAATATATTGACCATTAAACCAATCAAGTTTTTTGTAATCAAAAATACCAGGAGCTTTGTGAATTTTATTAATATCAAAAATCTTTTCCAATTCTTCTTTACTAAAGAATTCAGTTTTTTCATCAAAGGACCAACCAACCATAGTTACATAGTTCATTAGAGCTTGGGGAAGATAACCTTTTTCTCTAAAATCTCTAACACTAGTACTTCCATGTCTTTTTGATAGTTTTTGACCATCTTTTCCCATAACCATGGGTAAGTGACAATAAATTGGGGGATCCCAACCAAAGGCTTTATATAAAAGAACATGTAAAGGGCCTGAGGGAATCCACTCTTGAGCTCTCATGATATGAGTTATGCCCATCAAATGATCATCAACTACATTAGCCAAGTGATATGTTGGAAAACCATCACTTTTTAGTAGAATAGGGTCTGGGGAAACATCTTTATTTTTTCTAGTAATATCGCCCATGATAACATCATGAAAAGTTGTCTTTCCCTCTAACGGAACTCTTAATCTAACAACAGGTTTGATGCCTTGTTTTTCAAGCAATTCTCTATCGTCCTCACTTAAATGACTACAGTGTCTATCGTAGCCTTGAGTGGAGCTTTTACTAGCTTTTTGTTTCTTTCTTACTTCATCCAATCTCTCTGGAGTACAATAACAATAATAAGCCATATCAGTATCAATAAGCATTTGTGCATATTTTTGATAAAGATCAAATCGCTCACTTTGAATATATGGGCCAAAATTACCGCCAACAAGGGGGCCTTCATCCCATTTGACATCGAGCCAATTTAATGTTTGGTATAAATCTTCTAATGATTCTTCACTATATCTTTCTCTATCAGTATCCTCAACTCTAAGTAGGAATTTCCCACCTTGAGATTTAGCATAAAAATAATTAAACAATGCTGTTCTTACACCACCGATATGTTGCAATCCTGTTGGGGACGGTGCATAGCGTACTCTAATACTCATATATTTAAGAGCTCCTTCTATATAAAAAACGTTAAAACAAGAGTACTAGAATTTAATAATAATGGCAATAATTGAAATTAATAATAAATCAAGGAAAAGATAATTATTTACCTATTTTATCGATGATATGCTCTTTTATTAGGATTATGAAATTATAATCAAACAATAGCTTTATTAATTAACAATTAATAACCTATACTAGTAGAGCAAATGTGAAATAGGTGTAATTCCTTACAGACCAGCTACTGTTATAGTCAGACCAGAACCTTTTGCATAACCTACTGGACTTTAGGCTATAGCCAAAGTCTCCTTATGAGGAGCATAACATTATGAAAAAAAGATTTATTATCTTTTTATTAACCGTCTTTTCTCTGTCCTCCCTTTTTAGTGCTGGAGCAAAAGAAGAAATCAATTATTCACAAAGTGTCGAGTTTGTCGATTCCTACAACAGAAATGTACAAATTAGCAAAAACCCCAAAAGAATTATTTCTTTAGGACCAAACATCACTGAAATCATTGGTGAATTGGATATTGATAAACTTGTTGGAAGAACTGATTATTGTGACTATCCACTTCAAGTATTAGATATAGAAAGTATTGGCTCTATTACAAATGCTAATATAGAGAAAATTATTAGCTTAGAGCCTGATTTGGTTATTTCCTCCGTACACTGCCCTAAAGAGTTGTTGGAAAATTTAACAAAAATGGGAATTCCTTCAATTGCCATTTATGATGATAATTCCTTAAAAGGCTCAAACAATATTATTTATAAAATTGGTACCATATTAGGTAAACAAGAAAAAGCAAATAGAATAATCCAAGCGAATGATGAATTAATAAAACAAATAATTTCAAAAACAAAAGATTTAGAAAAGAAAAGTGTATATTACGCTTTAGGCTTTGGAGAATGGGGTGATTTCACAGCTGGTGGCGATACTTTTATTGGTGAAATGATAAATCTAGTATCCGGAATTAACATTGCAGAAGATGTTATGGGTTGGAACTATAGTATTGAGCAATTGATTGATAAAGATCCCGAAATTATTATTGTCTCAAAATATTTTGATTCAAAAAATCAAATCATGAATACCAAGCCCTATACTTCTTTGGCCGCTGTTAAAGAAAACAGAGTCTATGAAATTGATAACAATCTATTGGACAGACAAGGTATTAGAAATGCTCAAGGTATTTTAGAGCTTGCTAAAATAATACATCAAAATGAATTTAAATAAAAATAAAAACAGTATAATTATAATTTTTTTAATATTACTAGGAATTCTTTTAGTTTCTCTATCTGTTACCAAGGGAAGTGTTAAAATTTCCTTTAAAGAGGTAATAGAAATAATATTTAACAACAAAGAGGCTTCAAGGTCTCACTCGTTTATAATATTAAACTTAAGGATTCCTAGAACTATTAGTGCTATTGTTGTAGGAATGAGTTTAGCCATTTCTGGAGCTATTTTTCAAACTCTATTTAAAAACCCCTTAACAGAACCCTATTTACTAGGGATTTCTTCTGGAGCAGCACTCGGGGTTACTATAGCAACTGTTTTTAACTTGATTAATATCATCCCTGGGATTTGGGGAACTTTTATATTTGCCTTTGTTTTTGCTCTATTAACAGCTTACATAATATTTACTCTAGCTGGCAAAAACAGGTCTTCCCTGCTTATATTACTGCTTTCAGGTCTTGCAATTAATTTTTTCTTCTCAGCTTTAAATTCACTTTTACTTTATTTCAACAGAGATAAATTAGAAAATATTATTTATTGGCAGATGGGTAGTTTTAGTTTAAGCTCTTATGAAAAAATACTATTTACTATGCCTATTATGATACTATTAATCATAATCTTATTGTTTAAAACAAAAGAATTAGATGTTTTACTCTTAAGCGATGATACTGCCCTTACAATTGGAGTAGATGTTAAGAAGCAAAGAGTTATGCTTTTATTAATAACTACGCTCTTAACCAGTTTTTGTGTAGGCTTAGCGGGGATTATAGGGTTTGTAGGGTTAATAATTCCTCATATAGTAAAACTACTATTTGGATTAAAGCATAAATACGTACTTCCCTTATCACTTTATCTGGGTGCTATTTTTACACTGCTCTGTGATATTCTCTCTAGAACTCTAATACCTAATACAGAAATACCAATTGGAATAATTACAGCTCTCTTTGGTGCTCCCTTCTTTTTATACATATTAAGAAAAACAAAGGCAGGTATATTATGAGCATACAAATCAACCAATTAGATTTTTCTTATATAAATAACAATATATTTAAATCTTTAAATCTAGATTTCAAACAAGGTAAATTCCATGGAATACTAGGTCCTAATGGTTGTGGTAAAACAACTCTATTAAAGACAATTTTAAAACTGCTTAGAGTCGATAATAGTTGTATTTTTTTAGATGATTTCGATATAAATAATATACAAACAAGCAAATTAGCCCTAAAAATAGCGTATGTAGAGCAAAGCTCCAATCAATTACCTCACATAGGTGTAAGAGATTATATAAATCTTGCGAGATATCTTTTTGATGATTATGGAGATAAAGAAAATAAAGTTGTTGATCGAGTTGTTAAACTTTTAAATATAGAGAAATTAGAGAATAAATATTTAAATGAATTAAGCGGCGGAGAACTACAGAAAGTTATTATTGCAAGAGCTCTCGCTCAAGAAACTAAACTCTTAATATTAGATGAGCCCACAGCAAATCTGGACCCACTACACCAACTAGAAATTATGGAATTATTATCCGCTTTGGTGAAAAGTGAAAACTTAACAATAATTACGACTCTGCATGATATTAATTTATCTCTCACTTTTTGTGATGAAATTGTTTTAATAAATAAGGATAAAATAATTCAAGGACCAGTAGAAACAACTTTAACCAAAAAAAATATTAAACGATATTTTAACTTAGATAGTTATTTTACAACCAATCCTTTTACCAAAAAGCCTTTTGTAATTCTCAATCAATAAAAGACCTTACTATTGAATCATTGCACAAATCCCTTCTTTCTTTGACATTAGAATAAAGACAAAGGTGAGAGGCCCCATCAATTGTTAAAAACTCTATGGGAGTGCTTACTTTGGCTTTGAAATATTTTTCAATCCATTTACTATCGACTGAAAAATCCGCAGAACCAAATACACATATTACTTTTGAGTACATTTTAGGTAACGAAGTTTTAGCCATTTCAACTAACTTGATAAGCTCAAACATTTGAGAGAGAACTATTTTTGACCAATAAGCTTTACCCAAAATTTCATCATCAGAATTCTCTCTTTCACAAATACCCCAGAAACTAGGATCACTTTTCCAAGGTAAAGGTAATTCATCTTTAAAGAAGCTGAGTATTTTAATCTTTGCTTTGCTTAAACCTCTCATTTTAAAGGCTGGTGATATTAAAGCTAAGCGTTCAATTTTAAATTCTTTTGCTATTATAGTTGCAATCAAGGCCCCCATAGAGTGCCCTACTACATAAACATCTTTATATTCTTTTACTAAATAGCCCAAAGAAGATCTAGCTACTGCTAGCCAATCTTCAAAGTTTGTATTTATGAAATCTTCTTTTGTAACTCCATGACCTGGAAGTCTCACACAATATACATCAAAATTAGCTTGATAAAGTTTTAACCCCAAATAAGTCATTTCTCCAGGGTAACCTTGATATCCGTGTATTGCTAAAACAGCAGTGGAACTCTTTTTTTCTTGGACCATTTTCCAAGGCGTTGCGCACAGCAAAGGAGTCGATAGCTCCATATGATAAAAAGGCTCTAGCAACTCATATAATGGCTCTAAATATGTTAATCTTTTATAGCCTTTACAAAGATCAAGTATTTCATTCATAAAAATCCCACCTAACTAAAAATAAAACTATTCTAGTTTTTAGCTAAAATAGTTTTTATTCAAAATTATTATATCTTACGACATATTACATACCAATTGTTCTTTGATTTTGAGTAAAATTAGCTGCACCACAATTTTTGATTATAGCTAAATGTAAATCGATGTAATTTATAGCAGGAAGGCCTAATACAGATTCAACTGCTTCATTATAGGCTCTTGCATTTCTGTTTGCATCATTATCTTTTACACAAATTCTTTGATAAAAATCTAATCCTTCTGTTCTCAAATAATTAGAGGTATTTGTAAATTCAGGAATTTCTTTTTGAACAACTCTATCAATCGAAGAACTATCAGTAATTAAAGAGTTAGCACCTCTAAAGTGGAATAAATACCAAAGATTGATACCAGGATTACTCCAGCACAAATTAACTCTTTTCTTTTTTGCAATTGGAATAAATTCTTTAACTGTTTCAATATCAAGGCCTAAATCCTCAAAGGAAAATACTAACCAAACTTCATTATACTTTTCTCGAGTTCTTTTACTTGAAGCTAAGGAAATTAGCTTTTCTAATCTATCTTCTCCATTTGCCCACTCTACTGTAAGATTTGGGTATCTTGCATCTTTTCTAACTTGAGAGAAAAATAAAGCTTCTTTTTCGCTTGCACCGAGTATTAACATTGTTTTACGCGGTGGTTGATTTTTTCTTTTTCTACGTTTCATTGCTTATTTATCCTCCTTACCATTAACAAAGTAAAAATCACTTAATAATGGTAAAGCACCAAAGGCACCATTCATATATTGTTCACTTGTTAAATCTCTAGTTTTAGAATATCTAAATTCAGCTAAAGAGAAATAAACAGTTTCACTTTTTTCATTTTTTTGAGCAAAATAAACACCATCACGTCTTAGTAAACCAGGAATCAATAAGGATGGATTACAATCTACAGCTAACATTTGAGAATCGGTATCTGTATTGCATTCTTCAAAAATCTCAATAACATGTTTTAATACATAGGGATGTAACAACATTCCAAAATCATCAATAATAAGAGTTTTAGATTGTATAAAACTTTCAAAGAAAGCTATTCCAATCAAACATAATCTTCTTAAAGATAGACTCTCTAGTGAATAATAGGTTGCATAAGATTGCATTATATTAGTATGAGAGAAAACTAAACGGTTATTCATTACTTGAATATTTTTAATATCGGTAATATCTAATGACCATAAAAAATTGATTAATTGGTGAACCCAATCAGGATGTTTGGTTATTTGATCAATAATATATTGTTCACTTATTGCAGAAACACCCATTGGAAGAATATTTAAATTATTCTCAAACCATTGTTTGACAGGGATTGTAGTTTCACTATTTTTCAATGCAGAAGAGCTAAGAAAAGTATGTTTTTCATCAATTTTCTTGATTAATCTCTTCTTTTCACCTCTGTACATTTTACCAAAGCGGTATTTGTATTTTATAGGAGACTCATCATCAGCCAAAGGATCAAGGACTTCAGTTCTTTCAAACATTATCTTTTTACTTCTATTGACCAAACAATATAAAGATTCATGAGTAATTTTTTTATTATTTGCTGAAAAAGAATAAATTCCAATTATTGAAGGCTCTTCAATAATATTATCAATATTCCCCTTTTCGAGTAAAAACCTGACAGTAATAGTGCAAGGGGTATTTCTTTCTTTGGTATAAGCAAAACTTGTACCAGAGAGTAATTGTAATGGATTTTCAACTTCCACAGCCGAAGTAATAATACTTTTTAGTGTCTCTAATGCTCGAACAAAAGAGCTTTTTCCAGCTCCATTTGGTCCAATAATAGCGGCACTTCTGATTAAGTTAAGCTGATCATTTATTTGAACAGTCTTTGATATTGGAAATCTATTATCCCTTACTGCCTCAAACGAAATAGTTTGAGAATCCTTAACGGATTTAAAATTCGCAATGGTCATATCTAACAACATGTGAGCGTCCTCCCTTAGCTACAAATATTTTATAAATATATTTTTTCCATTCTTTTATGAAGATATGGATATTTAGCAATTTGTTCTAAAAATACAAGTGGTAATTTAAAATTACCATGATTATCTGTTGAAATTAAATCCGCAGTTTCAGTTTCAACAAATTCTATAGCTTTCCCGCTTGCAACCGCAGATGCGTTTACTTGAATTAAAACACCCATATCTATAAGTTTCTCCAAATCAGGAGAGCCTACTTTCAAATAGGGATATCTTTCAACGTGAGCTAAAATAATTTTCATACCTGTTTTTAAAACAAAATTAAATTTATCAATAAAATCAGGCGGTGGTAGTGTGGTTGCCAATTCTATCAATTGATATCTTGATTCAATTGGAATACCTACAATACTCCTTTGATTTGAGTAGTAGTATTCACTGCCTAATAAACAATCAATACTAAAAGTTTTAGCAATTGCTCTCACTTTTTTGTAAGTATCCTTAATAGCAGAAATATTAGTTCTAACATAAGGATTATACAAATGGGGAGTACAAACAATTTTAGAAAAATCAGCTTGATAATAAACATCAAGCATCTTTTCAATTTGATCAAATTTTAATACACCATCATCAATATTAGGTAGTAAGTGTGTGTGCAAATCCATATAACTCATAACGAAAGTATATCCTAATTTATCAATAATGTGAAGAAAAAAAGATAAGTAGTATTAAAATAGGCTATTGTTGTAAAACAATAGCCTAAAGTTGTCATAAATTTAATGTTTGTATAGTTTCTCTATAACTAAATTACCCTCATTCAATAATTTTAGTTGCTAAGGGTAGCCAAAAGGGATCTATTTTTTTTCCAGAAACTATTAAATTTGGAAAACCTTTTTTTGATTTGTGATCAAAGATCCAATTATAAACAAGATCTTTTGTGAAAAAATCAAGTCCACCTATTATAAACAGTTGCTCAAAAGCTTCGCTACTTATCCATCTTTTAATTTGAGAAAAAGCATTTTCAATTCTTTCTTGTTTGTATTTTTTACAAACTATATTACTTGTTGGAAAAACAACCAAGGTATTTGTAAAATCAATTACAGCAATTTTACCCTCTGTTTTATAAAGATCTAATACATCTTTTGCAACAATATTTTGTACTAAAATTATTTGTTTCTTTTCTGTAGCTTCCATAAAATTCCTAATTATTTATTTGTGTTTGAGCAGCATTTGTTTTATTTTTATATTGCTTCATTCTAGTAATCTGATCATAAGAATCAGTATCTTTATAATTATTATATACTTCCGTCATTCTTTCAATAGCTTCTTCTCTCTCTCCACGAGCTTCTAATACCAAAGCTGAATTGTAACCAGCTGCATATAATTTAGAGCTATTCCACGCTGCATCAAAATTATCATAAGCCACTTTTAACTTGCTTTTTTTAGCAGCCTCTATTCCTGCATTAAAATAGGCATTCTTACTCTTATCTGTTTTTAAAGAAATACTTGTTGAAATAAACTGTGGAGTTAAATCACTTACAATTTGTTTTTCACCTTGTATTAAACCTTTATAAAATAAAGGCTCCATAGGATCTAGAGATATTAAGTTTTCCTTATATTCTATCTCATTGGTCAAAGTTTTTGTAAACGACTGTGAAGCTATTATTTCACCAGTATCGATAGCAATTACTTTATAATTAAACTTTATACTAGCTTGTTGGGTAATTTTAACTTCTCTTTCAATCGATTCAATATATTGAGGTTCTGTAGGGTCGTCCGTAGCATATTCTGGGTTGATTATCATTTTATAATCACCAATTATTGGATATTCTTGATAATCAATAAAATCAATTTCACTAACGAGTATAGCTTGAGCACCTAAATCTTTTAATTTTTCAATTGATTTAAGCCCATATTTATAATTATTAATATAGCCATCAGTAATTACAGGTTTGATCAAATCAAAATATGCTGTTTTATATAAATCTGTGTAAATTTGCTCTGTAAAATCTTGTGATATATTGCTTGCTATTCTTCTATCATATCCACTAAATACTGTGCCTTCAAAATTATCATACCTTATAGTGATATAACTGTCAGAAAAAGGTTGTGCATCCACCACTTGCATTGAGGCAACTGCTAATTTTTTATATTGAGTTAAATCATATTTTGCAGGTTGCATATATGATACTGAAACGGTGGTAGAACATGAAATTAAAACAACAAGAGAAGAAAGCACAGTTAATGTTGTGGAAATGGCTTTCTTATAAATATTCATAAACGGCTCCTAATAACAAATAAGGTATATCAATAATACCATTTTTAAAGTAAAAAATTACAAAAAAATATGATTTTCCCACCTTTTATGTATAAACTTATTAAATTTTCTTTTAAATACTATAAAATAGACGCTTTAATAAAAAAAAATGGAAAATTTTATTGACGTGTTAGGAGTACTATTCTATCATATTTATAGATACAAAAAATTATTTGTGGAGATTTAACTATGAAACACAAGTCTATTGATGATGAATTAGATATTGAAGAAGAAAAATACTTTAGTGATTCAGATTATGATGATGCGGACTTTATCGAAGATTTAGAGGCCCCACCTGTTGGTGATTTTGATGATGATGAATCGCTTGATGATATAAGAGCAGAAAAAGATTTGATAAATGATAACTTCTTAGTAGGAGATGAAGAATCTTATGAGGATGAATTGGAAGAATTTGATGATGATGAATTTACTGATGATGAATTTACTGATGACGAAGAAGATGATTTTGATAATGATTTTTTTCCAAAAGATGATGAATGGGAATAAAATTTATATAGCTCAAAAGGGGCCCTCATGGCCCTTTTTTTTTATGTTTAGATACTCTAACAAATATTAGTGCATATTGTTTGAATATTTTTACATTTTTTGTATATATTAATTTACAAACAATTTAATATATAGTATATTAGCACTCATAATCAAAGGAGAGAATATGAAAAATCACAAATTATTATCAATATTACTTATTTTAGGCTTGGTAACTTCTAGTATCTTTGCTCAAGGAACTCAAGAAACTGATGTCAATTCAAATGTTAAAAAAATAGGTGTATCAAAATTATTACCACACCCAGCATTAGATGCTGTTGAACAAGGTTTACAAGATTACCTAGCTACAACTGACCTTGAAGTTGAATATAATTTGCAAAATGCAAATGGAGATATTTCAACTGCATCATCAATAGCTCAACAATTGAAAAGCGATAATTGTGATGTTGTTGTAGGTATTGCAACTCCATCTGCTCAATCTTTAGCAAATGTATTTACTGATATTCCAGTTGTTTTCGCAGCTGTTACAGATCCCTCTAGTGCAGCTCTTGAAGGTGGAAACATTTGTGGTGTTTCTGATGCAAATCCCGTTTCAGCTCAAATTCAATTATTAGTTGAATTAACTGGTGCAAAATCTATTGGTAATGTTTACGCAAGTGGAGAAGCTAATGGTATTGTATTAATGGAAATGGCAAAAGCAGCCTGTGATGAATTAGGCGTTGAATTTGTAAGTGCTGCAGTATCAAATACTAGTGAAGTAAAAATGGCTGCACAATCAATTATTGATAGAGTAGATGCTATTTATGTAGCTACAGATAATACTGTTATTTCTGCTGTTACAAGTATTGATGATGTTTGCGCGAAAGCAGGTAAACCATATTTAAGCTCTGATCCAACAAGTACTGGCGATTTAGATTGTCTTGTATCCTGGGGTTTTAATTACTATAATATAGGAATAGAAACAGGTAAGGTTATTGAGTCTTGTTTAAGAGGTACTGCACCTAGTGAAATTGGCTCTGTATATCTTACAAAACCATCTGATTTTGAACTTTGGTTCAATCTTGATGTAGCAAAAGAATTGAATATCAACATTAGTGATGATTTATTAGCTTCTGCTGCTACAATCATTAAAGATGGTGTTAAAATTAGCAAATAATAAATACTTATTATTTTTCTTTTATTATTTTTCTAGGATGCCACTGAGGTGGCATCCTATCATTGTTTTTAGATAGAGGTGTTTTATGATTGAAGGAATTTTTGTTGATGGATTGATATTTTCCATTATGGTTATTGGAATACTTATTTCCTTTAGAGTATTAGATTTTGCAGATCTCACTTGTGATGGATCACTAGCTACAGGGGCTGCTGTTGCAACTATGCATATTGTTAGTGGAGGAACCATTTTTTTTGCACTAATACTAGCCTTTTTAGCGGGGACACTTGCTGGAATGGTTACAGCTACGATACATAATAAGTTTAGAATCCCAGGGCTACTTGCCGGTATTTTAACAATGACTATGCTTTATTCGATTAATTTAAGAATACTAGGAAATAGAGCAAATGTTCCTTTATTAAGAATTGAAACTTTCTATACTATAATTCCTGAAAAATTTAGTGCTATTAACCCTTCAATTGCAGTATTAATTGGTACCTTAATTGTTGTTTTAATAATTAAAACTATAGTAGATGTATTCTTTAGAACTGACTTAGGTTTGGCTGTTGGTGCTTTAGGTGGGAATGAACAAATGGTTATTTCCCAAGGAATGAACCCTGATTATTTAAAACTACTTGGAATTGGTGTTTCAAATGGTCTTATTGCTTTATCTGGTGGAATGCTTGCCCAATATCAAGGTTTTGCAGATGCAAATCTTGGTCAAGGTATGATAATTCAAGGCCTTGCTGCTATTATGATTGGTGAATTTTTATTTAGTAGTAATAGAATTTCCTTAATCACACTTCGTGCTATCCTTGGAGCTATTATTTATAAAGCTCTAATGTTCTTTGGTAGAAAATATGGATATTTGATTCATATCACTCCTAATGATTTTAAACTATTAACTGGTGTTCTCGTCATTACATCTCTTTGGGTTGCAAAAAGTAGAACAACTGCAAGTAACCGAGCTGCAAGAAAAAGTGCTATTTTAAGAACTAGCAAAGGAGAAAAAACTAATGATTAAATTACACAATCTAAGCAAGGTTTTTTACCCTGGAACTATAAATGAAAAGATTGCAATCAATGGTGTTTCCTTAGATATTGAAGAAGGTGAAATTGTTTGTATAATTGGATCTAATGGATCTGGTAAATCAACCCTTTTTAATTTGATAAGTGGAACTTATCCACTAACTAATGGAACCATTGCTTTTAATGAAACAGATATTACTAAAACAGCTGAATATAAGAGAGCAAAATATATTGGTAGAATTTTCCAAGACCCTACAATGGGTACTGCTGCTAATATGAGTATTGAAGACAATATGATTACTGCTTCAACAAAAGGTATGAAAGGCCTTAAAATTAGCTTAAACAATGAAATAAGAAAGAAATTTAGAAAGTTATTAGTACCAATTGGAATGGAAGGAAGACTTAAAGATAATGTTGGACTATTATCTGGTGGTCAAAGACAAGCTCTTACTTTATTAATGACAGTAATGAGTAATCCAAAACTAATATTATTAGATGAACATACAGCTGCGCTGGACCCTAGCAATGCAGATATCGTTATGGATTTAACTCAAAAATTTATTGTTGAAAAAAACCTAACAGCTATGATGATTACTCACAATATGAAATTCGCTATTGAATTTGGTACCAGATTAATTATGATGGATGAAGGTGATATTATTCTTGATGTTAAAGGGGACGAAAAGAAAAAATTAACTGTTAACAAACTTGTTGAAATCTTTAGAAGTATTAAAAATAAAGAATTCAGTGCTGATGAAGAACTGTTAAACCTTTAAGGTGTTTTTATTGTAATAATAGCGGTTATTTGTATTAATAACCGTTTTTTTATTTAGCACTTAGAATTTCAACTAAATTTGCTTTTCCTTTTTTAATGTTATAATCGTCAAACTTTTCTTGAAATACTATTTTTTTACTAGAATTCAAATAACTTACAACTATATCATATTTGCCAGGTTCAATTTCAAAAGAGCCTATCCAGGATTTGGATGGGAAGAAATGAGAACATCTCAAATCACCACTGCCCTCTACTACAAAAGAAAATATCGAAAATATATCGCTAATCATAGAACTTTGAACAAAGGTAGCCCCTTCTTCTACAGAAGCTGTATCTGTTGCAGCTTTACCGATTTCTCTTGATAAAGCTCTGATGTAAGCTCTAATATACTCTCCGCTACATTTTTGTTCTAAAGATTCAAATGCTATTAATTCTAAGTTTTCAAAGGCTTCTAAATTGTATTTTTTTGTACCTATTTTTACTTCAATACTTTTTACAACACTTCCTCTTTTTTTAGGAACAGAATAAACAACATTAGTATAATAAGGTTTGTGATAAAGACCATCATCATCAACATACTGATCTATGACTAAAATATTTTTATCAACTTTAGACTCTTTTACTGGAGCTAAGCCAGAAAAAGCAATAAAATTGACTAAAGTACTATCTTCTGTAACATTTTTTAAAGTATCAAAAGCTGTATATTCATCTTCAAGATAATATTTAGCTAAAAGTTTTGATGTTGCTTGTCCTTTATCCCTGGATATTCTAAAAGTATCAAAGTCCCCAAATTCAAAGGAGAACAAACTAGAGAGATAATAACTTAAAGCTGAAGAATCAAAGGAGGATTCAAAAGCACTTAATTTGTTATTTATTTTTTTAGCATTATTATCTGCTAATTGATTTTCTAATTCTGCTTTTAATTTTGGTAGATTTTGCTCTCTTAATTGAAGCTTATCCAAGCTTCTTCTTACTTCAACCATAGCATCTTCTATATTATTTAGATGGTAATAGTTGAGTGATAAAAAAATATTACTATATATATCTTCATAAAATGCACTTTCATAATCTCTAACACTTTCATTTAAAAAAAATGATCCAACATTTGCTGAAATACTTTTTGTAAAATTTTCTTCTATTGCTCTTTCTGCCTTTAATAAACTAACATTTGATGTTTTAAAATTCTCACCAGCGTGAGCTACTATACCCTCATCAAGATGATAAACAATTGTACCTTGTTTTTTTTCAATTTGAGGATAATTGAGAACTAAAAAATTTAATGTACTTTCATAGTCCCCTCGATAATATGAAGTTTGGGCTTCAGTTAAATCAACAAAGGTACTACAACTTGTTAATAATATAGTGCTTAGAAGTATAAATGTTATAAAGTTTTTTTTCATTAAAACAATTCTCCCTCAATAATTGTTTTGGCCTTTTTATATGCTTTTGATTTGGCACTCTCTTCACTTATTCCAATACCACGTGAATTTGTATCTAAAGAAAAAACAACTGCTGAATTTTCAAACAACTGTGCTTTTAATGAAAAATTACATTGATACAAATTATCTTTTGGTGGAGCCATACTCCAATTATAGTCAATCTCTAACAAAGCGCCTTCATCATTAATTGATACTCCTGAATCTAGAAGCATCGATTGAACAACCTTTTCTAATTGCTCTGAGGCTATCTCATCATCAGAATTTACTACAACTCGTACTGCTAATGTTTCTTTGAGTCGAGCTATTTTATTTTCAATTTTGATTAAGGGAGAGGTAACAGTAGCATTTTGAAGTACTGATAACTGATCAAAATATTTTTGTATTCCAATTGCTAATTTTTGAGCTCTTATAAGATTTTGAAAATTAGTATAAACACTACCACTTTCACTCATCAAAGAGTTTATTTCATTATTTGTGGGTGTTATAATTTCTCTAATTTTATTGCTTGCTAGTCGTTTATCTAAGGCTACTCTTATATAAAAAAGACCCTCATTGTCAACAAAAGTGTTAACAACACTAATCCCTATTAAATCATCGACGGTAGTGTCAATAAAGCCTCTTGAAGCAAAGGAGGAGGAATTATCATTATCAAAGCTTACACTTGCATTCTTTATACTAGTATTAAATATTTGTGAAAGTGCAATCTTTGCATTTTCTTCAGCTTCTTCTTTACTTGCACCAGCTCCAACAGAACACAAATAATTATTCTTTGAATAGGTACCATCATATTGATTTAAGAACCAATTAGGCATTGAATTTTCCACTGTACTTGCACAGGAGATAATAAACAAACTTGCTAATATTACTAAGATAAATCTTTTTTTCACAATAACTCCCCGTTATTTATTAAAAACGATAAGAACTTTTATCTACTTTTTTCTTTACAGTATCTTGTCCTAACCAAACTTTTTGGCCACTTTGAATATTAATCAATTCCATATCTACATAATATGTTCTGATTGCAGTTTTAGAAACTTGGTCAATATTAAACTTTACACTTCCTTGTAAAATAAAATTAGCACCAACTTCTTCTCCGAGTTCTGCTGCAGTTTCAGCACTAGCATTATATTGTTGATCTAACTTTTCTGCTCTAAGATCATCTTTAAAGTTAAAGTCAGCTACAGTGGTTACTTTACCAGAATTAACCAGAGCCATTTCAAACTTTTTACTAATTATAGTTGTATCCATATGCTCACTTGATCTATTTTGGATATTACCAACAATAACTGTAGGTTTCATATTTTTACTAGACATCAAATAATCTAGTATCCAAGGAGATGATAAACATTCTCCAACTAATTTTTCACTTACCATTCTAATATCGGTGTCATTCCAATAACCAGATAAATCTTCATCGTAATTTTCATCTAATCTTGATACACCCGAGGTTGCACACGAGGATAATACTAATGCACAAACAATTAGTATTGATATTAATTTTATTTTTTTCATTCTTGTCTCCGTTATTCTTCTTGATTTATTATTTTATTTAAAGATTCAACCATTTTATCAACATCTACTGCTGATTCTTGGTTTTCTAATTTTTCTATTTCATTATTTTTTTGACTTAGGATAAGATTAAAGGCTTGGCCTAAAGCTTCTATTTGAGCTGCTTTATTATCACTATTGGCCAAATTAATCTGCTCAAGTGCAGCAGCATTTCTCTCTTTTGCTAATGCTAGAGCTTCTGTTGCAGCTATTTTTCTTTTTTCTAAGCTTCTTTCTAAATTTACTGCTTCAGCTTTGTATGCATCTTGTAAATATTTCTTTTCAAATGATGATAAAATCCAAACAGCTTGGGTTTTAGGATTTTGATAAGTATTTTCAACGATTACATTTCTTAGTGTTGTATTAACAACTTGTAAAGACAGATTTTCAAAAGCTGTTAGCTCTTGTGTATTGTTTAACATGCCAGCTTCATTTGTGTAGTTTTTTACTGCACTATTAACAAGAACTGAAACCTGTCGTGCAATTTCATCTCTCGCCCCAGCTTCAGCTCTCATTTTACTGTTTATTTGGTTAGATAATTGTCCCATACCAACACCATAATATCTCGCTTTATCTAGAGGTGTTAAAACAGTCCAGTAAGGAGCACCATCTTCAGTAAATTCTGGATGATCAGTTATGTATGGAGATTTACTAACACAACTTGATAATAGCACAATCGATATTAATACTAGAATTACTTTTTTCATTAATTGCTCCTGTCATCTTTCATGATAATTAGACTATAAAACATGTTATTTTTTTGATCATACCAATAATCTATATTTTTTAACCCCTCAACTGTGGCTATTTCGTTATGAATTTGACCCTCTTGAGAATAGGTTGAAAAATCATTTTCTTTTAATACAAAATAATTTTGTAAATGTGATGCAATATGACCATATTGTGAAGAAATATCATAAATTGCTTCATGATCTGCTGAAAGGATTGAATCAATAAACAATCTATAGCCTAAAGTTGATCCAATCCCAACCAAATAACCTTCAATTACTGGTCTTTCATGTATCCAAGTAGGAACTCCATCTTTATCATACTCTGGTTTATAAATTCTTTTATAACCTTTAACTCTAGTATCTTTTGCAATTACAATGCAACCAGCATCTTTAGCATATTTTACATCTAAAATTTCTATAGACTCTATTATTTGAGGTAGGTTTTCATCTTTATAGACAAATAAGTCGTCAGTATTAAAATAGGTGTAACCAATGTTAGATTTTTGTTCACTATACAATCTCTTGTTTAATACTAAATATTCATCTATTAAGATACTTTTGGCAACATTTGTAATAGCTACCTCAAGCATTTTTTCTTTAAGGCTATATGGGCTTGAAACGCCAACATAAACATTATCGTCATAATCAGATAGGTTTAACAGAGATAAGTCATTTTGAATATTATTATTTAACTTATTTTTATCAGATAAATTAATTAGCTGTGCTTCAGGTTTTTGTGAAACACAGCTACTAAACAAGATTATTATTAAAATTAAAGGTAATAATCTTTTCATATCAATTATTAAACATCGCCATTCAATAAATTATAAAAACCATCGGCTAGTCTAGCATTAGCTACATCTGCAGCTTCATTTTTAGAAAAAGTATTTACTATAGCATTTGATGCTGGCTCAAAAGCTTTTTGAACATTGGCCAAAGGAATACCCATTAGTACATATACAGTACCATCATCACCTTGGAATAATTTATCTCTTGTTACACCGTTTAAGGAATTTTGAGATACTTGAACAGAGATAGCTTCAAAAGCGTCAATATTTTGTCTGTCATTACCAGATCCAGCATCATTTACAAAAGTTTTGATTGCTGATTTTACCATTATGCTAATCCATTGTGATATAGCTGTTCTACCTTCTGCCTCAGCTCTTTTTATTGCTGTTGGTAAATTTACAGCTATAGCAGTACCTACAGCAAAATGCATATCAGCTGATTTTGGAGTAGTTAAAATCCAATCAGGAAGTGAATCTAATGCAGAGTTAGAAGCTGCTGCAGGTTCCTGTACAACAACTTCTTGTGGAGTCGCACAACCCATTAATCCTAAAAAGGAAATTAATAAAAGAGATGTCAATAATACTTTTTTCATATAAAGCTCCTAAAATAATTTTCTTTATTATAACCCGAATTGAGTTAAAACGCAAAAAATAAATATATTTGTTGTGAAATAACTAATACTTTTAAAAACCCTCTTAATTAAATTAAAAGGGTTTTGGTTTATTCATTAGTTTCTTCGTCTTCGACTTCTTTCCAAAGTTTTTCAAGAGAATAAAATTCTCTAAGTTCTTCACTCATTAAATGTATTACAATAGAATTACAATCTATCAACTCCCAACCGTCTCCAACTGGAGTTTTGTGTCTGTCATTAACATTTAAACCCAAATCACCTAGCACTGACCATAATTGATGAGATACACCCTTTAGATGACCTACACTTGTTACTGTTGCAATAACAAAAACATCTGCCCAAGAGCAACGATTTTCTAAATCTATTACATTAATGTCTAGACATTTTTGTCCATCTAAATATTCTACAACAGTATCTACTTGACTCTTTAATTCGCTTTTCATAAATCCTTCCTTCTAGATAGGCCTCTTACTTGTTCTAACCATAGGGGTAGATTGTTTGCGCTATCTTTTATTTCTTCTATATCATCAAAACAATAAGCTGTTTGCTTATCTAATTTTTCTAAAAATTGAGTAATATCATAATTTGAATTTTCCGATATTATTCTTATTATTTCACTTTCTAATTGCTTCTTATTATCAATAAACACTTGAGCTAAGCAACTTTTATTATCATCATATCTTTTTATAGTATCAAGGAGTTGTTTTTCAGTATTCTCATCAATACTAATTTCCATATTAGAAGCAACACCTAATATTTTTAGTAATTTTCCTGTATCAACTTCTCTGTTATCATACCCTATTTCAATATAATAATCTTTATCAACAACAATTAAATAATTCTCTATCTTACCTTCTACCATCATTACAAACTCACTCTCTTGTTGATTTGAGCAAGAGATCAATAGAAATAATAATAATAATAATAGAATCAATAACTTTTTCAAAAAGTTCCACCATCCTTAAGATAATCATAAAGGGTTTTAGTAGAAGTTGCAAAAGATAAAGCATTATCTTTAAAATGATGTTTCATTTGTTTTAATACATTTAAACAAATCAACTCTAATGATTCCATCTTATTATATGAGACTCTTTGTGAATCTGTTAAAAAGGCTCTTCTAGGTTCTAAATAGTCTGCTAAATATATTACCAAACCCAAACGTCCCATATCTTTACTGCCTAAAGTGTGCCACCTTATTGCTGTTTCATATTGCTCATAACCCATAGATTTTACAAGGGAGGCTCCAACTGGAGCATGTAATAAAAAGGGGTGATAAACTTCTTCTTTTTCAAGGGCTATTTGATGTTCTTTAGTGTATAAAAGCAAATCACCAGATTCCCAGTTACGAGCTAGATCATGGAGCAAGCCACATTTATAACAGTCATCTCTCTCAAGGCCTACATTAAATCTAGAGTTTAAATATACTGCAGTTTCCGCAACTGAAATACAATGTAAAAATCTCTTTGGTTTAACTTGCCCTTTTACAAATTGTTCAACTTCGGTACAGTTCATGGCTTTTAACATAATTATATACTCCCGGAGAAACTAAAGATGAAAAATCTTTAGTTTCGTTAACTAAAGTCCTAATAGTTGAAGAAGCATCTTCAAAAATTAAATTATCAATAATTTCACAATCTAAATCATTTATTTGTAACTTTTTATTAGTTCTGTTGCAAATAACAAATTTAACTTTTTCTTTAAGTTTATCAAATTTATACCATTTTGTTAATGATTGAAGTAAATCATCCCCCATTAAAAGGCCTAATTTTGAATCTACCTTATAATTATCATATATATAATTTACTGTATCATATGTATAGGAAAAACCACCTCTTTCTATTTCACAAGGATCAACAATTATTTCAATTTCGCTGTCACTTGGGTAAATTCTCTTATAATCTTCTAAGGCTAAATTGATCATATTTAATCTATGATTAGAATGGACTGTTTTATACCCTTGCTTAAATTTATTAGAGAATAAAGGCACAAGAATAAACTTCTTGTACCTTGTTTTTTCAAATACATTATGTATTAGGTGTAGATGACCTAAATGAATAGGATCAAAACTACCTCCAAACATAGCAGTCTTTACCATGAAGGATCCTCATCCTGAGTTTCAGGATAATATGCATCTTTATTAATAACGGTAGAAAATCCACCATTATCTTCTTCACTTGTTACTTTATCTGTTTTGCTTTCACTATCACTTACCATTTTAATAAAAGCTCTTTTAACTTCATCAATACCAGTATCAAAATAAACACATAAACCAATTACTTGTTTATCACTATACTTTTTCTTTAACTCAGCTAGTCGCACCTCAGTGCCTGCTTCATCAATGTGTGTTCCAATAATTACTATTGGTTTTTCAACTAATTCAGGACTGTATGCTTTTAATTCTTCATATAATTTTTCATAAGCTGTTAAATATCTATCATCAGCTAAGTCAATTAAGAAAGCTAAACCAGTTGTTCTACTTATATGTCTTAAGAACTTATAGCCCATTCCTGAGCCTTCACTTGCACCTTCAATAATTCCAGGTATATCAGCAAGTACCAGATCATTTTCCCCATAACGCATCATTCCAAGTTGTGGAATTTTGGTTGTGAAAGGATATCCAGCTACTTTACTTCTTGCATTAGTTAGAGCATTAAGTAAGGAAGATTTACCAGCATTTGGATAACCTACAAATCCAATATCTGCGATGACTAATAATTCTACACCAATTCTTAATGCTTCCCCAGCTTCACCAGTTTGAGCAAATTTTGGAGCTTGTCTTGTAGCTGTTCTAAAGTGCCAGTTTCCTAAACCACCTCGTCCACCTTCTAAGAAAGTCCATCTCTCCTCACCAGTTAAATCTTTTATGATTTCACCTGTTTCTGCATTTTTGATAACTGTACCAGGAGGTACCGGAATCTCTATTTCATTACCATTTGCACCATAACATCTGCGAGAAGAACCGTTTCTACCAACTTCTGCTTTATAAACTCTAGTCATTTTTAAATGAGATAAAGTTCTCAGATTGTTTTTTACTACAAATACAACATCGCCACCACGGCCACCATCGCCACCGTCTGGGCCGCCTCTTTGAACGTATTTTTCACGTCTAAAAGACATACAACCGTTGCCCCCGTTTCCAGAGGCAACGTCTAAATAGGTTTCGTCGGAAAATCCAAACATATTAACCCTTTATCGTTATTTTTGTACTCTTATTCGCTTACAAGGCATTTGCGGTTAGTGAAATCATTAACCACGACTTTACCTTCTACAGCTTCAATAGTAAGGTATTTTCTGTTCTTTTTAATAATGAACTTAACTTTACCATCAATTTTTGCAAATAGAGTATAATCTGAACCACAACCTACGTTTTCACCAGGGTGGAACTTTGTTCCATGTTGACGTACTAGAACTTCACCAGCTGTTACCAACTGACCGCCAAAACGTTTAACACCTAAACGTTGTGAGTTAGAATCGCGACCATTCCTAGAGGAGCCGCCACCTTTCTTATGTGCCATTTCTTCTCTCCTTATTTAGCGATTTGTTCTATCTTAATCATAGAGTATTTTTCACGGTGACCTTGAGTCCTGCGATACCCTTTCCTACGATGGAACTTATAAACTTTAATCTTATCGCCCTTAATGTCTTCTACAACAGTTGCAACAACTTTTGCACCATCAACATAAGGAGCGCCAAACTTAGCACCATCTTCGCCTACTAAGGCTAAAACGGAGTTGTATTCAAGCTTTGAACCAGTTTCTTGATTTATTAAATCAACTTGTATGGTATCGCCTTCAACAACTTTGTACTGTTTTCCGAGAATTTCAACGAGTGCGTACATCTTCTCTTTACATCCTTGTTTTATTAATTTCTAAATAATTTATAACAATTAATAGAAATAAATACAAGTATAATTAAAAATAAACTGTTCAATATGAAGAAATTACCCCTTGATTAACTACCGAACGGTCGGTAATATCAAATTATGAATAAGAATAAAACAGCTATCAATCTATTAAAAGCACTTATAAAAGAAGGTGCAAAGATGGGTTTAGACAATGTATCTTTATCTTCTCTTGCCACTAAAGTTGATATAGCTAAGAGTAGTATTTTTTCCCATTTTAAAAACAAAAATGACATGATCAATGAAATGTATGTTTATGGTAAAAAGCTATCTAAAAGTAACAAAGTTACCTTCTCCTTTGAAGGAGATAGTAATGAAGTTCTTATTAAAGTTGTTGATCATTGGCATAGTATTTATATTAATAGAGTACTATTCGATTTCTATAGAATAGTTGAAATGCAGAAATTCACAGATGATAGAGCCAAAGAGATATCGATGGCTATTGATGCTATGATTATATCACAAACTAGAATTGTTTTAGAAATTCTAAATGAAAGTGGTAGGCTCGATATTGAAGAGCTAGACTTGGCTATTGAAAGCTTTGCCTCTACTTTTATTAAATACCTAAAAAATGAACTATTTTTAGAAAATGGGGATTTAATCTGGGAAGAAGAGAGATATGTGAATCGCTTTGTAAAGCAATATCAAAAATAGCAACGGACGTTTATAATACTAACTGCAATTATTAAGAATTGATTTTATATATAATTCGAGAATATAAAAAAATATGACCAAATTATAATAATTTGCAACATTATAGTAATACTGTAACTTTAGCTGTCGTATTTAAGAATTAATGAATGCAATAAAATATTTTAATTTAGATACATTATTAACTACTAGAAATAAAATGTAGCCTTCCAAATTAATGGAAAGCTACATATTTTCAAATTAAGATATTCATCTTATTTTGTTTAAATCATATTAATAACTTCTTACATGATTTTAAAATTAAATATTATCTTTTGTTAATAATTTTAATGGAATGTTAATTCTTGATTCAACTGTTTTTCCGTTTAGATAGTCGAATGCACTTTGTATTGCCATTCCCATTTGTAAGCCTGGTTGTTGTTGAACAGTTGCTTGCATTTCATTTGCTCTAATAGCAGCAATTGCATCATCAACAGCATCAACACCATATACTTTAATTTGATCGGTTAAGCCAGCTGCATAAATTGCTCTAGCAGCACCTAAAGCCATTTCATCATTATGAGCATAAACAGCTTCTAATTCAGGATGACCTTGTAAGATATCTTCCATTACAGTTGCACCTTCTTCTCTACTATAATTAGCTGAAAGAGATACAACTATTTCAATAGCGGTACCTTTAGTACCTACAACAAAACCTTCTGATCTATCATTAGTTGAAGATGCGCCAGGAATTCCTTCTAGTACTGCAACTTTACAACCATTTGGAAAGTCTTTAATCATTTGTTCTGCAATTAAAGCACCAGCTTCTTTGTTGTCAATGTCTAGATGTTGAACAACTTCACCATCATTTGACATTCTTGTTACTGTAATAACAGGAATACCAGCATCATTTGCAGCATATACAGAAGTTATACATGCATCAGAATCAACAGGATTTAAAATTATTAAATCAACTTTTTTGTTGATCAAATCTGATACTTGATTAGCCTGTTTTGCAGATGAATCTTGAGCATCAAGTGTTACGACCTCTATACCTAACTCACTTGCTTTAGCATCTCCACCATCTTTCATCATTACAAAAAAGTCATTGCTTAAAGTTGATACTGCAAATCCAATTGTAATTGTATCATCTTTTGCGTCAGCCTCTTTTTGTCCATTAGCAAATATTGTTGAAGATATTGCTAAACCAATTAATAAAATTGTTAAAAATTTTTTCATAGTTCCCCTCCTTAAGATTGAACTAAACTATTTGTTTTTATTTCGTCGGATTAATACAGCGATAATAATGATTAATCCTTTAACGATCTGTTGATAAAAAGCACTAATTCCTAATTGATTCATACCATTGTTTATAACACCAATTATTAATGCACCCAATACGGTTCCAATTACTGTTCCAACGCCTCCTGAAAGAGAAGCTCCACCTAGAATTACAGCAGCTAATACATCCATTTCCATACCTTCACAAGCTATTGCTTGAGCAGAAAGAAGTTTAGATGTTGTAATCATTCCACCAATACCACTCATTACACCTGCAAGGATAAAAGTGATCAGTTTATATTTTTTAATTGGAATCGCTGATAATTTTGATGCTTCTTCGTTAGCACCAATTGATTTTATGTAAACACCATGCTTAGTTTTATGTATGTAAAAATAAGCAATTAATATGAAAATTGTACATAGAATAGTTGAAGTTGGTATTATTCCAATATGGCCAGCACCCAAGAATGAAAAAGAACGAGGAAGACCAGAAACAGACCTTCCACCAGTCCAAACTAGAGCTATACCTCTAAATATCCACATACTCGACAAAGTAACTATAAACGATGGAATTTTCCCATAAACAGTTAATAATCCATTTATCGATCCTAATATTATACTAATAACTAGAGTTGTTAATATTGCAAAAAGAATAGAACCAGTGGCATTTAAAGATATTGCACATCCTACTCCCGCAAGAGCTGCAGTAGAACCAACTGATAAATCAATTTCACCATTTAATAAAACACAAAGCATTCCAATTGAAATTATTAATACAATTGATACTTGTCTTGTAATATTCATCATATTATTAAAAGATGCAAATGAATCTGTTAATAATGAAAAAATCATACTTAATATTAATAGTATTGCGAGCAAACCCCATTCGCTTTTTATTAGTTTTTTAAATTTTTGAGAATTAAAATTTTCTAATACCATTTTATTAATTTCCTCCTAGAGAAAGTGCGAGAATTTCTTGAGTAGATGTTTTATTTGGATATAATTCTCCAACTACTTTTCCAAGTCTTAATACTAATATTCGATCACAAACTCTTAATAATTCGTTATATTCTGAAGACATAACAATTGTAGTTTTACCCAAATCACTTAATTTTCTAATTTGATTATAAATTTCAGATTTAGCCCCAACATCTATTCCTCTTGTAGGTTCATCCATTATTATTATTTGTGGAACACCTATTAACCATTTAGCTATTACAACTTTTTGTTGATTCCCACCAGAGAGATTCTTAGTTTTCATCTTTACATCTAAAGGAGATAGCTCTAACTCTTTAGCTATCTTGGTAGCTAATTTAGTTTGAAGTGCTTTATCAAGTAAATGAGATTTTTTTTCTATTAAATCAATATTTGCCCTCAAAGTATTTTCTTCAATTGTATCTTCTAAAAATAATCCTTCACTTTTTCTATCTTCAGGAATAAAAGCCATATGTAAATTTTTAGCTTTAATCGTTGAATTAATTTTTTCACTCTTACCATTAATAAAGAAGCTTCCTTTAAAATCACCAGCAGCTCCAAAAAGACTAGTAGCTAATTCACTTTTTCCAGCTCCAATAATGCCTGTAACACCCAAAATCTCTGATTCTTTTACTTCAAAAGATATTTTTTCCTTCATAATATTAGTTTTATAGTTTTCTACTTTTAAAACTGTATCTTTAGCAGAAAAATCTTTAGTAGCTGCAACTTTATCTAATTGAATATTTTTCCCAATCATAGCTTTTACTAATTCATCGGTATTAGTTTCTCCAACATTAAAAGTATTTATCTTTTCACCATTTCTAAAAACAGTTGCTCTATCACAGACTCTAAATACTTCATCAAGGTAGTGAGAAATGTAAATCATTGTTACTTTCTTTTTTCTTAGGGAGTCCATTATTTCAAATAAGGTATCAATTTCTTTTGCTGACATACCTGTTGTTGGTTCATCTAATAAAAGAATTTTTGCATCTAAAGCTAAAGCTTTTACAATCTCAATAATCCTTTTTTGTCCCATTCTAAGATTATGAACAGACTCTTTAGGATCAATTTTAATTCCAAATTTCTCTAAATATTTAAGACTTTCTTGATACATCTTATCTCTATTGTATTTTCCTAAGACCTTACTTACCGGCTCATTTCCTAAAAAAATATTTTCACCAACGGTTAAAGATTCAATTAGACTCAATTCTTGATAAATAACACCGATACCTTGTTTTCTAGCTGCAATAGGACTCTCTATAGTTGTTTTTTTGTTCTCTATAAAGATATCACCTTCATTAGCTTGATAAACTCCAGTGATTATTTTTATCAAAGTAGATTTACCCGCTCCATTCTCACCTAAAAGTGCATGAATCTCACCTTCTTGCAAGTCAAAATTAACACCTTTAAGAGCTTTTATTCCGCCAAATTTTTTTTGAATATTTGTAAGTCTCAATATTTCTGGCATATTTATTTCTCCCTAAACAATTCCATAACCTTAGCTAATGTTGGAATAGATGTTTGTGCACCTTTTACGGTTGTACTTAATGAAGCAATGGTATTTGCAAAGTTTATACAATAGTTAATATCTTTATCCTGTGCTAAAGAATAAGTAAATCCAGCAAGGAAAATATCACCTGCAGCTGTTGTATCTATTGATTCCATATCTATAGCTTCAACAAACTTTACCTCATCCCCGTCTTTATAAAGACAACCCATCTTACCTAGTGATATAATTGGATGTTTTACTCCATAGGAGATCAACTGATTCAATCCTTTTTCAGCGCTTTCAATATTATTAACTTTTATTCCAGTTAAAATTTCAGTTTCAGTTTCATTTGGTTTAATATAATCAACTAATTTATAAATTTCTGCTGGAATTCCAGTTTCTGGTGCTGGAGCTGGATCTAAAACTACAGTTAAGCCCTTTTCTTTAGCAATTTTTATTGCTTGAAAACAAGTTTGGGTTGGGATTTCCATTGTAATTTCCAAAATATCACAGTCATCAAATATGTGTTGATTATCAATAACATCTTGGGCACTTAGATTAGCATTTGCACCTGGAGTAAAAAGAATTGAATTTTGAGCGTGACTATCAACCATAATCATAGCAATACCAGCTGTGTTATTCTCTTCAATAATTATATTAGAGGTATCTACTCCAAGTTTGCTTTGCTCGTCAATTAATTGTTTAGAAAATAAGTCATCTCCTAGTTTAGTAAAGTATTTTATATTTGCACCAAGTTTTCCTAATGTTGCAGATTGATTTCCACCCTTTCCACCAGGAAAGGTTTGAAAATTATCTGTTTTAATAGTTTCGCCAGGTTTAGGTAATTCTTTAGAAAACATTGTTAAATCAATATTAATGCTTCCCATACATAATATTTTTTTCATTTTATAAAGTACTCCTAAATTCTTCCATTTTCTTCATAAAGGAGTTCGTTCTTTTAAAGGAAATTGGATTCTTCCAATTATTATCTTCTTTAAACCAGCTTCCTATAATAGCGGCATCAGCAACACTCATTAATTGAGAAATATTATTCTCTGCTACACCACTACCTAATATAATCGGCATATGAACTGCTTTCTTTGCTTCAAGAACTCTTTCTGGAGAAGGAGGCATTCCTGTATCAAAACCAGTAACAATTATTGCGTCTCCACCTTCGGCTTCAACATCCATTGCTTGCTCAGCAACACTTCTATCATGAATAATATAATGTGATCCATGTTTTACATTTACATCACAAAATACTTTAATATCATCTGCTCGAAGATCATGTCTTAGTCTTGCTGTTTGAGCAGCAATTGAATCTACAAACCCAACTTGAGAAATAAAGGCATTACACCATTCAAATACTCTAATCCATTGAGCGTTTCCAGCTACGGCACATACTATTGATTCCGGAGCACCATTCATATGGCAATTAACTCCAACAGGAATCTTTAGTGCAGATGAAACTTCATTTACAGCAACGGCTAAACTTGCAACCGTTGCCTTTGAAATTTCTTGGCCTTTTTGATAGGGATAATCCCATATATTTTCTACTTGTAAACCATCAACACCAGCATCTTGTAAGATTTTTGCTTCTTCAATTGCTATCTGAACTATTTTTTTCATATTCATATCAGATGGGTTATATAGAGGTGAACCTGGTAATGGTCTTAGATGAACCATACCTATAATTGGTTTTGGTTTTTCAAATATACTTAATAAATCTTTCATATTTTTTCCTTAAAAATTAACGCCAGCAACTAAAATGATATAAGAATAAGGACTTTGTTCGCCAGTTCTTACAAAAGTTTTAACTTCTTTTCCGTCTAAAGCTCCATTTAGCCATAAATCTTTCATTTCATCGTGAGGAATTGTTGTTTCTTTTAGAGCATTACCTTTGTTATCAACTTTATTTATGATATCCATAAAGGTTTTGTAATGTTCAGGATTTACACTCTTAGTTTCTTCTGTAACAATATAGCTTTCAACAACTAGTTCGTCTAAAACTACTTTTAAAACATCTTCAACTTTTGGTATATCTTTAGTAAGTGCTAAATCAATACAAGTTGTCATTTCATGTCTTGGAAAAGGACATCCAACATCACCTATTAAAATCATATCTCCATGACCCATTCTTGCTATTGCACTTAATAATGCAATGTTTTGAATTCCACTTTTTTTCATCCCTAATTCTCCTATTCATTTAAACGTTTAACTCAATTGTAAAAAAAAGATTATATTGAACTTCTTATTTTTAACTGTCCTTCAATTACAATTGTAGTTGCTTGTTTGTTATTTTCTTTAAGTTGATCTAATATCATAGTACCAACTACTTTACCAATTTTATCTGTTGGAGTTTTAAAAGTTGTTAACGCTGGTTGTAAAAATTTTGAGAAAAAGATGTCGTCATATCCAACGATTCCAACTTGTTCTTTGATAGTTTTACCCATTGTTTTAACAGCTTCAATTGCACCCCAGGCTGTAATATCACTTGTTACAAATACCGCTAATCTATCTTGTATATTTCTTGTAGAAAGAATTTGAGTCATTGCTTCAAAACCATGCTCGAAAGTAAATTCTGTTCTAACTACTTGTATTTCTTCATTCTTTATTCCACATTTTTCTAATGTATTTACATAACCTTCTAGTCTAATATTTGCATTAGGTACATTTATAGGTCCTGAAATACACGCAAATGTCTTGTATCCTGCGTTAAAAGCATATTGTGCTATCATTGCGGAACTTCTTAGGTTATCAGTATATACAAAGGAAAAACTACTCCTAGTCTTAAATTCTGGTCTATCAACAATTATTAATGGAATTGTTATATTAGCTGGAAATAATTCTTCTTCTAATCTAGGCGCTATCATTATAATTCCATCAACTTGTTTTGTTGAAATGAATTTAGTTAAAGCCTTTAATTCCTGTTTGGAGCTTTGATCTGTATCAACGACAATTAGTTGATAATCTGATTTATTTACTATTGCCTGAATAGCCTTTAATATTTCTCCAAAGAACGGATTTGTTATATCTGGTAAAATTACTCCTATTGAATAACTCTTATTTGATTTCAAGGCTCTTGCTGCAAAATTGGGTTGGTAAGATAATTCTTCCATACTTTTTAGTATCTTTGCTTTTGTATCTGGATTAACAAATTTTTTCCCAGTAATAACATTTGATACTGTAGCTATTGAAGTATTAGATAATTTTGCAACATCTTTTAAAGTAGCCATTCATTTTCCTTTTTCATTTAAACGTTTAACTCATTATAGCTCGCTATTTAAATCTGTCAAGTTTTTTATTAAATTTATTTTATCATTTTTCCATTTTATCAATTGAATATGGAAACCCAAACCCTTAGAACTAAGTAAAAAAGTTTATTGGCATAAGAAAAAATTTGTTACTTGCTTTCTTTTAATATTATTATTCAGTATATTAATATACAAAAAAGGATACATCCGTCTTTAAAAGAAATGATAAGTAACTACATATTAAAGTAGCTTTGGCAAACTCCATGATAAAAACTTAATTAATTACAAAACTTCCGATATAGACAACACTGAATTCACAATTTGAGAGATCTATTATATGTAATAACTATTATGTTTAGAAAATTTATTTAAATAATCTATTTCTACATTAACTCTAAATAATAAATTCCAATTAGCTTGCAATTAAAAACAATTTAAAAAGAGCCCAAGGAACAACCACATTTTCATTTTTTTTGTAGTGCATTTTTATTTTCTTTTTGTGCTTTTGTCTTTTTTATTTTTATCAACAAATAAGATCTTTGTATCAATTTCAACAGCATTTAACGGACATGCAAAATTAATACATCTACTACAATAAAATACCTTTAGTCCAATTTTCCATAAAATTAATAATATCAGATAAAATATTGCAAACATAAAATTATGCCCGATGAGTAAAATTACAATTGGTGAGATTAATATAATAACTAGACCCGTAATAAAAATTATCTTTTCCAAAATCGACATTGGACCTGGTCTATATTTCCATATTTTAGGTGATCCATAATTCGCCCAACATTTTAAACTTTTTAAATCAGGTTCAGCATAATGAGGACAATGGCTACACATAACGCGAATTTCTATTAATCCAAAATATGAAATCATAAAAACTATCCATAGAATTAATAAAAATAGGTTAAATTTAAATATTACATAACCACCCACAAGAAATAATGGCAAAATTAAAAGTAAAAAACGAAATAATTGCCCACCATTAAAATGGCACTCAACCTTATTTACAAGTTTGCAATCATCACATGATTTTTCATTGCAGGTATGAAGTGGTTTCTTGGGATCCAAAAACATTTTTTTCATAATTTTATATCCTTCTTATAAACAAAAATATTTCATTTAAAGTTTTAGAAATATATTAATTTAAACTGAAGAGCGAATCCATTGGAGCTTCGCCCAAGTATAGTTTAGCATATATTTCTTTGTATCTCATCAAGGAGTAATTCAAAAGACTTTGGCTATAGATAACATGAGCTCACAAATTGTGAGCTCAATTATATTTAATAAATATTGTTTTTAAAAAACTTCTTTAAATAATCTATTTCTACATTACTTCTAAATAAGAAATTCCAACTAGTTTGAATGAATTCTTCATTACTTGAAGAACCATTTTTGACAATGTAATTCTTGCAACTACTACATTCCTATCTTCAGCCTTTAGAATCTTATTTTCATGATACCACTTACTAAACATCTTAGAGATATCATAGAGGTTAGAGCATATCATGGCAGGGTTATAATTAAGACCGGCTTTTTTAACAACACCAGGGAAATTAGCAATCATTTTAACAAGTTCTCGCTCTTCTTGGGAGGTTAATAGAGAAGCATCAAATTCAATGTCTTTATAATCATCTTTTATGGCATCAAATTTTCTAAGCATTGATGAAATTCTAGCTCCCATATATTGTAAATAAGGTCCCGTATTACCATTAAATGAAATACTTTTTTCTGGATCAAAAGTCATATCTTTAGTTGGGTCTACTTGTAGTAGATAATAGTTAAGAGCACCGAGTGCGATAGCATTACCAGTCTTCTCTAGACCATCAACAAGGCCTTCTCTTTCTTTATTTTGTATTTCTTGTTTAGCTAAAGTTGCTAAATTATCAAATAATTCATCAGCATCTACAACAGTACCTTCACGACTCTTCATCTTACCGTTAGGAAGATTAACCATACCGTAGGATAAATGATGTAGACTATTAGCCCAGGAGTATCCAAGTTTTTTCAAAATATAGAATAATACTTGAAAGTGATATTGTTGTTCACTAGCTACAACATAGGTTAATGATTCAAAAGGCCAATCTTCATGTCTTGCAACAGCTGTTCCAATATCTTGAGTCATGTAAAGAGAAGTTCCATCACTTCTAAGAAGTACTTTTTTGTCTAATTTAATTTCTTCTAAATCAATCCAAACAGATCCGTCTTCTTCTTGATAGAATACTCCTGCCTCTAAACCTTCTAGAACTTTATCTTTTCCAAGTTTATAGGTTTCACTTTCATAATAGTATTTATCAAAACTTACACCAGTTTTTTCATAGGACTCAGCTAGACCCGCAAGAGTCCATCCATTCATCTTTTTCCAAAGATCAATAGTTTCCTTGTCCCCTTCTTCCCATTTAACTAGCATAGCTTTCGCTTGATCTACAGCAGTAGGTTCTTCTTTTTCCCACTGAGCAAATTTAACATAATATTTACCTACTAAATGGTCACCTTTCATATTTGATGACTCAGGAGTTTCTCCGTTACCGAACTTCATATAGGCAAGCATACTTTTACAAATATGAACACCACGGTTATTAATTAAATTAACCTTTTTGATGTCTGCTCCATTTGCTTTTAAAATAGCTGATACACTTTCACCTAGACTATCATTTCTCATATGTCCTAGATGAAGAGGTTTATTAGTATTTGGACAACTAAATTCAACCATTATTTTTTTATTATCAAAAACATTACTATTTCCATAAGTATCTTCAGATTCAAAGACTTTATCTTTTAAGTCATTAATAAGAGCTGTAAAATCTAGTCTAATATTTAAATAAGGACCTGCAATGATTAATTCACCCAAGGGTTTATCTTCAAGTTGTTCAATTCTTTCTTTTAGAGCTTGAGCAATCTTTGGTGGTGCCATTCTTAGCTGTTTTGCATAGGCAAATAATGGAAAAGCAACATCACCGAGTTCCGGTTTTGGTGGAACTTGTATTGATAAAGGGGCTAGACTTACTTCTTCATTCAATAGCTCTTTAGCATAGGCTGCTAGTTGTCCTTCAATTAAAACTTTCCATTGCTCTCTTATTTCTTGTAACATTATTCAAATCCTTATTCCTATTATTTTTAATCGCTTTATAATACTAATAACATTATTTCTATTCAAGATAAAAAAATGCTATTTTGTTACTCTTATTGTAACTTCTCCAGTTCCTATCTCAATTTCTGTTTTATCTTCTAATTCAACAATCAAATGAGCACTATCATTAATAGCAATAGCTACTCCATTTTGGACTGAATTATCTCTATTATATATAGTAACACTTTTACCTATTACATTAGATTTTGATCTATAGTCATTTAAAAAATCTTTGTTTGGTAAATCATCCCAAATATTATATATCTCAGTTACTACTTCTTTTACAAGCATTGTTCTACTTACATTATTTGGAATAGCTTGCTCATTATCATATATACTAGTTACTATATCTTTGAGATCAGCTGGAAATTCATCCATGGGTGTTGAAAAGTTTATACCAATACCAACTACCATTGATTTTATCTTCCCTACTTCCATATCAATAACACCTTCAGTTAATATACCACAAACTTTTCTCTCTTTAATAAAGATATCATTTACCCATTTAATTTTACAATCAACATTGCACACTTTTTTAATAGCACGAGCTACTGAAACAGATGCAATACTTGTAATTAATAAATTATCCTCATTGTTATTATGAGAATCAATTAATAAACTAAAATAGATACCACCATCAGGAGAAACAAAGGTTCTACCTCGTCTTCCTCTTCCCCCAGACTGCTTTGAAGCTACAACAACTGTCTTTTTAAAGACATCACTTGTTGGAAGTTTCTTACAATAAGAATTGGTAGAATCTACCTCTTCTAAGTAATGCACTTCAAAATCCTTTAGTTCTTTTTCTAAACTAAAGAGTGATAATTTTTGTGATTCTCTAACTAAATAGTAACCCTTATTAGTTACAGCATTTATTAGGGCACCTTCTTTTCTTAATTCTGAAATTGCTTTCCAAATTGCTGTTCTACTAACTTTCAAATCATCTGCTAATTGTTGACCAGAAACAAATTCATCACCGCTAGTCTCTAAATAATTTAATACTTTATTTTTTAAACTCATAATTAGTCTTAGAATATATTTATTTGCGTGTTTTTTCAATGATTGTTCACACCCTTTTTACATTGTAAACCTTTTTCCAATTTTTATGTTTACAATCATATTTTAATTTGCTATAGTGAGCCCATGAATACACGAAAAACATTAATTACAGCATTATTTACTGGTTTAATTATAGTTGGAACTTTTATCAAAGTACCAATGCCGCCAGTACCTATTACCCTACAAACACTATTTGTAATATTAGCAGCACTACTCGGTGGATTTAATATTGGATTTTTTTCCTTTGTTGTTTATTTAATCCTAGGAACTATTGGATTACCCATTTTTTCTTCAGGTGGTGGAATTGGAGCGTTAATTGGTCCAACAGGTGGATACTTGTTTGGTATGCTTCTAGCTACTATTATTGCAGGTCTTATTTCAGACATGGGAAAAAACAAAGAATATAAACTTCCCTATTTCATAATAGGTGGACTTTTAGCTACAATTGCAATTTATTTAATTGGAATACCTTGGTTAAAACTAGCTACAGGAATGGAAATGGCCAAAGCAATTAAAGTTGGAGTAATACCTTTCTTGATTGGTGATGTCATCAAATTAATAGTTGCAGTTCTTTTAACTACTAAATTTTATGATAGAATTCAACAACTGATAAAAGTTGAAATTGATTAATTAAACAATTTAATAAATACTATACTAAATTAATAGGAATTACCGATGCAATTGCATCGGTTTTGTTGTTTTTTTCGATATTTTTATATATATTTGAAGCAGGAGATAATAATGAACAACAATTATAAAGAATATTTAGAAAGTTTTGATAGATTAAACAACAATAGCGCTAACTTCATTGGTCTTAAACCACTACCTAGCAGTCTATGTGTTGAAAAATGCTCTAATGAACTTCTTGAGCTGATGTTTCCTGGCAGATGTGAAGGCGCTCAAGGTCAATCTTTTAAAGATGTTGTTTTACATCAACTTAATACTGTCAAATGGACTTTATCTAATTTAATATTTTTATCATTTAATAATGATTGTGATGATTCTTGTGAGAATGCAAAAACAAGTAGAATAAAAACAGATGAAGCATTAGGTAAATTATTTGAAGATCTTCCTAAAATAAGAAAGAAAATCAAAAGAGATGCACAAGCTGGTTTTGATAATGACCCCGCTGCAACTAATTTACATGAAGTTATTTTATCTTACCCTTATATAAAAGCTTTAACCATTTATAGAGTAGCTCATAGTCTATATAAAGCTGGAGTTCCTATTCTGCCAAGAATGCTTACAGAGTGGGCTCATAAAGAAACAGGTATTGATATTCACCCTGGTGCAACAATTGGAAATAGTTTCTTTATTGATCATGGTACAGGTGTTGTTATTGGTGAAACTACGGTAATTGGTGATTATGTAAAGATTTATCAAGGTGTTACTCTTGGTGCTTTAAGTTTCCCTAAAGACTCTTCAGGTAATATAATAAAAGGGGCAAGGCGTCATCCTTCAATTGAAGATAATGTTACTATTTATGCAAATGCTACAATTTTGGGCAATATAACAGTAGGAAGTGATTCCATAATTGGATCTTCTGTCTGGATTAAAGAAGATATCCCATCTTCAACTAGAGTATTAATTCAAGAGCCTAAAACTAATCATAGGGAAATAAGAAAAAAGATTTAATTAATATAACACCTGAATCCGTATAGATAAAAAAACAAATATATTAACAAATGTTAAGTAATATCTATAGAATAAAATAACCCCTTATGTTACAATGAGTTAACTAGAAACAAAGGAACAAAAGAGATTATTATGATTAATTACGATACTACTACAATTAATTTAGAGGGTAAAGCGGGTATAAATCTTATTTCAAAGATTTTAACATTTGCAATGATACAAGTAAGTGACCAAGCTGAGTATAATATTGAAACACTTAAATCTAAAAACCTTTTAGAAAATGAAATAATCTACAAAACTTTAATTGGTTTACTTTCTATGGGATATACCAGTTTTTCTGATGTAGAGCAATTTCGGCATAACGAAGTTTTTAAAGAATGCCTTGATCTAAAGTTTACTCCAGCTCAAGAAACTCTACGTTTATATTTAGAAAAAGAAATTACTGATAACTTTGTTGACTACTGCAATTTGATAAATATTGAACTTCTTAAGAAAGTTACTTATTGCTGTGAAAAGATAACCAATAAATATATTCCTCTAGATTTTGATGTTACTCCAATGTTAAATTCTAAGTGTAAAAAAGAAGAATGCTCTAGAACCTATAAAGGTGAAGATGGCTTTGCTCCACTAATGAGTTATTTAGGTTCTTACTGTATTGGTGAGTATTCGCTATAAAGAAGTCCAGCTATATCAGTAAAGATACCGTTTGTCTATTCTGGTAAGAAAAAAATTAATATTCTCAATAGCTCCACCAATATCATCAATAATACTGCCCTTTTAACAAATAATATCGTTAATAATACCGATATTAATATTTGCAATAATACCACTAATATCTATGTCGAATTTTCTCAAATTGCAAATAATATCTACTATAATACTGGGGAATTATTTTTAAATATCTATTCCAGAACCACATAAATATCTATTTGAGAGCCAAAAAAAAATCGTCAATGAGTCCACATCAATATCTATTCGAGAACCGATAATCAATAATAAATATCCACAACAATACCAGTAATATCTATTAGGATACCGCTAAAACACCAATTAATATCTATTATAAGAGCTAAGCAATATCTATATTTAGAACCACTTAATATCTATCATAAGAACCATTTTAAATAAATTTTCTACAAGGAATACCACCAATATCGGTAAGAGAACCGGTCAAAGCAGAAAAAATATCGTCAATGAAACCATGCAAATATCTAATTTGAATACCACTTAATATCTTACTTATAACCAATTTAAATTTTATAAATCCTTACTAGCCACTTTGAGGAGAGTATTGGTTTCAATTGGGTATTTATCCCTCAGGTCGCAATATTCCATCCTATGTGATTTGTCTTGCTATAAAAAACACTCTATTAAGTGCTAAGCTCCAGCCTTAATAGTAATCCACCTGGTTATAAGAAGTAGATCAATAAATATTATGGATTGCCTATAGGTTTTCTATCATCTATCATGTCTAGCAAACTTTTAGAATTGAATACAACAAAATATATAACCAGTAATCACTCAATAGTAGTTTTTACTCAATTTATAGAAGATGAAAAAGGTTGATAATTTAAATCTATTTTTTTATCCTAAGGCCATTAAAGGCTATATTATCTATAGTTCAATTACTTTAATACTTAAACAAACAAAATGAGACAAATATTTAATAAATAGAATGAAGAAGCTAAAATAAGCGGAATTATCTAAGATATTGGTGGTTTCTTTTATAATATTAGTGGTTCTCTTAACGTGGAACAGTGGTTCTCATTGCATGGAATATTCAATTGGAGCAGAGCTAAGACCAGGTAAACAACACTCTCAAAAAGACTCAATACCTTTTGTACAAAAAGTACTAAATGATGCTAATGAAATACTTTCTCCTGAAGAATATAACAAAGTTTTATGCAGATTTGACAGTGGTCATGACAGCATTGATACTGTTAATATCCTTCATAATAGCAATGTTAATTTTATAATTAAAAAGAAATCCAGAAGAAATGATTATTCACAAGATTTACTAGAAAGAGCTAAATCATTGTGTGATAAGAAAGTATCCTATTCTTATAGGAAGACAAGTGTTTATTATGGCTATTTTACAGAGATGTATCCTTTAGGAAAGGAAGATGTAACAGATAAAGCTCAAATAGCTTTTAAGATTAAAGAGTGTTATGAAGATAAAAAAGGGAATTCCTTGTTATTTCCAGAAATAGAATTGAACTTATATTGGACAAATCTTGCTGAAGATGCTCAAACAATAGTGGCTCTTTACCGTGACTATGCTACCTCTGAGCAGTATCATAGTGAAATAAAAACTGATTTAAACTTTGAAAA